>NZ_JAVESS010000001.1:0-322961 GCF_034006445.1 Desulfovibrio sp. | reverse complement strand
AGGCGCTGCATGCGCTGCTGATAGGTGTGCTCACGCAACACCCGTTGTTGCGCCCTTGCGGCATATGCGCTCCGCGCTTCGGGATGCGCGAGAAAATAGTCAAGCTTGGCATACAGCTCTTCAGTGGTGGAAAAGGTCGCCAGTTCATCGGGGGCAAAAAGGTCAGCCAGCAAACTGCGTTGGTCCACAAGCTGAAAAGCGTTCATGGCTGCCAGTTCGAAGGTGCGCGGATTGACAAAATCGCCCTGACTTACAAGCTCTGTGGTATGCAGGCTGGAATGCAGATTGAGGTTCACCTTGGTGGCATTATAGATTTTTACGCTTTCCTCTTCCCCGATGCGTGCGCCGCCTCGCTGCACATGCGCGGCCAGCAGATTTTCGCCTTCCCAGTCAGAACCCCAGATTTTGAAATTGCGGCCCAGCAAGGGCCTGAAGGCCAACCGCCGATTGGGATAGCCAGCACCCAAAAACCCGATATCCGCGCCATACTCCCGCTGTTCTTCAGGGCTGAGAGCCACTGGCTTATGAAAATCCGGATGCGCGGCCATGGGCAGATAGAGCGCGTTGGTCTGACCTGTCTCGGCCAGCATATCAAGGAAAGGCTGCTTCTGGATAACGCCAAAGGCATCATACAGGGGGGCGTAGGCGCGCCAGTATTGAAAAATCTCATGGTCTTCGACAAACCACATGGCCGTGCGCACCCCTGCCCGCCGCAAGCGCTGGAGAAGGCTGCGCCCCATGGGAGCCTGGGCCATGGCCAGAACCAGATGCGGCTCCTGCGCCTGCACCTGCGCCCATATGGCCTGGGCCACAACCTGAAGAAAGGAATTCTCCAGTTGCGCGGTCTGGGCCGGAGGCAGCTCAAGCCCCTGCAGTCCCGTAAAAGCCGGATACATGAGTGGAGCCTCGAAAGTCCGCACGCTGTGCCCCATCTCTTCCAGGGCGCGTGCGCAGTACCTGCCTATGGGCAAGGAACCGCCATACATCGGCAAAACCACAAGAATTCTCAGAGGGGCAAAGGTCATGAACATATTCTCCACATCAGCAGTATCTGCCGGGCGGCAGCATCCAATCCGTATCACGGCACAACCATTCGTCAAACAGCCAGGCATGACCAGAATTGGCCTCCCCAGAAATAGTCATGCCCTCAGCGTCGTCTGCTGACGACACAAAGGGCACATTCAGATATGAGGCCAGAAATTCCCGCACCTGTGCACGTCTGGCCGCATGCCTGTCGGTCCCGGCCACAAGATGCAGCACTGTGCCAAGAGAATCCACGCGGCTGCGCCACAGCTGCAAACCTTCGGGCAAAGTCGCCCGTTCCGTTCCTTCGGTCAGGGCCAGCGTCAAGGAGCGCAGCAGGGCCTGACTGCGAAAAGGCTCAAGACAGGCCGTGTCATATGGGCATGGGGCCGATTCCAGACACGGGGCGCAATGCCGTTCGGCCTGCCAGACAAAATGCCCCGGCCCGTACGGCCCTGTTTCATGCGCAAAGGCTGAAGACAGAAAAAAGGCCAGAACAGGCACGCCAAGGCGCGCGGCCAGGTGCATGCTGCCCGTATCCGGCGTTATCAGGGCGTCCAGCCCGCTGACCGCGTCAACAAGGCCCGGCCAGTCGGTTTTGCCGCTGAGGTCTTCCACCCTGTCGAGCATCTTGGACGGCAACAGCCGTTGCAGTTTGCGCGCCACGTTTTTTTCCGCACTGGAGCCAAGCAGGCGCACTTTTGGCCCACCCATGGAGGAAAAAGCCGTGCGCACCACGTCAGCCAGCAGGGGCGCAGGCAAAGAACGGCGGGATTCGCGTCCGGCCAGCACCACGCCTATCCCCTGCCCGCCAGGGGCGGCCACGGGATTAACCTCGGCTGGCGGCAAAGGGTCATGGGCGAAATGGCCCCAAAAATCCACAAGATTCAGCGATGAAAGCACGCGCTGGCCGCTCAACTTAAAGGCCATCCTGGCCCACGGGGAGCGCCATATGCCTTCGGCAGCAGGCCTGTAGCCCACAACAGTCTCTGGCGCGAACATACGGCACAGAGCCGCCGTCAGGCCGGAAAAATTGCAATTGTATACGGCAGTGAACTCCATGCCGCGCCAGCCTGCCAGAACCCGGATATTTTTTTCCAGAATTTCATGTTCCTGACAGCCGTGCAAAGCAAGACCGTGCACTGTGGCAAACGGGTAGATCTGGCGCGCAAGGGCAGACAGGCCAGCATCAACAGCCAGATGCACCTGGCCACGCCGCGCAAGGGTGCGCAGCAAGCGCCCGGTTTGCACCACATCGCCAAAGCGTGCCGCCTGAATGACCAAAAATGTCGCCATGCCCCTTCCTGATTTTGCGATTTGTCGCCCGATTTGTCGCCGGGCTGCCCCTGCAGTGAACAGCGGCATTGCCGCGCCCGCAGCCAAAATCAATCAATATGGGGAAGGTACGGCAATAGGCGAACGGAAGCAAGCGCGGGGGACTTTGCAAAAACCGCCAGCTTCTGTACAATACGGTATTCCGTATATTTGCAGCATGACGCACACCGGACCCCCTATGGAAACTTTCGCGCCAAAACCTCCCATGTATCCGCTCTTTCTCAGCCTCAACGGGCTGGATTGCCTGCTGGTCGGACTGGGACAGGTCGGGCAGCGAAAACTGTCTGGCCTTCTGGCCTGCGATCCGGCATTGGTTCTGGTGCTGGAGCGCAACGATCCGCCAGCGCACGACGCTGCCCTGCAAGATATGCTGCGGGATGAGCGTGTACGCTTTGAGCGCCGAACCTGCACGGCGGACGACATACGCGGTAAAACCCTGGTGTTTGCCGCCACAGGCGATGCGGATGAAAACCGGCGCATTGCGGCCATGTGCCGCAGCCTGGGCGTACTGTGCAACTGCGCCAGCACGCCGGAAGAAGGAAATTTTCAGGTTCCTGCTGTGGCCCGTTGCGCTCCCCTTGCCGCGGCCCTGTCCACAGGCGGCGCAAGCCCTGCCCTGGCCAGGCGCTGGAAAGACGAACTGGCTCAATGGCTGGCCCCCCGTGCCCGCATGGCGACCCTTATGGGCAGGTTGCGTCCTCTGGTTCTTGCCTTGGGCGTCGAGACAGGGCAGAATACGCAGTTGTTCCGAAGTTTGGCAGTCTCCCCGCTTCAGCAGTGGCTTGAAGCCGGTGATATTGAGAGCTGCCGACAGTGCCTGCTGGCGGAACTGCCAGCGGAATTGCACGTTCATATAGCGGAGTTACTTTATGATCTCCCCTGAGTTTTCAACCGGCGTCACCCTGCTGCTCTATGGGCTGGCAAGCGTGTCCGGCATTGCGGGCATGATGGCGCGCAGCCCTTTCTGGCGGCGTACCTGCTGTTACCTTGCCGCCGCTGGCTTCATTTTTCAGACCATCGGCCTGGCCATGGGCTTTCACAAGTCATTGCCGGACGGATTGAGCCTTGGCGCCTATCTGCAGCTTATGGCCTGGTTTGTGGTCCTGTGCGGCCTTGCCGCCTGGAGCAAGTTCAAGCAGGAGGCCTCTCTTATTTTTGCCTCGCCGCTGGGGCTCATGCTCTTTGCCATGTCCGCGCCCTATCTTCAGGCTGTGGTTCAGGTGCCGCCCTACCTCAAAGCGCCCTTTTATGCCCTGCATATAGCTTCGCTCTTTCTCAGTCTTGCCCTCATGGCCCTGGCTTTTGCGGCCGGATCCCTTTTTCTTTTTCTTGAGGGCCGCATCAAGAGCAAGCAGTACATGAAGGGCTTCTGGCAGGACATGCCCGCCCTTGCCATGCTTGACAAAATCAACGCCTTTGCCACCATTGTGGCCTATCCCCTGTATACGCTCGGCATCGTTTCCGGCCTCATATGGGCCAAGCCTGTTTTTGGAGCCACGGTGACGGGCGATCCCAAGGAAGTCATCAGCATTGTTATCTGGCTGCTGTTTTCCGTGCTGTTCAACAACAGGCTTACCAAGGGCTGGCGCGGCCGCAAACCCGCACAGCTGGCTGTTTTCATTTTTATACTGTGTCTTTTTTCAATCATTGTGGTGAATACCTTAATGGAAACGCACCACGCATTCATCCGGCGCTGACTCGGGCATAATTATGGACTGTGATATCTTTCTTGTGGGCCTGAATCACCGCACCGCCGGAGTGGACGTGCGCGAACGCTTCGCCCTGGCCAACCATTGCGATGAGGAACACTGGGCATTGCCATGTATCGGCGCAGTGAGCGAAAGCGTCATACTTTCTACCTGTAACCGTGTGGAAATCCTGGCTGCTGGCACCGGCGACATGGCCGAACAGATACTGTGCAGCTGGGCCAAGGCCAGAGGAACTGACGTTGAGGACCTCCGGCCCTACGTCTATGTGCATAAAAACCTTGAAGCCGTCCGGCATCTGTTTTCAGTGGCGTCGAGCCTGGATTCGATGGTGCTTGGCGAGCCGCAGATCCTCGGCCAGCTGAAAACCGCCTACCGCAAGGCCGTCAAAAGCCGCGCCACCGGAGTCATACTCAACAGGCTGCTGCACAAGGCTTTTTCCGTGGCCAAGAGGGTACGTACTGAAACGGCGGTGGCTTCCAGCGCGGTTTCCATCAGCTACGCCGCCGTGGAGCTTGCCAAACGCATCTTTGGCGACATGCGGGAACACAAGGCCATGCTGGTGGGCGCGGGTGAAATGGCGGAACTGGCTGCCATGCATCTGCTTCAGTCGGGCATTAACGAGATCCTTGTGGCCAACCGCACCCACGCCCGAGGGCAGGAACTGGCCAAGCAGTTCAATGGCCGCGCCATCCCCTTTGAGCAGATGCCCCACTACCTGCTTGATGTGGACATCATCATCACCTCGACGGGTTCGCAGGAGCCCATCATCCGCGCGCGCGACATCCGCGTTGCGCTCAAGGCCCGTAAAAACAGGCCCATGTTCTTCATCGACATCGCGGTACCCCGCGACATCGACCCTGACGTCAACGGCCTGGACAATGTTTATCTTTACGACATCGACGATCTCAGGGAAGTGGTGGAAGAAAACCTGGCCACCCGCCGCGATGAGGCGGCCAAGGCTACGGAAATCGTCAATGAGGAAGTGGCGTATTTTTCAAAATGGCTCGCCAGCCTGGATATGCAGCCCACCATTGTTGACCTCATCAAAAAAAGCCAGGCCATTGCCGAAGAAGAACTGGCCAAGACCCTCAAACGCCTTGGCCCGGTGGACGACAACACCCGCAACGCACTGGAGGCCATGGCCAGCTCCCTGGTGCGCAAACTTAATCACGATCCCATCATGTTTCTGAAACACGGCGGCATGTCGCAGGAGGGCAATGGCCCGCGCATCAGCGTTATGCGACGCATATTCAACCTTGACAAAACAGGCTGTATTTATTCGGAGGAAAACTGATGCGCTGGTATGGCATTGATGACCTCACGCCCGAAGAAATTGCCAAGATAACCGCCACGCTCAAGGATATGGAGCTTGAATCCGGTATGGACGGCCTCTATTGGCTGCCCGCTCCTGTGGAAATGCTTTCCCCTGTTCAGAAAGAACATGTCAAAAGCTGCGGCCCGCACGTTTTTGGCCTTGAAGTTGAAGAAGACTCCCTGCGTATGGAACTGCTCGTAAGAGCCAAGAACCGCATGCGGTGCGATTGCGTGCATTATGCCGGCCCCGAACTGCGCGCCAGCATGATCGCCTGGTTGGAGCAGATGCTGACAGACCTTGGCATCACCACCTGAGGAAACGCTGATGTATACCGTTTGGCGGACTTGTTTCACTTTTTTGAAACAGTCGAAGAGTCCACTCCTGCTTGAAAAAAGATCGCGCCTTGCCAAACGAAACAACTGCGCGTTTCCAAGAGGCTCTTTAGTCAGTGCTTCCCTAATACCGGCTTGCGCGTCGTTCCAAACCGTTCATGCCCTACCGGAGCCTGTGAATCCTCCCGTGTGGCGCGCGCCATCTGTACCTTCGCGCAGCACACTTTGTCAGACCAGCTCTGCGCCGCCCGTTCCGGCAGGGCAATAAGTCAATCACACCGCCGCGCACCCGCTCAGACCGTTGCGGCCCGCAACCGGGGCACAGCATGAACCAGATACCAAGCCTGCAAAGCCTTCCCCGCGCCTCCGCGCTCCTTTGTCTTGAAGTCGAGCGCTTCTGCCTGCGCCAGCTAGCCCTGCCAAAGGGGGCAAGCCTTGTGCTGGCCGTTTCAGGCGGGGCCGATTCCACGGCGCTGGCTCTTGTGCTCTCCCTTCTGGCTCCGCGCCTGGACTTGCGCCTTTCAGCCCTGAGCATCAACCACGGCCTGCGCCCCGAAGCCGAACTGGATGCGGCCCATGCGCATGCTGTCTGTCAGGCCCTTGGCATGCCCTGCACCCTGCGCACGGTGGATGTGAAGGGCTTTGCGGCCAGCCACCATATGGGCGAGGAAGAAGCCGGGCGCGCCATGCGCTACGCGCTGCTGGAAGAAGAACGCATAGCCCGGAACGCGCATTTTATCGCCCTGGGGCATCACCGCCAGGATCTCAGTGAGGACATCATCCTGCGGCTTGTCCGTGGTGCGGGCTGGCCCTCGCTTGGCGGCATGCCCGCCAGAGACGACGCGCGCTGTCTGCTGCGGCCGCTGCTGGCCTGCGACCCTGATGCTCTCAAACAGCTTCTGCGGCACTGCGACCTTGACTGGCGTGACGATGCCAGCAACCAAAGCCTGGACTACCGGCGCAACAGGCTACGACTTCAGGCCCTGCCCCTGCTGCGGGTCGAAAACCCTGCCCTGGATCGCACCCTCGGCCACATGTGGCAATTGGCCAACCTGGACAGGGACTACTGGGAAAAGACCCTGGACGACGCCCTTGCCGCCCATCCCTGGCAGGAAACGACGACTGTTCAACAGGACGGCCTGTCAGCCCTTACCGCATTGACATTGCCCCGTGCTCTCTTACGCCCCCTGCACCCGGCGGCCCGCCTGCGGCTATACATGCGGGCGCTGCAACACGTCTGCTCCGGCAACAAGGCAATGGGCGCCACAGGCGCGCCCGCGTCGCCGCCATCAACGTCCGCCCAGGCCAGGTCAAGCACCCTGCTGGCCATGGACGAAGCCCTTACGCAGGGGCGCGGCAACACACGCTTTCAATTGCCCGGCGGCATAGTGGCGCACCTCAAGGGTGGCAGTATTACTTTTAGCCGTTTCTGATAAATATTTTGTGGGGGAGGGACCCTTTTGCAAAAGGGTCGCCTCCCCCACGCCCCCACCCCCTAAAACCTTTATCGTAAGCAGCATGCGCGTAAAAAAGGGAAAAGAAGCCATTCACGACTTCTTTTCCCTGTAATCCTGTTCATACTCCGGCATTTTCAGCCAGAGCAAAGGGAGGTCAAAATTGCTTTAGGAGGCGCTGATTAAAGAGCCTCTTGGAAACGCGCAGTTGTTTCGTTTGGCAAGGCGCGCTCTTTTTTCAAGCAGGAGTGGACTCTTCCGTCCTCGACTGTTTCAAAAAAAGTGAAGCAACGCCGCCAAACGGGATAAATCAGCGTTTCCTTTATTTCTGCTTCGCCAGATCAATGATGGCCTGAGCAATATTCTTGGTGCGCAGCCCCACAAGCTCGCGCAGGCGCAACTGGCTGCCATGCTCCACAAAGCTGTCGGGCAGCCCCAGCCGCTTGATCCGCTGGCCACGCATGAGCCCTTTGTCCACATAAAATTCCAGCACAGCCGATGCAAAACCACCGGCCAGCACGCCCTCTTCCACAAAAAGAATACGGTCAAAGCGGTTTGCAATGGTGGCAAGCTGTTCCTGCGGCAAGGGTTTGAGCCATATGGGGTCAAAAACCAGAGGCCGAAAGCCAAGAGCCTCTTCAACCTGCGCCGCAGCCTCAAGGGCGGGATGAGCGCGGCTGCCCGCTGCAATGATGGCAATGCCTTCGCCGTCCTGCAGCACCTCTCCCCTGCCGGGGGTCAGCAGGCGCGGCAGCCCGTCCAGGGGAACGCCAAAACCCGCGCCTCTGGGATACCGCAAGGCACAGGGGCCGTCGTGGTTGAGCGAGGTAAAAAGACAGTGGCGCAGCATATCTTCATCACGGGGCGCCAGCAGGCTTATTTGAGGGATATGCCGCAAATAGGCGATGTCAAAGGCTCCGTGGTGTGTGGCCCCGTCTTCGCCCACAAGACCGGCACGATCCACGCACAGGGTAACGGGCAGGTTCTGGATACAGACGTCGTGCACCACCTGATCATAAGAGCGCTGAAGAAAGGTGGAATAAATGGCCAACGCCGGACGGTACCCCTGGCTGGCAAGACCAGCGGCAAAGGTTACAGCGTGCTGCTCGCAAATGCCCACATCCACAAAGCGATCGGGGAACCGCTCCCTGAAGCTGTCCGTGCCGGTGCCTTCCGGCATGGCAGCCGTAATGGCGATGATTCTTTTATCTTTTTCAGCCAGTTCTATCAGCGTTTTGCTGAAGATTCCGGTAAAAGACGGCACCTTGGCCGTTGAGGGTACGGGCTCGCCTGTTTCAGGCGTAAACAGCCCGACGCCATGATAGAGGGTCGGATTTTTTTCCGCAGGGGCATAGCCCTTGCCTTTTTGCGTGCGCACATGCAGCAGCACGGGGCCGTCCTCGACAGCCGCCGCCATTTGCAGATGACGGCGCAGGCTTGTGAGGTCATGCCCGTCAACCGGGCCAATGTAATTGAAACGAAAAGCCTCAAACAGCATGCCAGGCGTAAAGAACGACTTGAAACTCCCCTCGCCCCGCAGGGCATACAAGGCCAGTTTCTGACCTATGCGCGGGATGGAGCGCAGGAAGTTGAGCACTTCCTTACGGGCCTGTCGCACCCAGCGCCGGGACATGGTACGGCTTAAAAACAGTGAAAGCGCGCCTACATTGGGTGAAATGGACATTTCATTGTCATTGAGCACCACAATGAGTCGCCGCCCCATATGCCCGGCCAGATTAAGCCCTTCAAAAGCTTCGCCTGCAGTCAGTGAGCCGTCGCCAATAACGGCCAGCACATGGTGCTTGAGGCCCGAAAGGTCACGGGCCAGGGCCATGCCAAGGGCGGCGGAAATGGATGTTGAGGAGTGCCCGACGCCAAAGTGGTCATAAGGACTTTCGGCCATGCGCGGGAAGCCTGAAATGCCGCCGAAGGTGCGCAGGGTGTCAAACTGATGCGCCCGCCCCGTGAGCAGTTTGTGCGCATAGGCCTGATGGCCCACATCCCACACGAGCTTGTCTTTTTCAATATTAAACGTGGAAAGGAGCGCAAGTGTCAGTTCCACAACCCCCAGCGAAGGGGCGAGGTGACCGCCGTTGCGCGAAACCACATCAATAATGCGCTGCCGCACTTCTCCGGCCAGTTGCTGCAGTTGGGCTTCGCTCATGCTCCCCAACTGCGAAGGACGCTCAATACTGTCCAAAAGCGAACCGTGCGGTTCTGCCTGCGGCGAATTATGGGAAAGACCCCGCCCGGCATGACCTGCTTCAGCCACATTTACCCCCTGCTTATTCCCAGAGAAGTCGATCGGCATTGCTGTTTTTTGCGCATCAAGCATATCAGGCCGCCCTGTTGACCGTGTATTCGGCCAAAGCACGTAAAAATTCCGCTTCCTGCCCGCTGAAGGAGGCCAAAGCAGCCTTGGCGGTCTCGGCCTGCTCCTGCGCAAGCGCCCGGCTTGCATCGAGTCCCAGCAAGGCGGGATAGGTTTTTTTGCCCTGGGCCACATCACTGCCCGCAGGCTTGCCAAGCGTGGCAGTGTCCGCCACCACATCAAGAATATCATCAGCTATCTGAAAGGCAACACCCAGGGACGCGCCATAGGAACCAATGGCCGCAAGATCCCCGTCTGAAGCCCCGGCCAGCATGGCCCCGCACACGCAGGAGGCCCGAAGCAGCGCGCCTGTCTTCATGGCGTGTATGCCGCGCAATTCCTCAAGCGAGATCTCGGCCTTGCCGGTAAATATCATGTCCCATTCCTGCCCGCCCACCATGCCGGACGAGCCAGCGGCCAGGGCCAGTTCGCCCACGGCACGCAAAACACGGGGAGGAGCCACGGGACTGCGGCACATCAGCAAAAAGGCATCGGTAAGCAGACCGTCACCGGCAAGAATGGCGGTGGGTTCGTCAAAAGCCTTGTGGTTTGAGGGCTTGCCGCGTCGTAAATCATCATTGTCCATGGCGGGAAGGTCGTCATGCACGAGCGAATAGGTGTGCACCATCTCGATGGCCGAAGCAAAAGGCAGAGCATCCTGAATGGGCAGCCCACATAGGGCCGCAGTGCTCAGGCAGAGTACGGGGCGCAGGCGCTTGCCCCCGGCCTGAAGGCTGTACTGCATCGAATCCCTGAGGCGTGGCGGTATGGGCCGACCGTCAAAAGCGACCGCAAGACAGGTCTCCACCATGTGCCCACGTTCACGCAAAAGTTCCTTCATCCGGGATACTGGCATCATCACCTGTCAAGCCTCCTACGCTTCTTCGGCTTCTTCAGCTTCATCGTCGGGGTACGAACCGGGCGCTTCCCCTCCCTGGACGCCCTGACCTGTCATGGGCCGGGCCTGACCGTCCTGCCAGACCTCCAGTTCGTGTCGCGCCTTGTCGAGCTGCTGCCGACAGTACCGCGCACATCCCGCGCCTTCTTTATACAGGGCCATGCCTTTTTCCAGAGGCAAGTCTCCGGATTCCAGCGCGGCGACAATTTCCTGAAGGCGGGCCAGTTTTTTTTCAAAAAGATTATCGGTCTTGGCGCTCATACAGTCTACTTTCCCTTTTGAGGGGCTTGTGGGGGCTGGTCACGGCAGTGGAGCAATCTACCTTTCAAACTGCTCTGACGGCTGCGTGAGCAGACGTTTGCTACGGAGGCGTAAGCGCAGTTTGGCTGCGCGGTTAAACGCCGAAACAAGCGCGCTTTAAACTCTGAGAATGTATATTCTCAAAGTTACTCTGCTCTGGGGGCGACCCCGCCATTGGCACGAGGGGCCTGAAGAAGCGGCTGCGGATCCACCGACACGCCCTGCACCAGAAGCGAGAGGTGCAAATGTGGCCCTGTGACGCGGCCCGTGGCCCCCACAAGACCTATGACCTCGCCCTTGCGCACCATCTGGTCCTTTGCGACCAGAATTTTGGACATATGCAGGTATGCCGTAAAGACCCCTTCGCCGTGATTGATGTACACCACATTGCCCGAGAAGTACAAATCACCCGTCAGGGCCACCCTGCCATCCGCGCAGGCCACAATGGGCGTTCCCTCTGTGCCGCGCAGGTCCAGTCCACGGTGCAAACCGCGCGGTTGGCCGTTGAATACCCGCTTGAGGCCGAAAAGGCTCGAAACGTCACCGGGAACGGGCCGATCAAAAGGCAGCGTCCAGAGACGTTCGGGCAAGTATGCGGCAAGGGTTTTGCGCACAAGCTCCCTGTCGGCCTTGATGCGCTCCATTTGCGCCGCTGGCGGATCAACATACTTTTTGTCCACAGTGAGCTTCTGAACCGGGCGCTCTTTATCATACACGCCAATGCCAAGTGTCGCCGCCTGCTGGTCAGCAGCAGGCTTTTTGCTGCCTACATGGCCTGCAATGGGGGTCACCGAGAGTGTGAACTCATTTTCCTTGGCATCAAGAGGCACAGGCAGCAGCATGACGGCCTGCCATTTTTGCGGCCCGCCGGGAGCCTGCGCGGCGGCAACGGCCGTGGCGGCGTAACTCTTGCCCATCCACTTGAAGTTGAAGGCCGTCACAGGTTCTTCACTGACAGCCAGAGCCACGAAAGCGTCGCCTCTGGCCACTGTGGCGGGTGCTTCAAGCTTTACTTGAGGGGCGGCAAAAGCAGAAATATTCCCAAGCGGATACAAGAGCAGCAATGAGAAAAAAGCCAGAATCAACACCGGCATGAAGGCCGACCTCTGCACGGATTCTGTCGCACGTCTGTCCTGACGTCGTGGTATAGTATGCAACCGCTGTATCATGATTCCTCCACATTGCGACTTTGGCGGCGTCGCACGCCGTTCACCACGGCAGACAGGCTGCCGTCGGCCAGACGCACTTCTATACTGGTTCCGGAAGGAACCTGATCAACCGAGCGCACAAGGCCCTCAGGCGTGCTGACCAGAGCATAGCCCCGCGTGAGCGGCATCAGGGGATCGCGCGCCTCAAGAGCCATGGTCAGGGTTTCAAGGCGCCGCAACTGCTCTGTGACATAGCCCCGAGCCGTGCTTTGCCAGTGCTGTATGCCGTGTTGCAGCGCCCGCTCCTTGTCGGCCACAAGTCGCGGCAAAGCCGCATGCAGCCGGGCGGCAAGCTGTTCCAGCCGCGCATCAAGGGTATCCAATTTTTCTGTACCAAGGGCGCTGCGCAGGGCACGTTCCAGAAAATCGGCTTTCCGCGCCTTGTCATCCAGCCAGTACCGACCAGAGCGCACCAACCCCGCCTCCAGGCTGGCAAGGCGTTCATAAAGGCGTTCGTGGTGACGCTGCGGCGAAAACCAGGACAAGGCTTTTTCGCATTCGCGCAGGGCCTGCCCTGCCCCTTCAAGACGGCGCTCCATGGCGCGGCGCAGGGCTGCCCAGGTTTCATCCACACGCTGGTGCAGTTCCATCCGCAAAGGCCAGAGCAACTGGGCCGCGTGGCTTGGCGTTGCCGCGCGCATGTCGGCAGTCATGTCCGCCAGGGTAACGTCCACCTCATGCCCAATGCCAGCCAGAACGGGCAGGCGGGACTCAAATATGGCCTGGGCCACAGACTCTTCATTGAAGGCCCACAGGTCTTCCAGAGAGCCGCCGCCGCGCACGAGCACGATGGCCTGCGCCCAATCCTGGGCATTGGCCTCGGCCAGCGCCCGCACAATGGCCGGAGCGGCCTCCGCCCCCTGCACCAGAGCCGGAAACAGGCGGATGCGCGAACCGCTGCCGCGTGTGCGCGCCAGTTCAAGAAAATCGTGAATGGCCGCTCCAGTAGGAGATGTGATGAGCGCGATGCGTTGCGGATCACGAGGGAGCGGGCGCTTGCGCTGGCTGCTGAAATACCCCAGGGCCGCCAGCTTGCGCTTGCTTTCTTCAAATGCCAGGGCCAGCAGCCCCTCGCCCGCAGGCTGTACCAGTTCCACGGCAAGCTGATATTGCCCGCGTGGAGCGTATACGCTGATGCGCCCCGCGCAAAGCACGTCCAGGCCATTACGCAAAAGTTCAAGAGGGGACGGCCTTGGTTTGTCGAAAACCTCGCCCGTAAGCGGATCAAAGGGCTGATCAGCCTGCCGCTGCATGTGCCGGAACCAGACGCACTGCAACTGCGCATCCTGATCTTTGAGGCTGAAATAGACATGCCCGGAACCGGGGCGGGAAAAATTGGTCACCTCGCCCCGCACCCAGACAAAGGGAAAGCGCCCCTCAAGGCTCTTGCGCAATTGCTCCGTAAGCTCGCGGACTGTCAGTATGGTTTCCTGCATGGTACCCCGTGGCCCCTTGCGCGGCGAAGAAAAGAAAGCGGCTCACTGACGAACTGCGCCATGAGCCGCCCGTACACTGCGATGTGGCTGCCCGGCACGGTTTCAGAAAAACCGCATCAGGCAGCCACAGTAAAGCACAAATGCCTAGCGGCTGGCCCAACCCTGCCGGACTTTTTCAATCCAGGCGGTAAAATCCTGCTCAAGGCTGTCAACGGAAAGCTCGCCCTTTTCGCCCGTACGGCGGTCTTTGCACTCAACGATGCCACGGGCAAGACCCTTGCCGCCAACCACAAGCTGCGCGGGGATGCCAAGCAGGTCGGCGTCCTTGAACTTGACGCCGGGGCGCTCTTCGCGGTCATCCATCAGCACTTCCACGCCCATGCCCTGCAACAGGGCATATATTTCTTCAACCTTTGCATTAACTTCTTCACTGCGGGGATCCAGGTTGAGCAACATGCACTCAAAAGGAGCCACCGGCGGGGGAAAGACAATGCCATGCTCGTCGTGATTCTGCTCAATGGCGGCAGCGGCCACGCGGGACACGCCGATGCCATAGCAGCCCATGATCATGATCTGCTCCTTGCCGTTTTCGTCCAGGAACACGGCATGCATGGCTTGGCTATACTTCAGGCCCAACATGAAGATGTGCCCCACCTCGATGCCCCTGGTCAGCTCCATGCGACCACCGCAGCGCGGGCACTGGTCTTCGGGGGTGATGGTGCGCAAGTCGCCCCAGGCGATCACAGAGGCATCACGCTTGAGGTCAATATGCCTGATATGGGCATCGGCCGCGTTGGCTCCAACCACATAGTCCGTGCCGCCCTGAAGCTCAGCGTCGGCATAAACGGGCACGCCGAGCCCCACAGGGCCGGCAAAGCCGACGGGCGCGCCTGTTACCGCCTGCACTGTAGCAGCGTCGGCCAGTTCCACTTCCTGCGCCTTCATCAGATTCTTGAGCTTGATGTCGTTCACTTCACGGTCACCGCGCACCAGCACGGCCACAGTCTGGCCGTCAACCTTGAACAGCATGGTTTTGGCAATACTGCTTGCGGGCACGTCAAGCATGGCAGCCACTTCTTCCACGCTGTGTGCTCCGGGCGTGGCGACGATTTCCTTGTCCGGGCAGGCTGCGGTGGCAGGCTGGCCCTTCCAGACGACTTCCGCTCTTTCCACGTTGGCGGCATACTCGCAGTCATGACAGAACGCGATGGTGTCTTCGCCAGTATCGGCCAGCACCGTGAATTCATGGGAGAAGTTACCGCCGATGGAGCCTGTGTCCGCCTCAACAGCGCGGAAGCGCAAGCCCAGGCGCCTGAAGACGCGCATATAGGCGTCGTACATGGCCTTGTAGCTTTTTTCCGCGCCCTCGGTGGTGGCGTCAAAGGAATAGCCGTCCTTCATGACAAATTCGCGCCCGCGCATGAGCCCGAAACGGGGGCGTATTTCGTCGCGAAACTTGGTCTGTATCTGGTACAGACGCACAGGCAGCTGGCGGTAGGAGCGCACCTCGCCGCGCACAAGGTCGGTAATGACTTCTTCATGCGTGGGGCCGAGGCAATACTCGCGCTCATTGCGGTCTTTGAAGCGCAGAAGCTCCTTGCCGTAATGCTCCCAGCGGCCTGTTTCTTTCCACAGGTCGGCGGGCTGCACCATGGGCATGAGCAGTTCACGAAAATCGGCCTTTTCCATTTCTTCACGCACGATGCGGCCGATTTTTTCTATGACCCTCAAGCCAAGGGGCAGGTAGATATACAGCCCCGATGTAAGCCGACGAACCATGCCCGCCCGCAACAAAAGCTTGTGGCTGACCACTTCCGCATCGGCCGGGGATTCCTTGAGTGTGGGAATATAGCAGGAGCTGAAGCGCATTAGATGTTTTCCTTTTCGTTAAGCAGTGATTGCAGTTCTTCCATAAACGCAGCCAGCAGGGCTTCCTGCCCCTTGACGGAGCGAACGATCTCGCCCTTGCGGAAAATAATGCCCTTGTCGCGCCCTCCGGCCACGCCCAGATCGGCCTCGCGGGCCTCACCGGGGCCATTGACCACGCAGCCCATAACCGCCACCTTTACATCGGCGGTGGAGGTTGCCAATCGATCTTCAACCGCGCGCGCCAGTGAAAAAAGGTCAATTTCTGTCCGTCCGCAGGTCGGGCAGGAAATGATTTCCGGCCCACGCGAGCGCAGACCAAGGGCGCGCAGAATCTCCCAGGCCACGGTGACCTCTTCGGCGGGATCGGCCGTGAGGGACACGCGCAGCGTGTCGCCAATGCCTTCGTGCAGCAATATGCCCAGCCCCACTGCGGATTTGACAGTGCCGCGCATGAGGCCCCCGGCTTCGGTAATGCCGATATGGGCGGGATAATCACAGGCCTCGGCAAGCAGGCGGTAGGCCGTGATGGTGTCCATCACGGATGAGGACTTGAGGGAAATCTTGGTATCGTAAAATCCGCGCGCTTCCAGCAGGCGCACATGCCCTAGGGCGCTTTCCACCAGAGCTTCGGGGCAGGGGCCGCCGTACTTGCGCAACAGGTCTTTTTCCACGGAACCTGAATTGACGCCCACGCGAATGACCGCGCCATGCGCCTTGGCCGCATCAACCACACTGTCCACATGGGCCTTGGGGCCTATGTTGCCGGGGTTGATGCGCAGGCCCTCAAAGCCCGCCTCCAAAGCGCCCATGGCAAGACGGTGATCAAAATGGATGTCGGCAATGAGGGGCAGGGATGTGCCTGCGCGAATGGCAGGCAGCGCCGCCACGGCGGCTTCATCGGGCACAGCCAGACGCACCACCTCGCAGCCCCGTTCCGCCAGCCTGGCTATCTGCGCCAGCGTGGCCTCGGGGTCGCGGGTGTCTGTGTTGGTCATGCTTTGAACCACAACGGGCGCGCCCCCGCCTACAGTCACGTTGCCGAGGCGTATGGCCCTGGTGCATTTGCGCATGCCTTTTCTCCAATAAAAAACCTGGCGACACTGTGTCGCCATATCCTGTTAATGGCGTCTTGTATGCTATTTCCGGCCGCAAGCCAAGCATGAAGCCAATTATGCCGCTGGAACATGTTTTGCATGTTTTTAGAAAAAAACAGACTCGATCTGATGCCTGTTTTATCCCGGCACTGAAGTTTATCGCGCAGGGGCCGATAAGTACAACAGAACACTATTGAGGTTGCCATGCACAACTTGTTACGCCTTATCCTTATTTGTACCCTTGCGCTGTCCTTGATGCCGGGCTGCTCTAAAGCTCCGGCTACTGCCAATGATCCTGGCTACATAGATGCCGTTGAACTGAAACTGAAATTTCGCGAACTGACGGATCAGATGCTTGCCACCATGCCCAATGACGCCCTGCAAGGGGTCGTGGCCATGCCCACATCCTTTGTGGACGAAAACAACACGTCACGCAGTTCACCTCTGGGTAGACTTATGGGCGAAGCCATGTTTTACGAGTTCAACCAGCGCGGCTTTCCCGCGCGCGAATACCGCCTGACCGGCAATATCGCCGTAGTGGGCGGCCGCGACGATCTGGCCCTCATTGAAAACGCCGTCATCCCGGCCGGGCAAAAATGGGCTGCCCTGGTCGTGGGTACCTATTATGTGGACAAGGACGCCACCTTCGTCAACGCGCGTCTGGTTCGCGCCACGGACGGTCTGGTCATGCGCACGGGGCAGCTTGTGCTTGTGAACACCCCCATTGTGGCCCGCATGGGCAAAACTGACCCCCCTGCCGTCAAGCCCGCGCCCGCGCAGTCCGGCAGTTCAAGTGTGGCCTCAGCGTCAAAAACCTCCGGCCAGCGTGGCGGTTTGTACCCTTCGCTCTACACCCCGGCCAGCTCCATCACCAGCGGCAGCATTAACATCAAACAGGGCAAATAATGCCGGAAGCAGCCATGCGCCTCATCCCACGCATCATTACAATCATCTTTCTCGCCCTTGCGGCGGGACCGGTTCTGACCGTAAGCCTGGACGGCCCACAGGCAACAGGTCAGAACCTTTCGGCCTATGACACAGGACAACCCCAAACGACACGCGCTGGCGGGTCGGCGGGCCAGGGGCCGAACATCAGCGCCAAATATCTGAAGCAGGCCCGGCAGTACCGGGATCAGGGCCGCTATGAACTGGCCCGTCAGTCATACACACAAGCGCTTTCCACCTGCCGATCCGCCGAGGATCTGGCGATTATTGAAAAAGAACTGGGCGGCATTGAACTTTTGCTGCGCACCATGCGTTGAGGATTATCATGAGCCGTTATATTGCCGTTATACTCCTGCTGGCGGCCCTGCTTCTGCCCCTCACGGCCGCAGCCGCAGGCAATGTGCCCTCCGCAGCCACCACCATAGCGCGCCAGTTGGATGAGCAACTGATGATGCGCTACGCTGGCTCCGACCCCGAGGTCAGCAAAAAGGAGCAGCAGGCCCTGGCGCGCGCCCATATCATTATCATGGGCACCACCCCCGCCAACCTCAATGACCTCAATGAGGCTTCACCGCTGGCCCGCCAGATGATGGAAGAGGTCACACGCTGGCTCATGAACGCGGGATACCGCTTTCAGGAACTGCGCAAGGGGAGCGACATCTATTTTGACAAAAAAAAGGGCGAGTTCATCCTTACCCGCGACGTCAAGCGTCTGGCCAGCAGGGTCGGCACCAGTCAGGCCATCATGGCGGGAACCTACGTTGTCAGTGGGGAACAGGTACGCTTCAACATCCGGCTGATCCACACCAACAGCAACGAAGTGCTGGCCATGGGGTCGGGCACGGTGCCCATCACCGACGACCTCATGCCGCTCCTGCGCGATCCTTCTCCGGGGGGCAAGGGGGGCGTTACGCCCACAGTGAATACGCGCTTGCAGTAAGTTTTCTTGCTTCCGCCACACTTTCTGTCTATAACAGGCCCGGCCCGGTACATGTGCCGGGCCTTCAAACCTGAAAACTTTTCGCTGCGCGGGTCTGCAACAGCCCGCGCGGCTTCGTTATTCCTTTCAATGCAAGAGCGCTTGCCGCGATTCAGGAGAAAGCATGGCCCTCAGTATAGGTATCGTCGGTCTGCCCAACGTGGGCAAGTCTACCCTTTTCAACGCCCTTACCAAGGCCCAGAACGCCCAGGCCGCCAACTATCCCTTCTGCACCATTGAGCCCAACAAGGCCACTGTTGCCGTGCCTGACAAGCGCTTGCAGGAACTGACAAACAAGGCCAAGCCGCAAAAAACCATCAACGCCAGCGTGGATTTTATCGACATTGCCGGTCTTGTGCGCGGCGCCAGCAAGGGTGAAGGGCTGGGCAACCAGTTTTTGGGCAACATCCGCGAATGCGCGGCCATTGTGCACGTGGTGCGCTGTTTTGAAGACGAAAATATCACGCATGTGGACGGCGGTGTAGACCCTCTGCGCGATGTGGACACCATTGAGACCGAACTGCTGCTGGCCGATCTGCAGGGCGTTGAAAAGCGCCTGGAACGTCTGCAAAAGATGGCCAAGACCAACAAGGACGCCAAGGCAGTGGCCGACATCATGCAGACCCTGCTGGCCCACCTCAATGACGGCAAGGCCGCCCGTGATTTCCCCCTGCCCGAAACCAATGAAGCCTTCATGACTTCATGGCGCGAACTGGGCCTGCTGACGGCCAAGCCCGTCATTTACTGCGCCAATGTGGACGAAGCCGCAGTGGCCGGGGGCAATGCCTTTGTGGAAACCCTCAAAACTTTTGCCGCCGAGCGCCAATCGGGCTTTGCCTGCATTTGCGCCAAACTGGAAGAAGAGCTGCAAGGCCTGTCCGACGCGGAACAGGCGGAAATGCTGTCTTCGTATGGCATTGATGAAAGCGGCCTTGTGCGCATCATTCGCACGGGCTACGAAACGCTCGGCCTGTGCAGCTACTTCACCGTAGGCCCGCAGGAAGTGCGCGCCTGGACCATACACAAGGGCTGGAAGGCCCCTCAGGCGGCCGGGGTCATACACACGGACTTTGAGCGCGGCTTTATTCGCGCCGAGGTCATTTCCTACAATGACTACATGAGCCATGACAATGAGGCGGCCTGCCGCGCCAGCGGCGTACTGCGCGTGGAAGGCAAGGAATATGTGGTCAAGGACGGGGATGTGATGCACTTCCTGTTCAATGTGTAACGCATTTTACTGTCATTCTGCCTGAAAAACGTTTTTTTCAATCGAATCCACACAACGCCAAAAGGCCCTCCCGCTGAACCGGGAGGGCCTTTTTCGTGTTCAGGTCTTTATGGGAACTACGCTTTCTTCATGTGCTCTATGAGTTCAATAAGGCTATGGGCCTGCTTGCGCAGCGCCTCCAGTTCGGTCATGGCCAACTGCATGGACTCGGCTGTGGTGGCGGCAATGTGGTTCACTTCAGCGATGGATTTGTTGATCTCTTCGCTGGTGGCCGACTGCTGCTCACTGGCCGTGGCAATGGCGCGCACTTCATCGGCTGTCTGATCCACCATCACCACGATTTCCTGCAGCGCTTCACCGGACTTGTTGGAAAAATCCGTCGCAGAGGCGATATTGCGCACAGCCATCTCCACTTCATGGATGCTCTGCGAGGCGCTCTGCTGGATGGCCTTAATGGCATTACCCACGTCAGTGGTGGAGGTCATGGTTTTTTCGGCCAGCTTGCGCACCTCGTCTGCCACGACAGCAAAGCCACGCCCTGCGTCGCCGGCTCTGGCGGCTTCAATGGCCGCGTTCAGCGCCAGCAGGTTGGTCTGGTCAGCAATGTCAGAAATGACGCCCATAATCTGGCTGATGGCCTTTGCGTGCTCATCAAGCTTCGTCATACCGTCCTTGAGCGCCATTGACTGCCGCTGCACTTCCTGAATGCCGCCTACAGCCTTGGACACGACCTCGGAACCAGTTTGAGCCTTAACTTTGGCAGAAGCGGAAACGTCCGCCGCTCCACCGGCATTTCGGGCCACCTCAAGCACTGTGGAATTCATTTCTTCCATAGCTGTGGCAGTTTCGGCCAGTCGGGACACAGCGTGATTCAACGCGCCGCCGGTATTGTCCACCTGTTCGGCAATATCGTTGATGGAGGAATTAAGTTGTTCAACCACGCCCTCAATTTGGGCGGCGGCGCTTATCATGCCATCACGCTTGGCAATTTCGGCCTGAGCCTGGGCCTGTTTGGCTTCTTCCATTGCGCGCTGCGCCTCTTCGCCCATCAAACGGGCCTGCTCGGCCTGCCTGCCTGCGTCCTGAACCAGCTTACGCAAGTTCTCTTCCATGTGCCGCAGCGCGTCGGCCAGCTGCCCCATGTCATCCTTGCTGTACACATCAAGCGTCAAATCCTGCTGCCCTTCAGCCACCCCAAGGGCGTACCGGGTGATCTTACCCACAGGCGCGCTGACCCTGAGC
Source organism: Desulfovibrio sp. (assembly GCF_034006445.1). Taxonomy (NCBI): domain Bacteria; kingdom Pseudomonadati; phylum Thermodesulfobacteriota; class Desulfovibrionia; order Desulfovibrionales; family Desulfovibrionaceae; genus Desulfovibrio; species Desulfovibrio sp. The sequence goes on along the minus strand of NZ_JAVESS010000001.1, from coordinate 302,223 downwards.
CCAATAATGACTGACATGGTAAGCTGCACAACCAGCAGGGCAATGCCAACCATAATGGCCTTGTTAATGGCCTCACGCTCAAGCTCATGCAGCACGTCTATGGGCATGCCCACAAACCACATGCCGATAATCTTGTCGTTCACATCCCTGACGGGCCAGTACGCGGAATTGTACTCCACGCCCAAAATATTGTTATGGGTAAAACGTGTTTCACCTTTATTCAGCACGGCCTCAACAATCTCTGGAGATTGAAGTTTTGTACCCACGGCTCGCTGACCATTGGTCATAATGGTGGTCATTACCCGTGTGTCGCCCCTGAAAATGGTGACATTGAGGCCGGACAGCTGCTTGAGCCAATCAAGATAGGCAGGCGTTACAAGGGACTTGCCGATGGAGACGGAACCCACCAGCTTGCCTTCATACAGTATGGGCTGGCTTGCCCGAATGGTAAAAGGCACTATGGTACCTTCAACCATGGCCGCAGCGGGTTGCCCCTTGAGGGCCAGCACCACGGTTTCCTGGTTGATGACGCTGTCGTTGTATTTGTCGGAATGGCCGCGGGCGATGACCTTGCCGGTTTCGTCCGTAATGGTCATGAAATCAGACTCGGCCATTTTCATGAGCTTTTGCCCGATTTCTCTGGATTGAACATGATCTTTTTCGGCAATGGCCCGGGCAAAGTCGCCATCCTCGGCAAGCAGGGCCGCGCTATGGATAAACTGGCTGCGAGTTATCTCGGTAGCCTCCGTGATGACGTTCTGCATGCGGCGTATGCCCGTGTCCAGCTCAACTTCAATCGGCACCTTCATGAAGTAGATGGAAACAAAAAGCACTACTCCACAGCAGGTGATCAGCGCAGCAAAGAGCGAACCCACATATTTGTGCGTGAGCGTTATGCGCATGCTCCCTCCTTAAAACAAAAAGTTACAGTCCCAACATATACTACCAGTAGTAAATCTACTCAAAAAAGGTAGGTTACTGCCGCATATATATGGCAAACGACACAAAGGCCCCCGCCTTATGATCGTTCGTGTGTCTTCCGATACCCTGTCGCCAGTCACCTGATGCCGACTAAAGCAGACAGAACTTGTGCTCTATAGTATTCTTCGGTGTAAACTTAAAAATAAATAGACTTGAATGCAAACCAAGTTTTCACAATTTTGAAACGTTCAAGGTATTCAATTCGCATTAACATAACAATTTCAGTATATTAAAATAAAAAACAACTTAAGAAATATATTATTTCAAGATATTTCGCCAAATCAGTAATGACAAACAATTACACATAGATGATTTGTTCCTGTCTGGTTGGTATTTTGAATATTATTGGAAAAACGGCATGTTGCGATGATGGGTCGTAGCTCGACAGCCGGACGCATGTCCTATGAAAACACAATATTAATAACTTTAATAATATAATTAAGTTAAACAATTTCGCAATTCACTTGGCGTCAGGGCACAGTGCCAATTGTGAATAATTTCTTAATTATCAAAGATGGCTGCTTGAGCATCAAGCAATGTGGGTACGGATGGCACTGCTGATCAGGGTAGAATTGCAGCAGCGATTATGCTGCAACAGGCCGCCACGCAGCCCTGTTGGGGGAACCTCTCCCAAACTGGAGCATGGTTACGTTGAACTACTCACATGCACCAGGGCTGCACAAGAGTGCAACGCGCCGCAACATGGCGTTGATTCTGAAAAAATCGCACGGGTAGGCAGAATGACGAATTTGAAATGTGCAGCATTTCAGGCTGCTCTGGTCCAGGTCTGCAGGGGTTTCATGATGTGCAGGACAAGGCCCTACACGGGCCACCTTGCGCTGGCCGCTTTGCACAGGCAGCGATACGTTGGCCGCTTCGCCGGGCTACTTCGCACAGGCTGCTTTGCCGGGCTACTTCGCACAGGACGCTTGCCGGGCCATTTCGCCGGGCTACTTCGCACAGGCCGCTTGCCGTAACTCAGCCCAATTTGTGGCGAACCTGCCTGCAAAGTCCCATCAGGGCGTCATACTCATGCCTGCGCAGCCCGGCCCTGGTGAAAAGGCGTCGCCAGGGCATAAGAAAGTAGTCCGGGTTATCACCGTGCAGATAGTCGAGTCGCAGCAGCATATCCTTCACGGATTCCATCAGGCGTTCCTGTTCCGCCGCTGTGACCAGTTTGCCCCCTCCACTCTCGCCCGGCGCACGTCCGCCTTCTTTCTTTTGGCAATTACGTACGGCATTGGCGCATTCATACAAAAGCAGCAAAACGGCCTGAGCCAGATTGAGCGAGCTTGCAGCCGGGTCGGTAGGTATGGTTGTCAGTTTATGACAATGGGTAATTTCTTCATTATTAAGCCCCCTGTCTTCAGGGCCAAAAACCAGAGCAACCCGTTCGCCCCGCGCCAGCACCTCGGCCACCGCTGCCGCAGCCTGCGTGGGAGCAAGCAATGACTGCCGCCAGCCGCCCACACGGGCGGTCGTGCCAACCACCAGGGCTGTGGGCGCCACAGCTTCTGACAAATCTGGGCTGACTGTCACGCCGTCCAGCAAATCCTGCCCCTTGGGCGTGGCCAGCGGACGCGCTTTTTCCCTGTCCCAATGCTCCGGGTCGACCAGACGCAGAGAGGAACAGCCCATATTCACGCAAGCCCTTGCGGCCATACCAATATTTTCGGGAAAACGGGTCTTGACCAGAACGACATCAAGACCATCAAGCAAAGAAGCCATGTCAGCACAATCCTTTGACCAGAGCCATAACCAGTTGAAGCGGTTCGTCAGGCGTCAGGCCACCCCCTACCGGGGGCTTCGGCCAGATGCGGCTGGCAGCCAATGCCAGCATGGCTCCGCCAATACCGCATTTGCAGACCGTTCCCAAAAAGCGCCCCACCATAGCCCCAAACGCGGCATCCAGTGATTCCCGAAGCGGGCGGCCCTTGGCCATCTCCATCACAAAACAGCCTGTCCACGCGCCAGCCACTGCACCGATAAGCGCCCCCAGGCCGAAAAAAAGCGGCGCCAGCAAAATGGCTCCGGCAATGGCCCCAATCATGCCCGCAAAAGTCCCCGATGAACTTGACCCGTAGCGTTTGGCCTTGATGATCTGCATGCCCAGTTCCAGCGCCTCGCCCACAAGAGCCAGGCCCACCATCATGACCCAGAACCAGACCGTCATGGACTCCGAAGCTGGATGCGCCATCTTCCAAAGCGCCACCAGCCCCAGCATCACCCAGTTGGCGGGCAGGCCGAAAACATTGAGCACGAGCACAAAGCACAGCAGTGTGATAAACGCGCCCGCCAACAGGCTCGCCAAGGGAAAGGGCAGAAAGTCCATACAGATCTCGACCTATTTTTTGGAGCGCAAATCCTGCAAGCGCACAGCCTTGCCCTCGGTGCGCGGCAGGCTGTTGCTCTGCACGATTTCTACCCTGGGGGTGATAAGAATTTCATCACGCAAACGCTGGGCAATGTTTTTCTGCAGGTTTTGCAGCACACGCATGTCTTCAACAAAGAACTCGTCACGTACTTCAATCTGCACGCGCATGACATCGCCAATGCCGTCATTCTCAAGCAGGATGAGGTAGCTCTGCCCCACTTCGGGGAAGGTCATGATAACCTGTTCCACCTGCATGGGATAGATGTTTACTCCCTTGATGATAAACATGTCGTCCGAACGGCCAAGGATGCGATCCATACGACGGTGCTTACGGCCACAGCCGCATTCGCCCGGTATGAAACGTGTGAGATCACGGGTGCGGTACCGCAAAATCGGCATGCCCTGGCGGCAAAGGCAGGTCATGACCAGTTCGCCCACTTCGCCATCAGGCATGGGCTGTCCGGTTTCGGGGTCGACAATTTCCGGAATATAGGCGTCTTCCCAAAGATGCATACCGCTCTGCTCAAGGCATTCAAAGGCCACTCCGGGGCCGTTCATTTCTGAAAGCCCGTAGGAATTGTATGCCTTCATCTCGAAAAGGGCTTCGATGCGGCGGCGGAATTCCTCGGTATACGGCTCAGCGCCCACAAGGGCAATGCGCAGGGGAAATTCGCGCGGGTCTTCACCCATATTGCGCAGATGCTCGCCAAGAATGAGCGCGTAGGACGGCAGGATGTGGGCCACCGTGGTGCGGAAATCCTTGGCCAGCTTGATCTGACGGCGGGAGTTGCCCGCGCCTGCGGGGATGGTCAGACAGCCCAGTCGTTCAGCGCCAAAGTGGATGCCAAGGCCGCCCGTGAACAGACCGTACCCGGACATGTTTTGGAACACGTCTTCGCGACGCACGCCGACCATGTGCATGCACCTGGCCATAAGGTCAGCCCAGGAATTGATGTCGTTCTGCGTATGGCAAATGGCCACTGGCGACCCTGTGGTTCCACTGGAACAATGCATGCGAACGATTTCCGCCTGGGGCACGCAGAGCATACCCGTGGGATACTGCGCGCGCAGATCTTCCTTGGTGGTGAAGGGGATGCGACGCAAATCATCCAGGCTGCGCAATGAATCCGGCCCGATCCCGGCTTCGTCCAGCCGCTGTCGGTAGAATTCGCACTTGCGGGCCTGCCCTACCGTGTTTTTCAGCCTGACAAGCTGCGTTTCCTCAATGCGTTCCCGGCTCCACAATTCTGCAGGATCAAAAACTTCCATGCCTTCCCTCACCTTAACAAGCAGTAACATCGCCACATTGGGGGATCTCCAGCTATAACCCGGAGGCCTCAGAATCAGTTGGTATGCAGTCGCGCCCAGCCCCAGATGAGCCCCAGGCTGCCAGCCAGCATCATGTCGCCATGCGGTGCCAAAAAGCGCCCATGGCCCTGCAACATGGCCCGTTTGGGGCCAGTAATATAGGTGGGGGCGTAACCCCCGGCCTCTTCGCAATAAGGCCCGAAAGCGGTTCCGTGGCCACCGGTGGATTGCACCTCTTCGGCAGGCAACCAGTGTTTACGGAATTGTTCCAGATCGTGCAACAACTGCTCCAGATCACGCATGCCCGTGTGGTGTTCGTAGATGCCGCGCACCTGCCCCCTGTAAACAAGGGCCGCCACAGTGTGTCCGTTACCCACGTTTATCACGGTTATTCCCTCACGGAAACTGCGATCCATGACCTCGCTGTCACACAGCGCTCCAAGAAGTGCGCTGGTGCCTGTATCGGCTACAGCCCCGCCCGTTTTTTCGTGCAGCGGCGCCAGGCGTGTCAGGGCCGGAGGCGGTACGGAATATATCCATTCGGCCGGATCAGCGGAGGACGCCAAAAGCTGGCTCCACATGCGCATCCTGGCCTGACGGTTGCCCCCCACGTGATAGCCGTGATCCTGGGCTGCGGCCAGAACCATGTGGGGCTGCGGCAGACCGGCCATACGCAGCAGGCCAGCCCAAAAATCCGGCGCATAGTCTGTAAGAAAAATGGGCACGCTGCCTTCAGGGCAGTTGGCAAAAAATTCAACCCCCATCGCGCGCACCACGTCTTCACTGTCGTGAATTCCACGCGATGCGGCGGGAGTTGACCCGACCTTAAAGCCTGCGGCCAGGTGCTCCTTGAGGGCCTGACTGAAACCGCCACCCATATTTCCACCATAAAGCCAGATGTCGCGGCGTAGCAACGTCAGTTCACGTATACGCTGCGCCACCATGCGGGCAGGGGTGGGAAGCACGAAACGCGGCCAGTTTTCACATTCAAGCCCTGGACGGGCCAAAAGGACATCCTGCGTACCGCTGCCTATATCAAGGCACAGGACAGGCCCTGTACGCTTCAAAAACTTGTGTACAAATTCGTCCATTAGTTGTCTCCAGTAAGGGCCAGAAGTTACCCGCAACACCCGGCAAGCGCAAGTCCCGGAAATTTTATTTAAAAAAACACTTGCCAAGAGCAGGCCAATGCGATAGTTCATTGCTTCGCGCCGAGGTGGTGGAACTGGTAGACACGCTATCTTGAGGGGGTAGTGAGGATTCTCGTGCGGGTTCGAGTCCCGCCCTCGGCACCATGAAAACATTAAGGATTACAGCTAGCTAGTTGTAATCCTTTTTTGTTTTCCCATAGCTTGAAATGCGCCTTTCCGGCCTTTTGACTCCCCAAATACGTCCCCTCCCCAAAAGGGTCACAAACGGGGTCACAAGCGAGTCGATTTATGGCGCAGATTGCTTCCCCTAACGCTACCTGCCAAGGGAAAACTCCCACCTTCCTTTACCTTAAAACAGGGAATCTTTTACTATCGCTACAGATTCCCAGAACCATTGCGGCAACGCATGTATCATTCTGAAATTCGTATCAGCCTGCGAGTGGAGGACGGTGCGCTTCTGCACGAGAGACTGAAGTTTCCTCAGCTTTGTCATGCCCAACTTGGCCTGCAACTGCCTGCATATGCTGACGCGGCGAGCATGGAAGCCTGGCTGCTCTGTCTTTCCATGAAGGAGGTAAAGACATTCGGCCCTTATGGCTTCAGTCAGGCCATGATGGACACGGTTCTTGACCATGCGACACAGCTTTGGGGACCTCACGGTCTACCGTGCCGGGAACTTGTCCCTTTCGCAGGTGGACTGCGCTCAAGGTTTTTATCCGCTCTGTTCTTACTGCGACAATGACGATTGCCCCAAGTTTCCGCAGGGCGTGCAAATGCCACAATGGGAACCTGCTCTGGACAAGCTGACCTTTCTCAAAAGCCAGCGCTCAGTTTTGGATGTGGAAATCAAAGAAATAGAAGCCGTGCTCAAACTGGTGCATCGGCAAGCTGGCACACGGGACTGGGTGAACGCCGGGAACTACCGCTTCCGTAGGTCGGTGGCTGCAGGCCGAACCACGTTGGATAAGGAAGCCTTGCAAGAAGAGTTGACGGAAATATTCCACTTTGAAGGCTTTGCAGACATTGATGTGGACGCTTTGTTGGCCAGGTGTGAACGCATGGCTGTGCCTTTAGAACGCTTGTTTGTTTCGCCAATTAAATGAACCCAAAGCGGAATTGCATTGAGACGTTATTTGACATGCCTTGTGTCTGACCAAACAGATACGGAGGAATTGTCGGCGCTTTTGGGACAACTTGCAGTGTGTGCCTTCTGTGGCGATTGCAGTTGACTGTTCAGGATGGGTAGCGTCGTGCGGTGTGCAGGACACGAAGGATCTGCACTTCGGATTTAACAACACGGTATGCAATAAAATACGAAAAACCAGTCAGTACAAGCTCACGAGTACCTGCGACCCTGCCAGCCCTTCCCCGCGAAGAAAGCACGGCAAGACTTTGTCCAGCATTCCATATGCATTGGGCAACTTCCTTTGCGGCATCCAAGTGCCTTTCAGCCAGATAGGCCGCAATGTCATGCAAATCCTCAAGGGCCAGAGTGAGCCAGCGCACCGCCCTACTTTGCATGAACGCCCCAATGAGCAAAGGCTTCCGTCACTTGATGGTCTGAAGCAAATTTCCCCTCATCTGCCTGGCGAACACCCTCCTGAATAGCCTCTACCTGCCAAGATTGCTCAGCAACATACTGCCTCACCGCTTCCGCTACCAGCCAAGAGCGAGAGCGTGAAGTAGCTGCGGCAAGCTTTTCAAGTCGCGCCTGCGTATCCGTATCCAATCTAGCTGTAACTGTGGACATGGGAGCCTCCTATGTCTTTATTGTGTACATTCAAATTAAACGTGTCAAGCAGACACATTGAGGAAAAGATGCACGCAACACCAACCTCTGAACTCGACACCCTCCAGTCCGCCGATCTTGACGCCGAACGGGTTTTTAGCGGCAAGCCCTCGGGCACCACGGTAAGGGGTTACGCCATTTCATCGGCTTATACTCCAGCTATTGATCCTGGCTATATATTCCACGAGTCCAGCCGTGATATCGTAGTTTGGTTTGTCAAAGGAACTGCTCTATGTCTTTGGTACTACGGGCTGCGGCAAGACCAGTTGCATCAAGCAGCTGGCAACCAGGCTCAACTATCCCGTGTTTGAGGTGACAGGGCACGGAAGGCTGGAATTTGCCGATCTGGTGGGCCATCTGACGATCAAGGACGGCAATATGGCCTTTGAGCACGGCCCGCTTGCGCTGGCCATGCGGTATGGGGCGATACTTTTGCTCAACGAAATTGACCTGACCTCACCCGAGATCGCCGCTGGTCTGAACAGCGTATTGGACGGATCCCCACTGTACATAGCGGAAAATGGGGGTGAGATCATCCCGCCGCACCCCATGTTCCGTTTTGTGGCCACTAAAAACACCAACGACGGTGGTGACGATACGGGCCTTTAACTATCTCGATCGGCACGGGGTGCGCTTCATGTCCGGCGAGGCCATACGCGCCGAAGCGGACGTCTTGGAAGCATTGAAAAGGGATATTTTCAATGCGAAAATGCTATAAGTAAGAGCCTCCCGTTTTTTGCCAACCTGCTGATGCACGTATTGTGGGGTCTTCCAGCCAAGCGCCGAGTGCTGGTATGTGGCTTGGATTCAGCCGAAAAATCGCGTTCTTCGGCTGAATGACAACTTTGAAATGTGAAGCATTTCAAAGTTAACCTATTCCAAAATCAAAACCACCCGCATATCAATAGCAGGTGGTTTTGATTTTGAACAATATGCCTCTGACAGAATGCTCCCATAACGTTGAAGCGGTCAACAGCACCAGAATGTCTTAATCCTTGGCAACGATTTACCTATCTCATGATGGCAATTTTAGCGCTGAGGTTCCTCGTTGCGGTCATCGCTATTTTCGCCGTCATGGGATGATCCGGAGTCATGTTGAGGGCCAGTCTCTACGCCCTGAGAGGCTCCAGAACCGGAAGTTCCATTCGATTCGTCCTGACTGGCCGGAGCGCTACCATGCGCGGAAGCTCCGGTATCGGATTCTCTTTCGCCTTCCGTCTGTCCATCATGGCTTGTAGGCTGCACTTCTGTGTTTGAAGACACTTCAGTCTGGGCAAGATAATCACCATTATGCCTACGGCCCCATAAATTCGGGCTGCATGCGCGGGCTGCACGTTGCTATGACCGCTGCGGGGTTTACCGTTCCCTACTCCACTCCATATTCCTTGAGCTTGCGCCACAGCGTGGTGCGGGGCATGCCCAGCACCTCTGCCGCAAGTTTTTTATTATAGCCGGTCTTTTCCAGTATCTTGATTACATAACGGCGTTCCATCTCTGCGAGAGTGGGCAGGCCATCCCCTTCAAGTGTATCAAACTCCAGCCGCCGGATATCTTCAGGCAGGTCTGCTGAAGTGATGGTTTCGCTGTCGGTAAGGGCCACGGCCCGCTCGATGATGTTTTCCAGCTCGCGCACGTTGCCGGGAAAGCTGTACCCCATAAGTGCAGCCAGGGCCTGATCGTCCAGATCATAAACCTGTTTGCGAAAGGCCAATCGGTATTTCTCGATAAAATGCCGCACCAAGAGCGGAATATCCTCACGCCGATCCGCCAACCGGGGCAAGGTGGTGCTGACCACGTTGAGCCGAAAGAACAGATCCTCGCGGAAAGTCCCTTTTTCCACTTCTGTCTTGAGATCTCGGTTTGTGGCCGCAATAACCCGGATATCCAGGTCAATGGGGCGCGTGCCGCCGACCCGCAGGATGCGTCGTTCCTGAAGCACATGCAGCAGACGCACCTGCATGGAAAGCGGCATTTCTCCCACCTCGTCCAGAAATACCGTACCGCCCGAAGCGGCCTCCAGCAAGCCGACCCTGCTTGTTGCGGCCCCGGTGAACGCGCCTTTTTCATAGCCGAAAAGCTCACTGCTGATGAGCTCTTCCGTAAAGCCGCCGCAGTTGAAGGTAACAAAGGGCTGGTTGCGGCGCGGGCTCAGATGGTGCAGGGCAAGGGCCACAAGGGCCTTGCCTGTGCCGCTGTCGCCCTGAATGAGCACATTGCAATCCACAGGCGCAACCTTGCGAATAAGCGAAAAAAGCTCCTGAATGGCCGGGCTGTTGCCCACTATGGACGACAGGCCGGAGGAGCCCAGCAAAGCCTCGCGCAGGCGGGTATTTTCCATACGCATGGCTATTTTTTCCTGCGCATGGCGGGCGAGAGTGCGTATTTCGGTAAAGTTCACCGGCTTGGTAAGGTAGTGAAAGGCGCCGTCGCGCATGGCCTCAATGGCGGTGGAAATAGTACCGTGCCCGGTAACAATGATGACCTCGGTTTCGGGCCTCAACCCCTTGATTTTGGGCAGCAGCTCAAGACCGTTCATATCCGGCAGCAACATGTCTGAAAAAACCACGTCGAAGGGCTGCTCGATCATTGCTTCCAGAAAGGAACGGGCGCTCACAAAGGCCTCGACCGCATATCCTTCCTTGGCGAGAGCCTGACTCAGGCGTTTGCAGACAACGGGCTCGTCGTCAACAATGGCGACACGCAGAGGCATTTGTCACTCCTTTTCATCCGGCTGAGATACGCTGTCCACACGCGGCAGCAAAACCGTAAACACGGCCCCCTGCCCTTCTTTGCTCCGCACGCTGATCTGCCCCTCGTAGCGGTGCACCAGGGCGTAGGTTACGGCAAGGCCAAGGCCGGTACCCTTGCCGACCTCCTTGGTGGAAAAAAAAGGCTCAAAAATGTGCTCTTGAATGGATTCCGGTATGCCGGGGCCGGTATCGCTGACATCAAAGGCCACCATGTCCGCATCCGCCTCGCGCGCGCTGATGCCTACGGTTCCGCCCTTGGGCGTGGCCTGAATGGCGTTGAGCAGCAGGTTCATGAACACCTGCTGCAGACTGCGCAGATCGCCGCACACATCGGGCAACCGTTCCGGCACCTCCACATGCAGCGTTACCCCTGCCAGCATCACCTGATTTTTCAGCAGGTTCAGTGTCGAACCCACAACCTTTGCCGGACACAGCCCCTCTGAGGCTGGGTGTCCGGTGCGGGAAAAATCAAGCAGATTACGCACGATATCCGATGCGCGTTCCGCCTGCTGCATGATGTCGTCGATCATTTCCTGACCGTCGGCATCGATGGCTTCCCTGTAGTCTTCGCGCAGGCCTTCGGCGCTCAGCAGCACGTTGTTGATGGGATTGTTCAGCTCGTGCGCGATGCCTGCCGTGAAGGTGCCGAGGGCGGCCATTTTGCGGGCTTGCAAAAGATGCTCCTGATTCACGGCCAGTTCGTGCGACATTCTGTTGAATGCCCGGATAAAGTCGGCAATTTCGCTGAGTTGCTCTGCGCCGGTAGCGATGGGGCTGAAATCGCCGCGCCCGACCCTGGCCGTACCCGCCGCCACCATGCCCAACGGACGCAATACCCCCTGCGAGATCAGCTTGATGACCAGGGCCATGAGCAACAGAAACACCGACAAAAAGGCCACCGGCATGATGTGGGTCTGCTTGAGGGCCTTGTGTGCGCGTTCGCGCTTCTGCCTGCGGATATCATCCGCGCCCTCGGTGAGGGATTTACCCAGATTGCGCAACGCCTCCTGCCCCGTGGTGCCGCCTTTTGCAAGTGCGCGCATGGCCTGACCGTAACGGGAGAGCAAAGCCATGAAGTTTTTTTGCTGCGCATCACCGACCAGCACGGCCATATCCCCGGCCAGCTCCCCGGCAAGGGCGTCTATGCGCTCAAGGTACACAATGCCCTCGCTCAGACTTTTGGCATCGCTGTAGAAGAAGTAATTTTTTTCATACCTGCGCACTTCAAGAATGTCGTTCAGCAGGTCGTCATATTTTTCACCAAGCAGCAGCCGCTGGCTCACCGTGGACAGACTCCAGTAGTTCAGGCCCGCCAAAACGCCTATGGACAGAAAGGTAACGGCAAAAAGGATAAACATTTTGCCCTTGATGGAGTGAAAAAAATCCCCGGAATACGCGAACATGCGCTCAAGACCCCGCATGTCCGCGCTGTCTTTTATATCCATGCTTCCCATTGCCGCCTCCCTGCCAGATATCAGCACATGATCTCCACCGCCTGCACGCAACTGGCGTATCAGTTCATTTTGAAACATTTTTCACTAGCAATTTTTTACATGCTTTTCAAAATGAACACAACACATCAGGGATGTTAACTCCACACCTTTCCAATATCCTGAAATAACAAAATATTATTTATAATAACACTTGGCATCACATTTGCCTATGCCGCCCCATGAGGTCGCGCATGGAACGCATATTGGTGACCATTGATCAACAGCACCCCCAACAGGAAGCCCTGACGCATGGATGTTCGCTGGCAAAGCGCATTCAGGCCAGGCTATATGTTCTTTTTGTGCAAACCGGGGCGTTCCAGAATGCACATCCCGCGCGTCAGAGACTTGAGCTGCTTGTAGGATACGCAAAGGCTGATGGAATCAATATCGAATACTTTGTTGCAGAAGGAGGCTACGAGGAATCCATTGTTTCATTTGTTCAAAATCATGGAATAACCCTGCTCATTCACGAACAGGAGCATGCCGGAATATCTGCAATGCAGTCTGTCCGACACCGGGTTTCATGCAGGGTTGAAATAGTAACTCCACAAAAACGTTGACGCAACACAGCGAGGCTGACGTATGAACATACCGCTGTATATGTATCTGCCCATTGCAGGCAACAGCGTGAACATGGCCGCGATTCTGGGCCTGGGCGGCACGGTTGGGCTGCTCTCGGGCATTTTTGGCGTGGGCGGCGGTTTTTTTATGACGCCGCTGCTCATCATGCTGGGCATCCCCCCAACGGTTGCCGCCGCCTCGGATTCCAATCAGATTATCGGCGCTTCCACCTCCGGCACACTGGCGCATTTTCGTCTGGGCAATGTGGATTTCAAAATGGGATTCCTGCTGCTGGCGGGCGGCGTGGCAGGAGGCTGCGTGGGGGTGCGCGTCATCAAGTTGCTGCGCGCGCTCGGCAATGCCGACTTTCTCATCAACGTCACCTACGTGCTTATGCTTGGCCTTGTGGGCGGCTACATGTTTTATGAAAGCCTGCAATCCATGCGTTCGTCCGGCACGCCAACAAGCGCCCCTAAAAAAGCACATCCGGAATCCTCTTACAGGCGCGGTTTGAGTTCCATGCCCTGGCAGATGGATTTTGCGCGATCGGGAGTGCGTCTTTCCCTGCTCATGCCCCTGGGGCTTGGAACGCTGGTAGGCATACTTGCCGCCATAATGGGCGTGGGCGGTGGTTTTATCATGGTGCCCGTCATGGTGTACCTGCTGCGCATGCCCATGCATGTCGTGGTCGGCACGAGTCTGTTCCAGATTCTGTTCACGTGCGTCAACGTCACCATCATGCAGTCCATCGAAAATCATACGGTTGATTTCATTCTGGCCCTTTTGCTGCTCATCGGCTCATCCATCGGCGCACAGCTTGGCACGCGCATCGGCAAAAAACTTCAGGCCGATCAACTCAAAATTCTGCTGGCAACGCTTGTTCTGGTGGTTATGGGCAAGATTCTTTACGACCTGTTGGCCCGGCCGGATGTACTGCTGGCGTATGCAGGGGGGCATTAACCATGAGCGGCCTGAAACTTTCGCACTATATGACAGTTGCCGCGCTGACCATGGCCTTGTGCTGTGCAAGCTTTCCGGCGCATGCCGACGAAGCCGTGGCGCTTGCGGTCAAGCCGTCCGACATTGATATTTCCGCCTCGTACAGGGGAACTGTGCTGCATGTGGAAGGGCTGGCTCCACAGGGCAGCGCCATTGTGGCACGGTTTGTCGGCACCAGCACCGATCTTGCTCTGCGTCAGAAGGGCAAGGTTTTCGGCCTGCTGTGGATGAACCTTGGCACTGTACATCTGCACAATGTGCCTTCGGTCTTTCTGGTGGAGGCGTCACGACCGCTTGCGGATATGGGCGGCGCGGTGCTGGGGCTCGAAGCTGTGCGCAAGGCGGTAACAGTAGAAGAAGACAAATCCGACAGCCTTGATATCCCCGCCGAACTTATAAAGCTGAAGCAACAGGACGGTCTGTACCGGGAAGAAACACGCGGCATTACCGTGGCTGACAACGGCAGTTTCCGCGCAGACATAGCCATTCCTTCGCGGATGTCTCCGGGAGAGTACAGGGTCGAGATATTTGCCCTGCACAACGGCAGCATTTCTGGCAGCGCTTCGGCCCCGGTAACAGTCAGACTTGTGGGCATGCCCGCCTGGATAGACCACATGGCCAGGGACAACAGCCTGCTCTATGGCATATTGTCCACCCTGGTAGCCATTTTTGGCGGTCTGGCAATCGGTATGATATTCCAGAGCAAGGGCGGAGCGCACTGACGCATCCTCAGCGAACGTGCTCCAACGCGCGAACGGGCAACGGGGGGAGCAGCAACGCTCCCCCGGCGGAGGCAATTGTGGGAATTCTGGCGCGCATGGCCAGCATGCTGACAGGCTGGCGCAACGAGCAAGGCGTGACCTTTGCCCTGCTGTTCAAAAAGTTCAAGAACATTCTTGAGCGCAATAACCGCATTCTTGAGCTTATGGCCGACATGGGCGACAAGCTTGGCGGCGAGTATATCTTTGACAGCAAATATATTGAAGACGCGACCTCTCAGCTCGACGACCAGGTTTTCAAGCTCATCTCTGACATGAGCGTACTCACGCAGAATAAAAATACGGCTCTGTTTCTGGCTTTTGAGCGCATTCAGCACCGTTTGCAGGAGGAACTCGCCGGTCGCCGCCATACAAAAGACGGCCCCATGGTACTGCCTTTTCAGGATATTGGCATAGAGGCCGAGGATGAAGTGGGCGGCAAGATTTCGCAGCTTGGCGACCTTTCAAACCGTCTGCACCTGCAGACGCCCAACGGCTTTGCTATCACCACCACGGCCTTTTTTACCTTCATGTCGCGCAACGGCCTGCTGGAACTGGCCCAAAATAGTATTGAGGAATGGGACGGCACAGATCAGAGCCTGCACGAACTGGCCGACCTCATGCAGACGCGCATCATGGATTCTCCCCTTCCCTGGCGGCTTGTAGCGCGGATAGACGCCATGGTGAACGCGCTGAGCGTGCGCCGCCCCCAGTCTCCCCTGCGCCTTGCCCTGCGCAGCAGCGCCTGGGGCGAAGATGGCGATTCCAGTTTTGCCGGGCAGTACGCCACAGAGCTGAATGTTCCGCCAGATCGGGTGGTTGAAGCATATAAAACCGTTATCGCCAGTACCTACTCCATGGAAGCATGGCGCTACCGCCTTGACCGGGGGTACCACGAGAACGAAGTGGCCATGGCTGTTGGCTGTCAGGTTATGGCGGAAAGCCGCGTCAGCGGCGTGCTTTTTACCTGCACGCAACAGTCCGGCACGGGGTGCGAGTCCATGGTGGTCAGCTCCGCCTGGGGCGGAGGCGCTGCCGTTGTTTCCGGCGAAACCGCCACTGACACCATATTTTTAAGCCGCACTCCCCCCTATCCGCCGCTGACGCGCGCCGTGGCCCGCAAAACGCGCAGGCTTGCGCCCGCCCCCAGAGGCGACCTTATGTGGGAGGATGTTCCAGAACAGTTACAAACCATTCCCTGCCTTACCGACGAGCAACTGGAACAGCTTGCCCGGGTGGGCATGTCGCTTGAGCGTTATTACAAACGCCCGCAAGATGTGGAGTGGACATTCGACGCCCAGGGCGAACTATACATCTTGCAGTCGCGCCCATTATGGTCTGGCGGCGATGCGGGGCTGTCCGTGCCGGTTCAGGACGCCACCAGCAAGGCGGAAGTTATTTTTGCCGGCAAGGGGCTTGTGGCGCAGCGCGGCGTTGCGGTGGGCAAGGTTGTGCTGGTTGACCACAATACGGATCTCGACCAGTTCCCTGAGGGCGGCATTCTTGTTTCCAAGTTCACTTCACCCCGCTACGCACGGGTAATGCGCCGCGCCTGCGGCATCATCACCGATGTGGGTTCGCCCACCGGCCACATGGCAACCATTGCCCGCGAGCAGCGCGTTCCCGCCGTGGTCAATACGGAAGACGCCACCAGTCTGCTGCGCAACGGTGATGAAATCACCCTTGATGCAACGCAGAACGTGGTTTACCGGGGGCGCGTCGCTGAGTTGGACAGGTTTGAGCGCGCAGAGCCGGACATGTTTGAGGAATCCTATGAATATCGGCTGCTGCGCAGGCTGCTCAAGCACATAGCGCCACTCAACCTTGTGGACCCGCATTCGGACGATTTCAAGCCACAGGCGTGCAAAACCTACCACGACATCGCCCGCTATATTCACGAAAAAGCCGTTGAGGCGCTGGTGGCGCTCAGCCAGCGGCACGACGCCCTGCACCAAGCCCCGGCCCGTCGGCTGGTAGACGGCCCACCCTTGGGCCTCACCATCATAGATGCCGGCGGCGGCACCAGTTGCGCGCCCGAAGCGACAGCCCTGAACATGCAAGAAATTACCTCAGTCCCCCTGCTGACCTTTCTGCAGGGAATGACAACCTCTGGCATGTGGGACACAGCTCCCGTGCCGGTAGACCTTGGCAGCTTTATGTCCAGCTTTACCCGCACCTTCACGGCCTCCATGGCCGGGCCGGACTCCGTAGGCCGCAATCTAGCCGTGGCGCTGCGCGACTACATGAACGTCAACATGCGCCTTGGCTACCATTACAATACCATCGACGCCTATGTTTCCGAGCAGATTAACGACAACTACATCTACTTTCGCTTTCTCGGCGGCGTTACGGAGTTGGTGCGGCGCTCGCGGCGGGCCCGGTTTGTGGCGGACGTGCTGGACAGGTTTGACTTTCGTGTAGAAGTGCACGGCGACCTGGTAGTGGGCAGAATAAAAAAACTCTCCGTACCGCGCATGCGGGTGCGTCTGCACATGCTTGGCGGCCTTGTGGGCTACGCCCGCCAGCTTGATGCACGCATGAACAGCGACGAACTGATTGCCGAGCACGTGCAGGCCTTTATGGAGGCCATCACACCCACACTTCCGGCAAGACACACCGGGCATACAGGAGGGGAGCACAATGACGCTGCGCATTTTGGTGCTTGATGACGAACCCATTGTCTGCAAGCGGCTTAAGCCGGCATTTCAGAAATCCGGCTATTATGTGGAAACGTTCACCGACAGTGCCGCGGCTCTGGACCGCATGACGCAAACGACTTTTGATGTGATTATTACAGACCTCAAGATGGAAGGAGCCGATGGCTTTCAGGTTCTGGAGCGTGCGCGGGAATTGTTGCCGCAGGCGCGCATTGTGGTCATTACCGGCTTTGCAACGCTGGATAGCGCCAAGGAGTCGTTCCGCAAGGGGGCTTTTGATTTTGTGGCAAAACCGTTTAAACTGGGCGGCATTATTGAATGCGTGCGGCGTCTTGAAGAAGACATAAAACAAACTTCCACGAACCGCTGAACCCGGCATGGTTGCCTCCGAAGAGCCTACAGGGGTATACAGGTAGCGAAGGCGCAGCCGTATCCGCTTTTTTTGCCTTCGGGGGTCTGCATGTACACTTTTGACCTGCTGTGTTTCTGCCTTTCCGTAACCTTATACACTGCCTACAACATCTATATCCGCATCAGGGAAACAGCCAATCCTGACTATACAATCCACGGCATATCGCGAACGGCAAGGAGTCAGTGGGTGGCGTCCATTCTTGAAAAAAAGAATGGCATCCTTGCCGTGCAAACCCTGCGCAACGCCACGATGGCCTCGACCTTCATGGCCTCCACAAGCGTTTTGCTGGCTGTGGGCGTGCTGTCGCTCACCGGCAATGGAGAAAATGTGCGGCACACCTGGCATTCGCTGAACTTCTTCGGTTCAGTTGAACCGGGCATGTTTGCCTTCAAGATTCTTGCCCTGCTGCTGAACTTCTTTCTGGCTTTTTTCTGCTTTGCCTCATCGCTCAGGCTGTACACGCATGTGGGCTTTATGCTCGGCGCGGAAAGCGGACAGACCAACAACGCCCAGCTTGGCGGCATGGCGGAAAAATATCTGAATATGGGCGCAAACCATTTTTATCTGGGCATGCGCGCTTTCTACTTTACTGTACCGCTTGTTTTCTGGATTTTTGGCGCGCAGTTCATGATTTTTGGTACCGTCTTTCTGATAAGCATCATTTTCATTCTCGACAGAACACCGCAACACAAACAGGACTAAGCACGTACAACAGCATTATTTCCAGACCAGGAACAGTATAAATAGTTACGTGATATGACATCAACATAGATATTCTAATGAACTGCCGGATCTGGCGCCTGCCATGCCTGGCCAGCTGCAACGGGCTTTGCTGAAAAGAGG
This sequence comes from Desulfovibrio sp., assembly GCF_034006445.1. Lineage (NCBI taxonomy): Bacteria > Pseudomonadati > Thermodesulfobacteriota > Desulfovibrionia > Desulfovibrionales > Desulfovibrionaceae > Desulfovibrio > Desulfovibrio sp. The sequence continues at coordinate 284,147 of NZ_JAVESS010000001.1, read as the reverse complement.
GAAAAATATGCAAAGCAGATTGCGGCCTTGATGCTACAGCATGCACATCATTGTCTTTGCTGTGCTTAAAGCCGTGAAAACCATATGTGAAGATGTGCTGATTAACTAAAGCAAAAACCAGGTGATGGGAGCAATGCCCTACTCTGCTCCCATCACCTGAAGATGAACAAAGACGCGTGAACAACAATCAAATTTTTGTACGGGTTCTGGTCCCATCGGATTTTTATAAGTACCATTTATATAGGGCCACTAGCGATTCTATTTGTAATGCCCTACCATGAACCAGGCAGCCTTTGAGGGAGAAGTCTCCCATTTTTTTACGAGCCTGCTGATGCACGCATTGTCACAGCGTTCCCCTTACAATTCTTCAAATACAATGTGACGTTACTTGTATAGTCCCAGATACGTCGTTTCATGTTTCCTCCAGTATTGGAAAAAAACAACCGTAACAGCGCAGCCTTGATAATGGGGGGCAGTATACGCCACTCCACGCTCACCCACTTTCTCCAGAAAAAGCCGCAAGGCACCTTGGCCTTTACGCCGGGCGAGCCTAGTGCCTTTGCTCATTTATGCACTTCTTGCGTGGTGGTATGGCAATCAAGCCTTTCCGAATTTGGAGGAGTACTTCTACCCCTTCTAAAAGCGTCAATTATCTCAGCGTATTTATCTCTTTCTGTAAGCAGGGCCGGATCAAGCAAAAGCTCTGCGGCGTCAGTCGTTACAAGCCCGCTGTTAACGGCTGCCTCCTTGATACTGCAGTTTTCACGCACGGCAATACCCGCAATTTCAACACCTTTTTTATATCCAAAAACTTCCGATATAACAGTGGCCAAGGCAAGGGAAGTTTCAGCGTGCTGTCTGCATTTTTGAGCATTGACATTCAGCCCTTCCAGGCATTTGTCGGTGAATATTGCAGTCCCATTGCATAAAAGCTGGAAAGAGCTGCTTATGCCCTGCAAAAAAACAGCTTCCCACACATTAAGATCAACGTCACTTCCCTCTGAAGCAAAACTGACGGCCGTGTCATTTCCGCATACAACGTAAGCAATCTGATTTATCAGCTCTGGTATTAAAGGATTTATCTTGCCTGGCATAATGGACGAGCCTGGCTGAACAGCGGGCAAAACAAGCTCACCAAAGCCCGCTCGCGGCCCGGAACCCATCAATCGCAAATCCCGGGCAATGTTTGAAAGCCCGGTGGCGTAAGCCTTGAGTTGCGCAGACAGTTCAATATAAAAATCTGTGTGTTGTAGCGCGTCAAAATAATTGGCTGCGGGTTTAAAGGCAACGCCCTCATGCTGCGACAGCACCTCAAAAAAACTTTTCAGAAAACCAGGGGAGACGCCAATGCCAGTGCCAATCCCCCCTGCCCCCATTGCCAAGTGGAGGCACTCTTCCTTCATGGCTTCAAGCGACTTTTTGCGCCTGCTGACAAAGGCTGCATAGCCTGAAAACTGCTGTCCCATTGTAATGGGCAATGCATCCATAAGGCAGGTTCTACCAAGCTTTACTGTTTCAGAAAATTGTGTGGCCAGGCGATTGAAAACTCCTTCAAGATTGCGCATTTTTTCTAGCAGCTCATCAGTCCATTGCAAAAAAGCAATATGCATGGCTGTATGCACCAGGTCATTTGTTGAGTGGCACATATTGACGTCATCATTTGGATGGACCAGGGCAAGATCTGCCTTTCCAGACAAAACACCATGCATAATGGAAGATGCCCGGTACGCAACAACCTCGTTTATGTTCATATTCATGCCAACCCCGCCGCCACCCTGGAGGGTATCCACAGGGAAGGAGTCATCCCACAAACCTGCCATAACCTCTCGCGCAGCCTGCGTAATGGCCTTGCCTTTGACTTCGTCAAGCATTCCGGTTTGCATGTTGGCTTCTGCCGCACACAGCTTCACCAGTGCCATTGCCCTTACAAATTTTCTGTTCTGCCCAATGGGGGCGCTGCCAACTGCAAAGTTATGAATGCTGCGTTCAGTTTGTGAGCCATAAGCGGCATGCGCCGGAACAGGAATACTTCCTACGGAGTCAGTTTCGAGCCGAATGCCGCCAGCCGGAAGGTTGAGGGCTGTAAGGCCAATATCAGGGCATATCAGGCTGTCGGCCCGGTTTGAGCTGTCAGGACAGGCAGAGTCATCGCTCACGCCAGAATCATCAGACCAGTTTGAATCGTCAGATTGATTTGAGCGCTCAGACCTGCCACAAGCGTTGCCCCCGCCAGAACTACCTGCCTCGCCATAACAATCGGGACTATCAGAAGATTCAGGCCTGCTATGGTGACTGCCGATATCCTCACCCATGCGGCAAAAACACTCCAACTCGTATTCAAACCGCTCCACGGCGAGAACAGATTCCTGCGAAAACAGAGCTGCCTGTGCTGCGGCATGGAGCAGCAACGCCTGTGAAAGTCCGTATTCTTTAGCCCAAAGCTTCACGCGGGCAATAAAGCTGCCCGCGTTTCTTACCCCAAAGCTCAAATCCGGCGCACTGCCCCTGGCAATAAAGGCAAGGGCGGCATGCGTGGCTGTTGCTATGTTTATACACGAAGAAAGGTCTGAAACAGCAGCCAAATCATCACCATAAAGGGCATCTATATTTTCTTGCTGCCTGCCAAGTTCAAAAGCATTGCAAAAATCCTGACTATAAATGCTGCATAGTGCAGCCTCGGCCAAAAAAGCTTCGTTCATCTCATCCGGGGCGATCCCGTGCAGTGGGGCAAACGGGCCGCAACCCAGATAGCCAAGTGCCTGCGCAACCTGCCCCAACGCGTTCATTTTATTCTCCAGGGGGCAGGAAACAACAACGGCACTCCCCACAGGCGGCAGGCTTGAAAAGTGGGCAGCAGCAATAAGCAACTGGGCCTGCGCCAGTGCTTTAGCGGCGCAAACCTTATCAGAAACATCAGCAAACCAGGAAACACTCCCAGACGGCACAGCGACTCTAGTGCTGTTAAGCCCACCGACAACATGTGGTGCAGCAACAGCCAGCCAGGCTTTGGCCTTTATTGCTGGTATGGAAAGCTCCAACAGCAGCGGAGAATGATAAACAACCTCCTCAACCGTCAGTTTGGAAACCTCAAGCTTTGAAATGAACATGCCTGGAAGCTTGGGGAAGCTCCTTACAAGCGATGCTGGCGGGGAGATTTGAAACGCAGGCAGCGGGAACTGAAGCAGCATTTCAGATTTGCTGCCTTCTCTTAATGAGCTATCGCAAAAGGCAATAAAATATTTGTCAATCTGGAATGAGCTTGCAAACGGGTCGGCCCCAACCGGACTTTGATGCTGGCCTGGCCTTTGCGTATGTTGTGCAGCCAACAAATTGCTGCCAATAAAATAGCTGTGAAAGATGCGATCCTGAAGACTTTCCCTGCGTAACCCCACGGTATGCAAAACTGACATTCTTTCCTCCCTACAGGCGGGTGACTGGGTGGCTATGCGGTGCCCAGAGAAGTATGTAGCCGAGAGGGCTTAAGCAATGCTCACCAATTTTATGCCTAAACACGTAAAATGCCTGATCACAACTACCCACAACCAGATGGTTGTACTAGTGGGTAGAACTCGTGCGTTACAAGGCAAACGTCTAACACCTAACTACAGGTAAATATACAGCCTCATAATTGAACGATACAGAATGTGTAATCCTAACATACTTTTTGGCTTATGGGTACAAAATAATCAAACCTCCCATCTATTCCCCTACGGAATAGATGGCGTTCCAAAAAAGCAATATACATCCGTTTAAAACTCCATATAGTGCTATCAATCGAAACACCTTTTTTTTTGTGCGCATATCTCGGTATCACTTTACCCGTTATTCGCCTGACTCTGTGGCAATTAATCACCACAAAAACAGGCTCAGTAATTGTCGGATATTTCAGGGAAACAGCCCATCAGAAAAGATCGCAGGAATCTCAGTTCACTGAAAACCTGACCGTTCAATACTGAAAATCGCAAATGGCGGGTGAACCGTACGAGTGGCGGGAATGCGATGAGTCCAGAATCTGTTTGGCAAATGAAAAATCCAGGCACGGAAGAGTCAAGGCCGGAATTTACGGGGAAAGACCCCAGGGCCAACCGCATGTTCGCCTAGGCTCTAAGCATGAGGTCTTGAAGGAGATTATTGCAATTACGTCTACGGCCAGCCGAAAAGCGGGAGGTTGCAAGGTTTGCTCGCGATGCGTTCGGGCTGGGGTGTACAAGGCATGTGCCAGCATACGCATCAGTCGAGCGGCCCGTGAGACGACAGCAATGCTGTCGAAGCGCCCATTCGGTTAGCCAACAGATACCCCCGACGCGGGTTTGGCAAGCTACTAAACTTGCTGAGGGGGAGGTATACAGGGGCATTGCCCCGACATTCTGCACCTAACATTTTTGGTAACCATTTTAACCACCTTACTTCAGGAGTTTAAGTTATGAAGTATACCAAACTTGGCAGATCAGGATTAAATGTTTCAAGATTGTGCCTTGGCACCATGAACATGGGCAGTAAACAATGGAAGCCATGGATTTATGATGAAAAGGAAAGTGAACTGATTGTCAGGTATGCCTTTGAAAAAGGTGTAAACTTTATTGACCTTGCTGACTTTTACTCAACAGGGGCCAATGAAGAAGTTTGCGGCAACATTTTGCGTCGCATGACGGCGCGCGATGAAGTGGTTGTAGCCACCAAGGTTGGATACCCCATTGGCGGCGGAGTGAATAACGGCGGGCACTCTCGTGTTCACCTTGAAAATGCCCTTAACGGCAGCCTTAAGCGCCTTAAAATGGACTATGTTGATATATACATGCTCCATTATTATGACACCAGCACACCTGTTGAAGAATTCTGGGAAACAATGGACAGCTTCGTGCGTAGCGGCAAGGTGCGCTATCTGGCCTGCTCCACCATGATGTCCTGGCAGTTTGCAAAGATCTATTACACAGCTGAAAAAAACGGTTGGCACAAACCTGTCAACATGCAGTTACAACTGAGCGCCGCATACCGTGAAGAAGAACGGGAAATGATCCCGTTCTGCCAGGATGCTGGGGTCGGCGTTTCTGCTTTCAGCCCGCTTGCCCGGGGCATTCTCTCCTGCGACTTTTCCTCCAATCGCAACACAACGGATTTTTTCACCCACGAAATGTTTGGCGATGGCATCTCCAAGGAAATTGCCCTGTCAGTAAACCGTGTTGCCAAACGTCACGGGGTACCGCCAGCCCAGATTGCACAGGCATGGGTACTGCAACATTCCGGCATTGATGTAATGCTTGTTGGCGCAGACAAAACCGAACAGTTTGATTCGGCTTTGAACGCATTGGATATGCCCTTGCTGAGCGATGAAGACCTTTACGAAATCAGTCGCAACTACACACCCCGTGACCACATTAATGACTACAACGCTGAGTGCCGCATCCCGCGTGAAGTACGCCCGGCAAAAACGCCTTACGTATAAAACTCAAGCGTCTTTTCCGATTGTTTCCTACATGGCCCATTAATAAAGAGTAAAAACTCTTTAAAAACGTCATACAACAAAACCCGCAGGCTGGTGCAAAAGTCTCCAGTTTGCACACAACTCTACACGTTGTGTTACTTTTACGGAATTAACCGTTATCAGGAGTTGTTATGCAGGTTTCACCAGCTCTATTCGAGCGTGTATCAAAATGGCTTAAACAGGAAAAGAAAAGTTACTTTAACGGTCAATGGGTTTCTGGTGAAGGGGAAGCAATAACCCTCTATAACCCTGCCACTGAAGAAAAAATCTGTGAATACGCTGCGCTTAGCCAGAAGCAGCTCGAGTGCGCCATTGACAGCGCTGAGGACGAATTTAAAAAGCAAACCTGGGGCAAGCTTCCCGCGCGTGAGCGCGCCCGTCTTTTGCGCCAACTGGGCGAGGTTGTTCGTGAAAATACCGAAGAACTCGCGCTGATCGAAACCTTGCAAAACGGCAAAACATTCCTGGAGTCTCTTAATGACGACTTGCCGGATTCTGCCGATGTTTTCGACTATTACGCGGGATGGACAGATAAATTTTACGGCGAGCTTGGCCCGGTGGGGTATGGCTCGTTAAACTACATAGTGCGCGAGCCGCTTGGCGTTTGCGGGCTGATTGTTCCTTGGAACTTCCCCCTGCTTATGACCATGTGGAAACTCGCCCCGGCCATTACTGCCAACAACACCGTTCTTATAAAGCCAAGCAGTTATACCCCGCTGAGCTTTATCCGCTTTATGGAACTGATGGTTGAAAGGGTAAAACTTCCTGCCGGCCTTATTAACATGGTTTTGGGCCAGGGCCGTGCCGTTGGTGATGCGCTGACTACTTCCAAAAAGGTCAACAAGATTTCCTTTACCGGCAGTACCGTGGTCGGCAAAAAAATCATGGAAAATTCCGGGAAGAATCACCTGCGCTCTCTTTCTCTTGAGCTTGGCGGAAAATCTCCTTGCATCTTCTTTGAAGACACCCCGAACCTTGATGAAGCCATCAACCGTTCTTTCCATGTAATGTTTTCACAAAAAGGTGAAAAGTGCACGGAACCGACCCGGTTCTTGATTCATGAGTCCATCTACAAGGAAGTTTCAGAAAAGCTCGTTGCCAAGGCCAAGGCTTACCGCCTGGGTGATCCGCTCAAGCCTGAAACCCAGCAGGGCGCCCAATGCCACCGCGCCCATTTTGAATCTATTGTCGGCTACCTTGAAGAGGCCGAGCGCATTGGCCTGAACAAGCTTTGTGGTGGAATGCCTGAGAAAAAAGGTGAAATCGCCAAAGGGCTTTATGTTCTGCCAACCATTTATGGCGATGTTGACCCGAACTGCAGGCTGGCCCAGGAAGAAATCTTTGGCCCGCTGCTTTGCCTCTTCCCCTTCAAGACTGACGAACAGGCAATTGAAATTGCCAATAACTCCGAATACGGCCTGGCAGCAGGGTTTTATACCGCCAACCTTGCCCGCGCCCACACGGTGGCAAGAGAACTGCAGGCCGGGCAAATCTTTATCAATAAATACGGGCAGTATGACTTTTCAGCTCCCTTTGGCGGCGTGAAACAAAGCGGTTTGGGCCGTGAAATGGGTATTCATTCCATGGAAGCCTTCACGCAGGTGAAAAGTATTTTGACTTCATTCTAGGTGTAGGCAGTGCCAGCCAGCCCGCCGCGTTTATAAAGGCTGGCTGGCCTGCAAATACTCTCGCTGCACTAACGGATCACTTTATGTATCAAAGGGGCTTAGCGCCATGCTAATGTTTCCGAATACAAAGCTTTTACAGGCCTTTGAAGCCATCGCAAGGCATGGCAGCGTAACAGTTGCTGCCAGGGAGCTTTGCATCACCCAAAGCGCATTAAGCCGCCAGCTTAAGTCTCTTGAAATCCTGTTGGATGTAAAATTTTTTGTCAGGCAGAAAAACAGATTATGCCTGACAGAAGCAGGGCGAGAGCTCCATCAGGTTTTACACAAAAAACTGTCCGAAATTAACGACTGTATTGAGCATCTGCAAGCCGGACCGCGATACAGAGTTACGGTAAAGACCCCTCCTTCATTTGCAACACGCTGGCTGGCCCCGCGCCTGGTCACCTTTTATGAGCAGACAAAATGCGCTGTCTCACTCTACACGGACGGCTCATCCCCTGCGACTTCTGGCTCCACGGCTTTTGGGGGGTACGACTGTGAAGTCTTCTTTGGTCACAGTGGCATGGCTGCACTTAACGGCAAGCTGCTTTTTGAAGAACTTATCCAGCCAGTCTGCGCGCCGGTTTTGCTGGATAAAATCCGCAAAGAAGGCATAAACAGCGTCCCGATTCTTCATACCCTTTCTGGCATAACTCCGCTGCCTTACTGGGAATACTGGATGCAAAGATCCCCAGACAGTTCGTATGTGCCAAGCCTTACAGCCTTGAATAGTGGAATGGAGTTCAGCACGCAGGAGCAGGCTATGAACGCAGCCATTGAAGGGCTGGGCGTGGTTATGCTCGATACCAACCTAGGTTCACTGGCGCTCAAAAAGAAGCTTCTTATTACGCTGGGCGAGCCAGTGACCACTCCCTTTAAATACTGGTTTGAAGAAACTTCTCCGGGGCAGTCCGAGATGGCCAAAGCCTTTTGCGAGTGGATTTCAAAAGAAGCACTGCTTTGTTATATGTAGTGCTTTTATTATTTTAACAATCCTAACAATAGTTCATCACTTCTGCCACCTGGCACAACTCCGGAGGTAGCAATGAAAAAGACTTCTTCTCAGGATGCACTTCTCTACCACGCAAGGCCGAGGCCGGGTAAGCTTGAAGTATTACCCTCAAAAAGCTGTTCAACTCCGAATGACCTGGCCCTTGCCTATTCCCCCGGCGTTGCAGAAGCCTGTCGAGCTATTTATGCGGATGCTTCCCTTAGTGGAACCTACACCAACAAAGCCAATTTGGTTGGCGTTATTACCAACGGCACGGCGGTTCTTGGGCTGGGCAATATTGGCCCCAGTGCAAGCAAGCCCGTAATGGAAGGCAAAGGAGTGCTCTTTAAAGCCTTTGCAGACATTGATGTTTTTGACCTGGAGCTTGATACCACAGATGCAGATGCATTTATTCAATCCGTCACTCTGCTGGAGCCCACCTTCGGCGGCATTAACCTTGAAGATATAAAGGCTCCGGAATGCTTTTATATTGAGGAACAGCTCAAGGCCAGAATGAAAATACCGGTTTTTCATGATGACCAACACGGTACAGCGGTTATTTCGGGTGCAGCCCTTATTAATGCTGCTGATATTGCCGGAAAGAAGCTGGCGGATATGAAGGTGGTTATTGTGGGGGCAGGGGCTGCAGGTATTGCTTGTGCAAAGCTCTACACAGCCCTTGGCGTAACGGTTGAGAACCTTTTTATGTTTGATTCCAAAGGTCTCATCCACAAACAACGTAGCGATTTGAATCGCTACAAGACCGAATTCGCACAGGAAAAGAATGCTGGCAGCCTGGAGGAAGTATTAAAAGGCGCAGATATGTTTCTGGGGCTTTCTTCAAAAGACCTGCTTACTCCGGAAATGGTCAAAAACATGCACCCCAACACTCCGGTTGTGTTGGCCTGTGCCAATCCGGATCCTGAAATCAGCTACGAACTTGCCAAAGAAGCCCGGCCGGACTGCATCATGGGAACGGGCCGCTCAGATTATCCCAATCAGGTGAACAACGTTTCCGGCTTTCCCTTCATTTTTCGTGGCGCGCTCGACACCGCAGCAACCCAGATTAACGAAGAAATGAAAATGGCCGCAGTTTTCGCCCTGGCTGCCCTGGCAAAAGAGCCAGTGCCAGCAGAGCTCAAGAACCTCTACGGCAATGAATCCTTTCAGTATGGGTTGGACTACGTAATCCCCAAACCTCTTGACCCACGCTTGCTGGCGGTTGTCGCCCCAGCGGTTGCCAGAGCAGCGATGGATTCTGGGGTTGCACGCAATCCGATTTCTGACATGAGGGCGTACGCGGCCTCACTTCAAGAAAGGATTTGTGCGGCCCATGAACGTATTGGCAGCGTTGTGTCTTCTTATACGAAGTAACAGCGAAGATCGGGGCTTAAGGCTGTTTTAGAGCATTTTAACTTTGAAAAAGTGTCAATGCTCTAAGGCTGCACGGAAGTGCAGCGCGCCACAACGTGGCGTGGGTTCAGCTGAAAATCACATTTTTCAACTGAATGAACACTTTGAAATGCTACACATTTCAAAGTCAATCTGCTCTAGAAGCTGACACAATTGATGGCAAGTAACGCGCAGCATGAAGGTCAGACAAAACTGACCTGAAAGCAGGCTGAAGACTGCCTGAAAAAGTAGCAAACTGCAGTGATCCAATAGCCCAGATTCACGTAGGCAGCGCAAATATTAACCAATAAACGTAATAATGGATACCAAGGCTGTGTAAATTGTACCTACCCTCATAATTTTATGGAGTTTATCATGAGTTCAGGAAAAGTTCTTCTTGATGATCTGCCGCTTTCAAAATTTCATTTAAAAATTACCGCGCTTACTTTTGGGGCGCACCTGGTAGATGGATACATTCTTGGCCTTATTGGAATTACCATGACCCGCCTCCCGGCACACATGGGCAGCAATGACCCGTTTTGGAGCGGTTTTATTGGCAGTTCTGCTTTGATAGGGCTTTTTCTCGGCAGCCTCTTTTTTGGCAGGATTTCCGACAGGCTGGGCAGGCAAAAAATATTTTCCGTCAGCTTTGTTGTTATTTCCCTGGGTTCCTTATTTCAATTTTATGTAAATACACCACTAGAGCTGGCGCTTTGTCGAATTTTCCTGGGTATCGGCCTTGGTGGAGATTACAGCGTTGGGCATGCCCTCCTGGCAGAATTCTGCCCCAAAAAACACCGCGGGCCGATTCTTGGTTCCTTCAGCGTTATCTGGACCATGGGCTATGTTGCAGCCACCTTTGTGGGTACGGCCCTGCTCTCATCCAGCATGCTGGGTGATGACGCATGGCGTTGGGTTCTGGCTTCTCCCTGCGTGCCTGCAATCCTTATCTGTCTGGCCCGAATTGGCACGCCGGAATCTCCGCGCTGGCTGGCAAACCAGGGCCGCCCGGAACAGGCCCAGGCCGTGCTTACCAAAGTTTTTGGCCCCAATGTTATTTTGGGTGATGAAATTGTTAACCACCATCAATCAACGGGTTATAAAGTTCTTTTTGACAGAAAGTACATCAAACGCACATTGTTCAACTGCATTTTCTTTGTGTGTATTGTGATGCCCTACTTTGCTATCTACACGTTCCTGCCGAAAATTTTGGAGCAGATGAACATTGCGGAGGGCTTTGTAACTGGCTTGCTGCTTAACTGCATGCTTATTGTCGGGGCGCTTATTGGCATTTGGTGCACAATACAATTCACCAGGCGCGGCTTTTTAATTAACTCTTTTATAATTCTGACCGTTGGCCTGCTCGGTCTTGCCATCTTGCCCGTCAACCAGACGGTTCTGATGATAATCATTTTCGCGGCCTTCACTCTTACCCTTTCAGCCGTAAGCAACCTGGTTGGCGTTTTTCCGGCGGAAAGCTTCCCCACTGAAGTTCGCTCCAGCGGCATTGGCCTTGCCACAGCCGTAAGCCGTTTTGGCTCGGCACTTTCAACCTTCTGCCTCCCTGTGAGTATGTATCATCTGGGAGTTTCATCGACCATGATTCTTCTTGCCGCGGTGACCCTTATAGGAACAATAGTCTCATGGCTTTGGGCACCGGAAACAAAGGAACTTTCATTGGCTAAGGCAGTACAGGTTGATACATGCATTCCCCCCAGCGTTACCCGGGCATAGACAAGTATTAAGCAAAATAGTTTGACGGCAAAGCTGTTTTTTTCAACAGTTTTGCCGTCTTAGCTTGTCTTAATGCCTTACTTCACCAAACATATCACTTGCAAACTTGTGTCTGTAATGCTCCCCATGAATCAAGCGCCTTTAAGGGAGAATCCTTCCGGTTTTTACCAGCCAGCAGATGCACGCATTGCGGCGTCTTTCAGCCAGGCGTCGAGTTCAGATACATGTGTTGAAACGTTCTATGCAGTCAGAAAGCGAGTTGGCCAGGTGCTCAATGAGGGGCAGTATAATGACGTATACAATCGGCCACCCGCATTCGTCGACACCATGCAATCCTTGCCAATCATATCCTTGCCATGATTGGCAAGGGATTCATGGCCAGAAATAATCCGGGCATGAACTGGTATTGCGCTTAGCGCACTGTGATTGGCGAAGTCCGTATAAATTGTTCCATTATCATTATCGTTCATGCCGAAAAAAATCATATAACTATTATAGTTGCAAAACAGAAGAATTTTCGGGATGATTTATCAACTCCAGAATAACAAAGCTTGGGACCGTGCATAGTATTGCCTAATTTGATGCAAAAATTGACAAATATTTTTTGTGCGTTATTCTCTAATGGGTATTGATAATTTTTATGATTTATTCTTAGTAAATTGATTCGATTTAATGGATCGCCGTGCTGTCCTTTTTGCATGGCAGATCTGGGGAGAACATACCTTATTCATGTTTCTCCTCGTACAGAGACCATTCTCTGTATCCTGATAAAAATCACCCATACCTGAAATATTCGGGCTGAATGATAATGTCGGCGTGCCAGACATTATCGCAACCCGTTCCATAATTCCTATGCGGTTTGATGGAACGAAACAGAAGTCTAGGAGCTTTTATGAGCACTTCCATACTCCGCCCTGCGGCCGGGCAGCATGTCACGCTAATTTCTGGCGAAAATTCCCAGATTACTTTGGGTTTTCCTTCCGGCCAAGCCACCTTGGAGCGCGCAGGCAATACCCTTACTTTTCGGTTTGATGATGGTGCAAGTGTCAGCATCACGGATTTTTATACAGCTTACTCCAGTGAAAACGCCCCTGGATTTGAAGTGGATGGACAACTTATTTCCAGTGCGGAGTTTTTTACGACTTTTGCTCCCGACCTTGCTCCTGCGGCTGGCCCCTCGGCTGCGGAGCGAAGCTCCCATTATGCCGAGCACGGCACTGCTGATCTCTCTGACGGCATTGACCACCTGGATGGTCTTGATATGACTTTACAGGGAACAACGGCACAAGCCAGCGATTTGGCTTTTGATTCTGCTCTTGCCGCGGCTGGCGGTTCCAGTTCCGGGGGCATCACTCCCCCCGGGCCGGTGCCTCCTGCCCCGGGGCCAGACCCTTTGCCTCGCCCAGATGGCCCCTTTGTGCGTGCGGTGCTGTACAACCCCGGAAATACCAATGATCCTGTAACCACCAGTGTGTTTTTTGCTGAAGACGGGCAGCCTCCATTGGCAATTCCTGCTGGCAGCCTGGATTTTACTGGGGCCGCTCCCTGGGTGCAGTACGGCATTGCCATATCTTTGCCTGACGGCTGGCAAAATACCTGGGTGGACGTAGCGTTTGACTACAGCACGGGACGCCTGGAGTTTCGCCTCACAGCCGATGGCATTGCCGAGATGCAGCGCATGGGTGCTGATGGCAAGCCACTTATAGATTTTATTCAGGTTACGGTGACTGACCGTTATACCGGCAATGAGTTTGAATACAATGTTGAGCTCGTCGCGACAGACAACCAGGATTTTAATTCTTCTGCTCACGACAGCCTTTACGGCGATCACGCCAATCTGGAAGGCATAGGTGAATTTCATCAGGGCAAGGGAGAAACTGGCGCATACTCAATAGTATCTTCTGACAGAAATGATGAAATAATCCTGAATGACACGGTTATCGGCGGCAGTTCCATTCATGCCAGCGGTTCCGCCGATCCTCAACAGATGGCCGATGACTATAATACCATCAATTTGAATCAGGGAGTTCTGGCGTCTCAACCGGGCCAAACGACGCATATTACGTCATCCGACGGCAAGCTCACCATTGCCCAGGGCGTTGCAGCCACCGCGCAGGGCGGCGGCAACATTCTTGATATGGGCAAGGGGGCTGTAAGTATTGCCAATGCGGGAAACACCACCGCCGTCATGGCAGATGAGGGCCAGAACAGTATCAGCGGCCACGACATCTCCATCTCGGGCGCCAAAAACCTCGTAACTGCCTCAAGCGGCGGCAGCAATACCATTCATGGCAAGGGCGGCAACGTTACTCTGACGACCACTCAAGGCGGAGGTTATGCCCTGCTGGCTGAAAGCGGCGGCAAGAATCATGTTATTGCTGAAGACGGCAGTCTGAAGGCTCAAACGTATGGTCTCGTCGGGGTCAAGGCCACAGGAGGCGGACAAAATACTCTTGAAGGCCGGGGCAATGCCACTGTTACCGTTAACAGCTACAACGGCGAGGGAATGCTGGCTGACGGCGGCAGCAACACTGTCAGCGCTGAAGACGGAAAGATCACGGTTCTGGGGCGTTCTGGCGCGGGCATGCGCGCCGCGGATGACGGCCTTAACAGCATTTCAGGCAAACATATTGATATCACAGGCAATGGGGGAGCTGGCGCCGTTGCCACGGGCAGTGGAAAAAACACTGTTACTGGCAATGATGGCGCAGTGAACATACAGGGAACAAGCGGCCTGTTGGCTGACGGTGGCGAAAACACTGTCAGTGTAAACAATGGCAGCATATCAGTTTACGGTAGCAGTAGCAGCCCCAATGCCGGAGCCAGCGCCGTGAATGGCGGTAGTAATACCATTAACGCGACGGGCAGCACCACTGTCAGCGCCACTGGCTATCAGTATGGCCTGTATGCTACCAATGGCAGCAATACTGTTACTGCAGAAGATGGAAAAATTACCGTCTCAGGTAACAACGGAGCCGGTATGTCTGCCGGGACTGGTGGTGTCAACCGTGTGGACGGCTCTGATATTACTGTTACCAGCTACAGAAATGCTGTTGATTCCCTAGCTGGCGGCAAGAATTACATTGATGCCGGAGATGACGGCAAGGTGACCATTCAGGGCGGTTCCTATTACGGTGTTAATGCCGAAGGCGAAAATTCTCTTGTTAATGTTAAGGGCGGTGACGTGAGCATTAAAGGCTCATCCGGCGCAGTTCATGTGACGGACAAGGGTACGGTCGATATAGAAGGTAATACCGTTGATCTTACGTCGGCCAGTGGCAGAACTGTGGACAATTGGTACAACGGCACCATCAACGTAACGGCTGAAGACGAACTGAACGTCCGTCTGACCAATGCCAGTCAGTCCAGCGCTGCGGTCATGACCTTGACAGGCGTGACTACGTTAAAGAGCGGAGGTGACATCAACCTTATTGTTGATAAGGGCACCTACCAGACTGCTGGCATCAACACATGGTCCAGAGGGACTACCAATGTTGAAGCTGAAAACGATATAAACATCAAGGTGCACGCCGAGAAGGGCAGTAGCGTAAGCTATGGCGCTACCGGGATTGAAGTGGGCTGGACTCACGGAGGCGTTAATAACGTCACGGCGAAGTACGGGGATATCAATGTTGATGTAGATTCCTCAACCAGCTCTGCCATAGGCATCATAACTAGTGGATATGATGCAGCGGGCAGCGGTGTTGCCAACATCTCCGCCAAAGAAGGTGCTCTTAACGTTAATGTGGCCGGAACTGGCGCTGCCTATGATGTAAAGGGCATTATTGCCAGTGGTTATGGAAAAAACAATATTGATGTGTCTGACATGAGCGTGAATGTGACGTTAGATGGCGGATACAGTTCTGATGGTACTATTAATGCTTCGGGAATAGAGGCATCGTACGACGGAAGATATAGTGGGCAAAATATAATTAATGCTACTGGAGACGTTGATATAACTGTGCGTGGAAATAGCAATACCAGTGGCGTGCTTGCTCAGGGCCGAAGTTCGACTATTGCTTCAAACACCATAAATTCTGATACGTTCAGCCTTAACGTAACCAATACGGGAGAGATCGCAGGCAGCCGGGCAACAGGTGTGGAAAGTACTGCAAGACCCAGTAGTGGTTCGGGGGGCGGGGACAACATCATCAATGTTGGTCATGATGCCACCATTGATGTTACCGCCCAGGGCCAGGCCGCTTTGGCGGCGGGTTTTTACTCCACTGGCAACGGCAAGCAGACACTTACCGCAGGCGGCGATGTGGACATGAATGTCACCTCCACTGCCGGAAAGGCGTATGGCGTTTTGGGCGGGGCAAGCATTACGGGCGACAGCGTCACAATGACTATCAAGGGCGACCTTTCAGCCATAGTTCTTGATGGCAAGGCCACGGTAACCGGATCCACCATCAATCTGAACGCTGAAAGTGCCCACGGCACGGCCTACGGCATGTACAATGCTGGTGGCGGCACGAATACAGTACAGTCCGGCAGCGGGCAAGGCCTGAATCTGGAGATCAATGCTGATTATGCAATGTATGCCACAGCCGGAAAAAACGTCATTCTGGGGCACAGCGTCAGTGGCGGCGAAGGCGATGTTATCCATCTTAACGGTGATATTTATCGCAGCGGCAGCGGAAGTAACCAGATAGTTACAGGCGCAGGCAATGACACCATCATTATCGATGGCGCAATCAGCGGTGCCGGCGCGCTGAATATTGACGGCGGCGCGGGAGCCGACACCCTGATACTTCAGGCTGCGGACCTCAGCGAGTTTATCGCCCGATACGGCTCATGGCTCAATGGGCTGAACAACTCCATCCTCAAGGGTGTGGAGAAGATAGAATTCGGTGGTATAGACGACCTGAATGACCTCCGGCCGGGGCTGAACAGCTTCTTTGCTTACGTTGACGGCGTGCAGCCGCCTATTGAGGTCGTCATACACGAACATGACTTCGCACCTTCGGCCTTTGCCGATTTTGGCGTGGAGCATGACGGGATTCTGTTTGATCCCGCACACGACCATCAGGCTCAGGGGCACGGAACAAACCATGCCGAGAGCGATCAGGGCTATCCTGGGCATGAGCATGACGGTTTGGGCGACAGTCTTGTGGCGGATTCAGGTATCCAGGGGCAGCACGGAGCATTAAACGCCGCTGTTTTGTCGAACTGGCCTGATAACGGAGTACAGGCAGGCCCGTCGGCAGATGAAAGCAGTTTAACAGATGATCCGTATGCCCATGTGGGCCTTAGCAGTGGTGACGGAAGTCTTGATAACCTGCTTCTGGACAAGGCGTCCCCGGCTCCGACAGGCAACGGGGCGGAAAGCACCCATATAGAAGTTGGGCTGATAAGCACAATTGCAGACACTGCACAGGAAATGATAGATGCCGCTGCACGGCATGCAGAGTCCTTATAGGGTAGTTACGTTTTTCAAAGCTAAAATGCTCTGACGGTTGAACCAGTCAACCGGGACACCAAAACTCTTCGCAATTGCTATGACCCCCATCAGGTAGACAAAGTAAGAACGCCCCGATGTTTAAACTTTGAAAACATGATGGGGGTCTTTTATGCCCGATGGTAAGAAGACTACATATTCACCTGCGTTCAAGGAATAAGCAGTAAGGCTTTTTCTTAAGTGGAACGTAGCTGCTCTGCTCCCCTCACATAAACATGCGCCATCTTGATGACAGCACGGACATTTCCGGCTTTGAGCTGCACCTGACAGGCGAAAACCTGTCGCGATCCTTGGTCTTGCTCAATTCACCCTGCTCCCACTGGCAGATTGTGAACTGGTGCAGAAAACAACCGTCCCGGCATAAGCGATCGCCGCATAGACTATAAAGCCCTTGGCAACCTCGGTTGCCAAGGGCTTTAGCCTTCATGAGTTTCCGCGCAATCAAGGCGCTATCAAGGCGCGATCACGGCGCGATCACGGCGCGATCACGGTGCAGCAAAAAAGGCTTCAAACTGTCTGCGTTACTTGAGAAACAGTAATTTCCAAAATGCAGTTTGCCCAATTAAAGCGCTCCTGCATCATGGCAAGCTCTTTTCCTTCCCGAATTACCCGGGCAGTGCCTTCCAGCAGAAAGCCCGCACCCGGGCCGTATTTTCCCATCACTTCCTTGCTGCCTATGACCATCTTAACACGATTGTTGGCCGCAATATTATCCTGGGTCGTCTTCATGCCCATCACAGGGATAAGCAGCCTGTTGTCTTCGGTCTTATGAATATAACTGTTCCAGGTAGCGGCCAGGTGCGGCTCGGCACCACTCCAGGTAACGATGGGGGCAACCCCCTCCTTATGCAATGTTTCCCAAAAATTCTCTGTAAACATTTGAGTTAACTCCTTGATGTGGAATGACATTATATTGCTGACTGCGTTGTATCCGATGAGTTTAACTCAAAAGGAATGGGGGCTGTCTTATTTTTGATAACCATTTAACAGTAAAAAGGCAACAAACTGTATACTCTCATGATGCCAGTATTTCCACCTACAGCACTACCTCATTCATACTGGCCCTCTGCTCCGCTGACGTTGCTGTTCACGCGTCCGTCATATCGCCGTTCAACAAGGCCCTCAAGCGCGACAAGAGCGGTTCCAAATTCGCGTGTATGTAGTTCAAGAGTTAAGTGCCGCGCTGATTCGGCTTGCTCGGTCTGGATCTGGTCAATTTTCTCCTGCAACTGCCGGATGCCGCCGCCTGTCTGATTACGCTTTTTGCCGCGCACCTGTGGCTGTGAGCAGCAGGCACTGGACGTCTGAAACCCCTCCGGCCACGCTGTATCGCTCCCACGTGTTCCGATTTGGCGGGTAGTCATGACCGTATGTAATTTACGGCATCTCGGTGGAAAGCCTTCCACATTGCAAACGTGGGTGAGAATTACCATACGTTAATCGACGGGAGTAGCTGATAGTGATCCACAAGAGCAGATACTTCATTACTCATACTTCTTGCTGCAATATGAATGCATAAATTTTGTTGATATTGGAAAGTAAATTCAGATTTGCAGCAAGGTATCCATCACTTATGGCCGTGATGGGAAAATCACCAGCCTGCTGTTTTGAATTGTATGCGACGCATGGTTTTATTCCTTGACAGATAATTAGTTCAGCGCATGAATTTCCGTAGGCCCATAACCAAAGCAACGAATGCGCGCAGTTATGCCAGCATTGCATTTTATAACTTCATCCAGTTTTTTCATAAAAGAATCCATAACATGTTTCGTCCTGAACGGTTCAAGGCGGTATTTGATTTCTGCAAATGCTGGGTGCCCTCGCCCGTGGTAAACGGCAACATAGATGACATGTACGTTTTCTAGCTTCGCCTTAAGAATTTCTGTGCAAAGCCGGGTACATTGCTCGGTAAGTTCCGAGAGGTTTTCGTCTGACGGCATCTTTTCCGCAGGGATAAAAAATGTGACGTTAGGCATTTCAGCTCTGTTGTGACGCTTGCAGGATAGCGCCTCTGTTACTGGTTAATTGCACTGCCATCGGTGAATAAAGAAAAACACCTTTCGGAAGGAGCTCCACATCGAGGTCAGTCGAGTGAGTCCGCTTCGCCAACCATCTATGTTCAGGGAACCTCTCCAATGCAACAGCATATATGTGATATGGAGTGAGGCCCATCTTGATGAGCGGTTCAGGGCCGATTTCGCTCACAACTAGATGTTCGTCTTCACCGATGGCAGGAGCGCGATTAAGACCATCATAAAGATTGCGGCGCCAATCAGTGATGTACTCTTGCCAGCGGGCAAAATTACCGCCGCCTTTGTGACGATATTCATCCCCTTGAAGAATAGTTAAATTGTCTATTGAATGAATGGCAAGATAGGCAGGGCAAGCGGCACTCAACGCCTTAAAGCGCTGTGAGGTATAGAACCCGCTCACTGAAATGAGTGCTGGCAGTTTTTCCAGAGTATAAAAATCATTCCACGCTGATTCAATGGCTGGATTGGCGAAGCTGCATTCAACTGTATAAATCATAGATTCCTCGCAATCAGAAGACTTGTGCCTGTCTTTGTGTTGATATATTTTCAAGGTAGAGCTTTGAAATAAGCCTGTAAATCGAAGTTTTGGCATACGTTAGTGACAAAAAGTCAAGGTTAATCATAATCGAGGCACAAATAGGATCTCTTATGCGCCGGAAGATTCCTAGCACCACTTCACTCATGGCATTCGAGGCTGCTGCGCGTCATGGCAGCTTCGCTCGTGCAGCAGATGAACTATTTCTAACCGAAGGAGCAATCAGTCGTCAGATTGGTCGTTTGGAAGCATTTCTTGGGGTCACGTTATTCCAACGAATCGGAAATCGCGTCCGACTCCTTCCCAGCGGGGAGCGCTACGCGAAACAAGTTCGTGAAGTACTCGATCGATTAGATCGGGACAGCTTGTATCTGATGGGGCAGCCCCATGATGGCGCCAACTTGGATATTGCCACCATCCCGACGTTTGCGATGAGGTGGCTTATTCCCCGTCTGTCACGATTTCAGCAGAAACACCCAAACATCACTGTGCATCTTGCCGAGCGCATGGAACCCTTTGTCCTTGCCGGAAGCGGATTCGATGCGGCCATCCATTTCGAGCACCCAGCTTGGACGGGAATGCGGACGCACCGCCTGCTGAGTGAGGTATTAGTCCCGGTGTGCTGTCCTGATCTTCTAAAAGAAAGCCCTGGAGGGGCCACGCTGGATAGCATACCGCGTTTGCACCGACGGCAGAATCCCGATGCGTGGCAACGCTATGCCCAGGAGACAGGAATCCCGCTGAGCAATCCTGCAATTGGCGCGTGTTATGACCTTCATTCGATGTTGATCGAAGCTGCATTGGCTGGCCTTGGTGTAGCCCTGGTTCCGCGTCTCTACGTTGAAAATGAACTTGCACAAGGTCGGTTGGTCGCTCCTTGGCCAGAGGGAAAAACCATCTCCAAAACATTTTGCCTCATCCTCCCTGAGTCCATTGAGCTGAGCGGGGAACCTGTACAAGCGTTTGCACGATGGATTTTGGGTGAAGCTAATACTAGTTGAATCCGTGAGGCGTTTCCTTTCATTGGCGAACCCGCACGCGACTGTCCAATGATACGTCATTGTCGTGCACCGTCCTGCGATTTGTTGCCAGAGCAATAGCTCGATCCAGTCGTAAAAAAACGCAGAGATAGTTACCGCTCTATGGTTTGCGGTTTTTTGCTCCGATCTTTTTCGAGATTTTGCTCCAGCCACACAATTCTGTTCCCTTCCACATGATGAAAGCGAGAACAAGAAGCACTTCAATCTAGAATAGTTGGAGCAAAAAAGGTTAGAATGGGAATACCTGCACGCCTGCGTGGTTGATGCTTCCGGGGCAGTATAATAGTACCACACGACTTCCGGCACGGCGATACGTGAGTGGCAACCGAGAAGCGCCATAACCAGTGTTGGTCCAGAACGTTCCGCACCAATCATGAATATGGGCGTTCGTTACGTGTAATGGACTTGCAATACCCCTTGTTCAATTAAGATTGTATTAATGCCCTCGTCAGGATGAAACCACCGACGAGTATGCACACCACCGAAACCGTCTTTTTTAAGGTTGCAGTAGACACGGTATGAGCCATACCTGCGCCTAGAATTACGCCCACGAGTTCCAGCACCGTCACCCATGCCGCGACTGTAAAATTGATGGCTCCGTTGGAAACATTGCCCAGTGTGCCGGAAAGCGCCGCCGTGATCTGAATGACCTGACTTGTGGCGATAGCCGTCAATGGGGCGAACCCCAGTATGACCATAAGTGGTACTGAAAGAACGGGGCCGCCCACACCAGTGAGCCCTGAACCGAAGCCCACCAATGCGCCTATACCCAGCAACAGAGGGAGCCGCCGCCGAGGATGATGTTCTGCGGATTTTTTGCAGGCAGGTAACAGCGCGTAGACACCGGCAAAAATGATGACGCTGCCCAGCAGGATCTCCAGTAGGCGCGGCGTGGCGTAGCCATTGCACAGAGCCCCAACATAGCCTGACAGGAGCGCCCCGAGGCAGACGGGAACCGTAATGCCCCAGTCGATGCTCCCGTGGCGCTGGTATAGCCATGTGCCCAGCACTCCGGTGAAAATGAAGCTGAACAAGGCCGTTCCCATGGCCACCTGAATGGGAAGGTTGGCGAGTTCGTTTAGGGCGGGAATGAGCAGGATACCACCTACACCGACCGTGCCAATAAGCGCGCCCACGAGAATGGCTACCAAGGCTAGAAGAATAAACATGCATACGCTCCAAATACATAATGTTGCCGCATCATTAGCAACTACCGCGCCAGATTTTTTTAGATTAATAAGCTGATAGTAAAGAATAAAATTTAGGTATGCCAGAGTAGACATAGGTTAAAAATTGCAAAGAGGTGATGATATCTTTTTCTTTCGAGATATCATCATCTTCCATTTTGCTTGGCAGATATGCATCGTATGGTTGTGCGCAGATAGATCTCCGGCTTCCTCAATTTCAATATGTGTCGGCCTAATGCTTCCATGCGCCTCCTCTTTTGCGGCGCGGTTTCCTGTACCTTGTGGCGGTTTATGCACTGGCAAGTCGTGGTCCTGCAAATCGTCACATCCTCTTTCCTGCTCCTTCTTCGCCTTTATCAAAAAAGGAATCCTTTGCAGGCAAAAAGGAAGAGAAGCAGGGGGGAGAGGCAAAGGCAGTTGTGGTTCGCCGCAATTGCGGGCGAACATCCGCTAAACTCATCCCAACAGGTACGGAGTAGAAGAACATGCTTCAGACTTCGTTTTTGAAAACGAAAAAAGGCTGCACTCTCATGCAGCCTTTTTTCAAAACTAACCCCCGGGACTAACCCCCTGTGGGTATCTGGTGAGGTTTTTATTATAACCTCATGGAATCATTTGGCGTCCCCAAGGGGATTTGAACCCCTGTCGACGGCGTTGTATCCATTAGGATGAATTTATTCGCTAAATATTTTTCCCTAAACTTTTCCCGACTGAAAAATCAACGCTTGGCGTCGCCGGGGGGATTTGAATAGTTCCCTTAATGGACTGCGAATGCCATTCACAGAATAGAAAATAGAATCACGGGTTTGGGGTCGAGTCTATCCATGGGTGGCATTCGAGTGCTTTCCAGCGTAATATCGATGCTTCTCTTTCCTCGTGCAAATATTGCCAAAAAGCTCCGATTGCTACTCAAAAAGGACAGTTGCGAATGCCAAAATTACCACCCATGAATAACAATGTTAACCATGCTCCACATGTCGTGCTACTTGGTGCCGGAGCAAGTATTGCCGCTTATCTTGATTGGGGAAAAAAGGGAGCACGACTTCCTTCGATGCAAGACTTGCTCGATGTTCTTTCTCTGCGTGTGGTGATAAAAGACGCTGGTTACAGTACAACGAACTTAAATTTTGAGGCTTTTTATGACGAATTATGCTCATCTGGGGCTAATGAGAACTTAAAGGCGATCATCGAATCTAGGGTATATGAATTTTTTAGCTCACTTGCCTTGCCTAACGAACCAACGATTTATGATCACCTTATCTTAAGCCTCCGAAAAAAAGATATAATTGCTACATTCAATTGGGATCCCTTTCTTGTTGAAGCATACACGCGTAATGAAGTTGTGACAGAAAAACATCGTCCTAGAATTGCATTTTTGCATGGAAATGTAAAAATTGGCACCTGCTATTCGTGTAATGTAGCTGGAGTCAATGGTCGTCGTTGTCCCCGTTGTAAAGAAGTCTTAGCCCCATCAAAACTTCTCTACCCTGTTAAGCACAAGAATTACAACAGCGATCCATACATTATGGGAGAATGGGATACGTTGCGCCGCTATCTTAATCACGCTTATTTTTTGACAATTTTTGGCTATAGCGCGCCAGTCACAGACGTTGAAGCTCGTTCGCTAATGCTTGGAGATTGGAGCACTAACCCAGCTTTGGAGCTGGCGGAAGTCGAAATCATAGATATACGTTCGCGCAATGACCTTGAGAACACATGGCAAGATTTTTTTATTCGGCAACACTATATGATCTCAGAAAATATATATCAGAGCTATTTATTCACACATCCGCGTAGGAGCTGTGATGCTTTTGCTGCCGCCACCTTAATGTGTGCCCCATGGGACGATAACCCATTCCCCAAGTTTAAGACTTTGCGCGAACTGCAAGAGTGGGTCGCGCCACTTATCGCCGAAGAAGAGCAATACGACACAAAGCGTGTTGCGTTTTCTGGCGACCCAATTGCGCCGAATGAAAAGATAGAGCTTTGAGCTATGCCATCATAGCAAAAATGTTGACTTTGGCGCTATTTACAATTCATTTCGTAATTTAGCCGCAATTCTTCCAAATACTTTTGTCCTTCAGGCGAGTGGTATTCGCGCTGCATGTCCCGTTCTGCTTCTTGGCAAAGCCTGTCCAATTTTTGCTGCTGCGTTTCCGGTGGCGTTCTGTGGTCTTTCCAAAACATATACCCAAACATAACCCCTGAAATAGCAAGTATCATCGCGCAAAATATAGCGATATTTTTGCCTATGCTTTTAAGTATGTTAAGCGCAGAGTTTTTTTGGGGTTCAGTGGGAAGTAAGCGGTTCTTCATGTGCATATTAATGTGTTATCTCAGTTGGTCGCCGTTGTGCGTACACATCTGAAAAATTAATATACCGTTACGCTCATAAAGTTCGGCGGCTGCACCAAAAGCTTTTGCTCAGGCTTGCTCTGGTGTTGGTATAGTTTTTAATGTGCCGTCCTTGTGACCATCAATGTAGCCAGCTTTATATGCTTGCTGGTATGTTTCTTTTAGCAGATGTTCAATCGCTTCATCCTTAGTCAACCGACACGGCAATATGCAACCCGCCGATGGTACCGTCGCTGACTTTATAGGGTTTGTTTCTGGGTTTAAGCGATTTAATCTTTGTTTCAGTAAGGGTTCGCGTGCCATAGGGATAACTCCTTGTGCTGGAAGTGTTTTCCCTATTTTTAAGCCGACCCAAAACTTATTCCGAGTCCTTCATGCAAACTTTTTCCGCATGGGCAAGGCGTCCCCAGCGTTTAGCCGGCCCAGGACTTCGGCCTTTCATCTCAATAAAATGTAACCAGCATCATGTAACCAAAACAAGAAAAGGCACCTACATTGCTGTAGGTGCCTGAATTTACTTGGCGTCCCCAAGGGGATTTGAACCCCTGTCGACGGCGTGAAAGGCCGTTGTCCTGGGCCGGCTAGACGATGGGGACGCACTGTGTGTTGGCTGGGCTGCAAGGACTCGAACCTTGATTAACGGAGTCAGAATCCGTCGTCCTGCCAATTGAACGACAGCCCAACACGAAGAGTGTGTATATGTGATGGTCGCTCGACTGTCAAGCAAGAATTTTAAAAAGCTAATTTTTCTTGCCTACTTTGTGAGTAAGCATACCTCCACCTGCCCTTCCGGCATGACCCGCCAGTTGATGAAAATCCCGTTCAGCGGGGCGAAAAAAACACAGCCACCTGTGCAATCTGCCGCACATCACACATCGATGGCTGGTAGCTCTATTTCCAAGATCAGATGTCCCCTACCCGAAGTCTTCCCGATGCAAATTCTCATAAAAATGACATCGTAAGAAACTGCACCGGACAAAGGCGCTCCCCAACTACCGCACAAAAACCCCGGCTCCAAACCATCTGGCTGGCAAAGCAGTTTGCCTCATTGCCACAATATCCCCATCTTATCCATTCTTTCACAACAAACTGTGCAGACAGCCAAACGAGCGCAATCGCGTTCCTTTAAAGCAGAATATCTTTGTGATCTTATTTTTTTTCAAAGTTGAAAACCCGTCCAGCACAACGCATAACAACCTTAAATAACAATATTTATACCCTGAAGTGGACGGCTCCGAGCATAGCCCCCGTATATTCTGCATCGAAATTATTCGAGCCCAATATTCAAGTGATTATCCACAATCAGCCCCTTGTGCAGGCTCCAAACGGCCCGCCCAAATACCACAGCATGTTATATCAAATAGAAATATCTAATATTATAAATCAGATAATCTATACACTGAGAACTAATATTTTACGGGTTGAAACCATCTTGAGTAATCACTCAAAGAGTACAAAGATACTTGCGCAATCAGTTTTCTCATGCTACGCATTCTAAATATCCAAACCTCTAACCCATAAGAGTTTGTGAAAAAAATGTTTATCCCCTAACACCTACACAATGTCGGAGGAAGACAATGGAAGACAAAGGACTGCTGGGTAAAATCATAGCCATTATCCCCGGCCTTGCATTGATGGTCGGCACATTGGCTGTACTGCGTATGTATGCGGTTCCGTGGTTGGGTGGCATAACGCTTTTTGGCATTAAGGGCTGGCCCGTTCAGGTGTTGAGCCTTAACTATATCCTGCTTTCCATCATTGCTGGCATGCTGTTCCGCAACGTGCTTTTTGGAGGTCAAATTCCTGCCTGGGCTGATGCGGGCTTTCGCACAACCCGTCTGTTCATCAAAACAGGCGTTATCATGCTGGGATCCCTGTACACCATTCAAAGCCTTCTCAAGCTCGGCGTCAGTGCCGCGCTGCTGATCATGGCCTTTGTGTTTGGCACCGTCTTTCTCATCATGTTTCTGAGCAAATTATGGAAAGTTGACCGCTCTGTGGCGGCGGTTATGGCTGCGGCCTGCGGTGTGTGCGGTGTTTCCGCCGCCGTGGCGGCAGCACCGGGCG
Source organism: Desulfovibrio sp. (assembly GCF_034006445.1). NCBI lineage: Bacteria > Pseudomonadati > Thermodesulfobacteriota > Desulfovibrionia > Desulfovibrionales > Desulfovibrionaceae > Desulfovibrio > Desulfovibrio sp. The sequence continues at coordinate 258,203 of NZ_JAVESS010000001.1, read as the reverse complement.
TGCGCGCCCGACCGGTCGATCTGGCGCTTGCCATAGCCACCATCCTTGGTTTCGGCATTGTGACCATGTTCATCAGCCCCTTTATCGGCAAAGCTCTTAACCTGTCAGACCTGCAATACGGCGCATGGGTGGGTACAGGCATTCTGAATTCAGGCCAGGTGCTTGCCACATGCCTTGCCTTCAACCCCGTGATCGCCCCGGGAACAGCCGTTGCCTACGGCGAAGTGTGGAACGTGGTACGCGTCATCAGCATCCCCTTCGTGGTGTTTGCCATCACCGTCTGGTACTGGAAGGGCGAAGGCGAGGCCGAGCACATCAGCCTCAAAGAAATCCTCATCTCCAAGTTCCCCATCTTCGTTCTGGGCTTTTTCGGTATGACTGCCCTGTCTTCCTTGGGAATGCTCGGTGCTGAAGGGTCTGAGACGCTGCATTTTCTGCGTGACTGCATGCAGTGGATATTCGGTATCGGCCTTGTGGGACAGGGAGCGTACATCGATTTTCGCGAAATCAAGGCCGCTGGCGGCAAGCCTTTGCGCCTTGGCCTGACAGCGGGTATGGCAAAATATGTGTTGGCACTTGTCGTTATTTTGTTGTTCATGCCCAAAACCGGCGCATTCTAGTCAAAGGAACATACAATGAGTAACGAAAAGCAGAAAATGACAGTCTTTAAAAATGACCGGCATGAAGATGTCGCTTCCATCATTTTCGCCGGACTTGTAGTACTTTTCGTCCTTGGCTACATGGCCTTTATTGTGCCCACGGTGAAAGTGAAAGCCAGTCAGGATGGAAAGCTCATTTCCATTGCGGTAGAAAAAGGCGCTCAGGTCAAAAAGGGAGATACCATATACACCCTCGAAGTTGTTGAAAAAAAATGGAAAGACAACGTGATGGAAGAAAAAGTGGTCACCCGCGACGTGAGCATTAAAGCCAATGGCAAGGTGCTTGAGGTGCCGGGCAAGCCTGGCTCAGCGGTTAAAAAAGGCAAAGATACCATCATCGTACTGGACCATGAAAAAGGCACGTTACCTTAATGCTGACAGCAACCCCTCAAAACATCCTGCTGCTTCTTGATGAGGACAGCCCCGCCGCAGTTGAAGCCGTGCGTATTGCAAAGGCAAGTTCCGCCCGGTTGACCGCCCTTTTTGTGCTGGACGCGACCTGGAACGACTATGTCGGGCATGACTGGCTTTCTGGCAGTGGCTCGCGGGCCGATTTTATCGACTATGTGCAGCAGGAAGAAGAAAGAAGCTCGGTAAAAGCCTTTTACCGCTTAAGAAACCTCGCTGGCGAAGAGATGGAAATCCAGTGCATCACCAAGGCCGGCAATGTGGTGGACGAGGCTCGGCACGAAATGGAAAAAGGCTATGACCTTCTTGTAGCCTCCAACCCCCTGCAACGTGGGCTTGAGCGGATTCGCGGCAATATTGCCGCGCTCTGTGACCATGCCCCCTGCCGGATACTGCTGGTACCGGCAGACATTTGATCTACAGGCACGCCCCGCCGCTTTGCGTTGAGGCCGCGCCCAAAGCCAAACCCCCGGCATGCTGCCTGCCCCCAGTCGATCTGGAAGGACAACAGCATGCCGGGGGTTGCATATGCGCCTGCAAGACATGCGCGCCGTGCTCGCACATCGGCAAAGCTACCTCATTGAACCGCCCTGTCGCGCACGGCCCTGGCCTTGCAGATAATTTCAGGCCGATACTCAAAATGCATGATGTCGTACTCGTGCCATTTGCCGCCCCAGATGAATCCCGCATCCTCCATGAGGCTGACAATGGCTGAAGGATAGCTGAACTGAAGAGGATGCGGGTGCAGCTTGCTCCAACGCCAGTAAGGAGCGATACGCGAACTCAAATCCACCGCGATGCCATACGCATGCGGGCTTAGACGCGACTCTCCCGCTATGCGCCGCCACATAAAGCCGCCATCCATTTTAAGAAAAGCCTTCAACTGTGGGTCGATACGTACAGCTTCAGCTAATGCAGGATCCGCCGCAGCCAGAGCCTTGCCCGCCGGGGCTGAAAGACGCAGGGGCTGCCCCAGAAGTTTTACTGGTGCAAGCTGCTTGCCCACCTGCGCGGGCGTGCTCCCATAGAGGGCAGCCAAGAGATCATACGAGCGCTTTCTGCCTGGCGATACGCCAAGGGGAGTGTCCGGGCGATTGGGGTCAAGGGGGTACGGGTCCGCCATGCTGGCGCGCACATCCACTACCCAGCCATCAGCCGTTTCCGGCCCGATGTTCATATCCTTCGGGGAACCGTGCCGGGAGTAAAGAACTCGCCCCTTGTCCCCCACCAGAAGCCACAGGCCTTCGTCATCGGCGACCAGCCCGGTAATCTGTGGATACGATGCCTTCAGACACTGAATGTCCAGGCGAGCGTTCGCGTCCAGATTTTCCAGTTCATCCGGCGTTTCTGTTTTCGGGGCAGGGCCACTGTCGCACAGTGCGCGGCTGCCAAACGCAGGCGCGACAACCTCGGGTGTTGCGGCGGCACTGTCATCGGGCGGAGTGGAATAATGGCCGGGACTCCCAGTGCCCTCGGCAGCGGCAACAGGCGAAGCTTCAAGCAAAGGCAGGCTCAGGCACAAAAAAAAGACCAGGGTTTGCATTACAGTACGTGTCATGCCCACAACCTACTCGCGCCACGCTTGTCAAGGCAAGCGCTTTTGCGTACATCTGCGCCATGCTTACCTGGAAATTTTTTTTGGTCACGTTCGGCTGCAAGGTCAACCAGTACGAAACCCAGGCCCTGCGTGAAGCATGGCAAAAACTTGGCGGCGTGGAATGCTCCACCCCGGTCGGGGCTGACGTTGTCTGCGTCAACAGTTGCGCCATCACATCCAAGGGTGAGAGAGACGCCCGCAATGCCGTTTTTCGTCTGCGGCGCGAAGCCCCGAAGGCCCACCTCATTCTTACGGGTTGTGCGGCGCGACTGTTTGCCGATTACAAGCCGCGCCCCGGCGCGACATGGGCGGCCCCTGACCTTCTCATCGCGCAGGAGCATAAAGATGTCCTGCTGCAGGGGCCGTGGGTTACCGCTCCTGCCGGGCTGCACAGCCTGACGCCGCCTGCGGAGCACCCAACGCAAATCTCCCCCCCAGAAGCGGATACCAAGACCGCCGGAGCGATTGCAGATCCTGCCCCCGTCACTGTGAACGTGGACAGCAGGCCTGCACAGCCTGAGGCATTTCCGCCATTTGCCATTTCCACCTTCAAACGCGCGCGTCCCGTGCTCAAGGTACAGGACGGCTGTGCCCACCGATGCACCTACTGTATCGTCCCCCTGACGCGCGGTCGCCCCCACAGCCGCCCGCTTGAAGATATTGTTGCCGAAGCCCGGCGACTGCTTGAAGCCGGACATGTTGAAGTCATGATTTCCGGCATCAATCTTGGACAGTATGGCCGTGGCAACGATCACCTGGGGGACTTCTGGAATCTTTTGCGCACGCTGGACGCAGCGCTTTCGCCCGACTTTGCCGGTCAGGCGCGTTTTCGTATCAGCTCCCTGGAGCCGGGGCAGCTTAACGAACGCGGGCTGGACACCCTGCTCGGCTGTGGCCTGCTTTGCCCGCACCTGCATATTTCTTTGCAGCACGGCAGTCAGAGGGTGCTCAAACGCATGGGCCGCGGGCATTACAGCGCCGCCATGCTGGAAAAAGCCGTAACTTCACTTAGCGCGCATTGGCCTGTCATGGGGCTGGGCGCGGATATTATCGCCGGATTTCCCGGTGAAACCGAAGAGGACGTGCAGGAACTGCTGGCGCTTATTGAGCGCCTGCCCCTGACCTACGCCCATGTATTCCCCTATTCACGCCGTCCTGGCACTGCTGCAGAACGCTTTGACAAGCAGGTGCCCCAGGCGCTCAAGCTGGAGCGAGCGGCCAGAATTCGCCAAGCCGTCGCGCAAAAGCAACGCGCCTTTCTTGAGGCACAGTTACAGATCCCACACATGTTGCTGGCTGCGGACGTTGCGGATGTTGCGAATGTTGCTGATGTTGCGAATATGGCTGACGTTGCGAATGTTGCGGGCCCTGACCTGAACAGGGCCAGAGGCGGGGCTGCAAAGCCCCTCAAGGGCGTCAATGAATACTACGCGACCTGCTTTATGCCCCGTACGCCACAGACAATGAATGAACTCGCGCACCCTTCGTATGGCAGGCAGCCCCGCGCTGGCTTGCTGGCTGTTCGCCCTGTGGCCGTGACGGATAAGGGATTGCTTGTGGAAGAATTGCCCGTCTCAGATAATCGTGCGACATAGGCCACTTTCATTATAAAGATGCCCTGGCGGAGGCATGAACGGGCGCACTGTCGTTCTTGCTTTCCTTTTTATCATCAAGCTCCACAACATAGAGATTTCCAACAAGTTTTCCGGATTTGTCTCTTTGTTCATTCCATTCCGCAAAAAAGATGTTTTCGTAAGAATCATACCCCTGCTTGAGCAGTTCGGCTTTCAGCCACGCCTCATCCTTGTCAATCACCTCAAGAGCAGGTTCAAGAACGGCCCCATTGTTGAGCACCACATTGGAAATATGGGGATCTTCCTTTTTCTGCACTGTAAGCTGGCCATTGGGTTCGATCTGGGCATTCCATATATCTTTCATGGAATGAATGCCCTGCATTCTTATGAGCGTCGCAAAATCACCGATATCAAGCCCTGCGGCACTAAATTTGTCCTGAAGAAACTCCCCCTTGATCACAATGGGTATGGGTGAACCCACTATCATCTTGCGTCCGGATTCCGTTCGCATGCGTAAAGAATTTACTATTACGATCAGAATTTGCCATATGGCAAGAACAAGAACGAATTGTGTAATGCCAATGGCTGGATTGTATATTACGCCACCTATAATTCCGCCCATGACAAAGTTGCCAATAAGGTCAACCGACGTCATTTGCGCAAGCTGGCAACGGTTTGTGGTGCGAAAAACAAAGATAAAGGCGGCAAGCCCCACGGCAAGCTTGACAGCAATGTTGCCGTAGAGCTGGACTGACAGCCAGAAAGCTTGGTCCATGGCAGACCCCTGAGGAAAGGAGGTTGAGGCGGGTGGAATGACAGAATGGTGAGCAGGCGAAACACGCTGGCGCAACAGCCGGAACACGCGCGCAGTGGACTACCCGAAAAGCATATGCATCAGCTAAGCCCCTTGAGTTCAGCGGTGCATACCCTGTTTCTTCCTTCACCTTTTGCCTGATACAATGCCTCATCCGCAAGCCTGATGACATGCGCCTGCAAGGCGCTGCAACTGTGCGTGTCGGCCCATGAGGCGAGCAAACCGGCAACCCCCAGACTGGCACGCAGAGACACAGTTGTGCCATCGTCCAGCTCCAGGGATGAACTTTCTATGGCAGACCTGATTCTCTCTGCGGCGGCATACCCTTGTGCGAGATCGGCATCAGAAAAGAAAAAGATAAACTCTTCGCCGCCGTACCGCCCCATAATATCCGTTTGCCGCAAACTGCTTTGAGCGGTGTCGGCCACAAATTTCAAGGCTTTGTCACCTTCTATATGGCCGTGGGTATCATTGAAGGCCTTAAAATAGTCGATATCCAGCAGGCAGAAGCAGCAATCCTTTTTCAAAGCGATTGAACTGACCAGACTTTCCTGTGTAAGTGCAAAAAAAGAACGGCGGTTAAAAGCGCCAGTGAGCGGATCATGCTGCGCAAGATACTTGAACTCGGCTTCACTTTTTTTCAGTTTCAGCAGCGTGGCGCTGCGCCGCTTCACTTCCTCCTGGAGGGAGACTGCAAGGCTTGTCAGAGCTTCTTCTTTTTGCTGCAAAGCCTCGATAGTCGTTTCAAGCTGCACCACCATATTGTTGAACGATGATGAAAAGTCACCCATAAAATCCATTCGCTGGGTGTAATCGCCCTTTTCAACCTGCTGCACCTTCCAGGCCATATGCCGCAAATTGGCCTGCAAGGCCTTGCAAGAACCTGCGACAACCCCTCGCATTTCAATAGGTTGCGAGAGGTCGCCCCTGGCAAATGAAGCCGCTATGTCGCGGAGGGCCAGGGCTTTTTCATGAAACTGAATAAACGCTTTATCCCCAGCAAATTCCTCTGGAATTGGCGGAGGTTCCATCGCATCAAGCAGTTTTGCGGCATAAGCAAGAACCATGTGGGCAACTTTGACGCGATCGCTATCGCTCATAACACGCACTATCCCGGTAAAAGTCGCGAAATTTTAACCAACAGCATTGGCACTGAACCGGCAAGTTCTAGCGCCTGTGCACCAGCAGTCAACTTCACGAACCTTAAATTTTTTGCCTGTGTAACTTTCAAGAATACCTTGAATAAATCCTTCATCATAAACACAAATCTGTTCGCTTGTGTCAGGAAGCCCAGAGCAGTCAAGGTCTTCTTCAACATTCAAGGTAAAGGACATATCTTCCAGGTTGATGGATTCAACCCGAAAGATGCCAATGCCAAGTTCTTTAAACTTCTCTTCAATGGTCGTTACCAGGCTGGAAATGTCCTCAGACTCCAGACAAAATTTGTTGTAAAACTCTCTTCCGGCAATGGCGCCTGCCTTGCGGAACATATCATCTGTCTTCTGATGCCCTAACTCTTCTTCAAGTACATCACGCAACGTGTATTGAAGCAACCTGTAAACCTCAATGCGCGTTGTCGGACCAAGGCTTGGCCGTGCAATGGCCAATTTTTCGCCTATGGTGCTCCAGGAAAACGTATATTTTCTTTCAGCTGTCATTGATTGTCATCCCCATAGCATTTACAGAATTTCACGCATTCACGCTCAATCCTGCTTATTTGTCATAAAATCAGCAACCCGGCCGACCATATCTTCAGAGGGGGTCAAAGCCGTCTCGCCTTCTTTCCAGGCGGCGGGGCATGCCTGATGGGGATGCTTTTCAACATACACATAGGCCTGCATTTTTCTCATTAACTCAGCCGCGTTTCTCCCAACATTGTAAAAGTTGATCTCTGAGCCAACCAATACGGAGTCGGGGTTTATGATAAACGTGCCGCGCAGGGCAGTTCCTGCTTCTTTGTCGTAGACGCCAAAAAATTGTGCAATTTCGCCGGTTGTGTCAGAGGCCATTTGAAAATTGACGCTGCTGAGCAGTCGCTCGGCCTTGCACCATGCAAGATGCGTAAATTTTGAGTCAGTGGAGATGGAAATAATCTCAACATCCATATCTTTAAGCTGTTTGCAATATTTACCAATGTCAGCCAGCTCTGTGGGGCAGACAAAGGTAAAGTCAGCAGGATAAAAATAAAGAATTATCCATTTGCGCAGCAGGCTATATTCGGAAAAACTGTGTTCTTCAAAGCTGTCTGTTACCGGATTATACGTAAAAAACGAAAAATCTTTAATTTTATGTCCCAGCTGAACTGAACACAACTCTTTGTTTTCATTAACTTCTTGCATTAGATAATTCCTCACTTACAATCTGTTAATCGTTGCAACCGGTCTGCGTAAAAAACAGAAACCATGTGCGGTATCCGCACAGATTACCTTTCACATCCAGCAGACGGTATTTCTACAAAGGTCTACGCGCACGGGGAAAAAAGCGCAGCACGACGGATTGCTCATTATACAAATCGTCCTGCTACTGGAGCAAAATACCCCGCACAAAGCAATAATATCATACTACAGATATGAGAATTAAAACAATCTAATCATCACACTTGTTGCCAAAACAACAAGCAGGCCGAAACAAGCTGCCATATCAATAAATATTGCATAGCCCAGGCCAGGCATTATCAGGTTTCAATAGAACCTGGATAGCCCCTTCGGCAAAATCTTCTGCTTGCAAAATTCCTGGCGGGCAACTATGAGGGGCCGCCACTGGGTGTTGAAGCGGTTGCAGCAAATTTTGCCAGATGTCAAACAACACACTGGTTTATTTGTGTGCGCGGTCAGGGCATGCGACGTAAGATACACTTTACAAGTTGATTGATTATTTTAAAAGAGGCCAATTACCTCAAAAAAAGCAACCCGCTGACGTAACAGGCTATTTGCGCAGTATATCTTTTTGGGGTCGAAATAATTCAACAAGCCACCCTTACACAAAAGATCAGCCTTACAGTCACCACTGTGCCCGCCAGGCACCCATCTTCCTTATTGTGCACCAGACGCTCTCAATCCATTGCGTCCTTGCTCACCAAATAATCACATTATACCTAATGACAAGTAAAACGATATGAAATTTCCGCAATCCAGTGCCCGCCACTCAAGACAACCAAACCCACCACCGCAGGAACGCACGATTGGACGCCCTCCCCTCCCCCGCACCAAACATCTTGAGGCACGCGCCTTGCGACAAACACCCTGCTCAAAATCAGGCCGACATGCGGCACCACCAAGCAGTTCGTCAATATACTGGTATTATTGAATTACACTGCGCAACGCCCCCCCCTGCAAAAACGCCAGGGGGGGTATTTTTACGATGTAATCGCACAGCCGTCTGCGCGCTGACACTGACCGTGATGGCGCGGGTTCTGTTGAAAACGCATTTTTCGGCAGAATGGCAGCTTTGAAATGCTCACATTTCAAGGGAATCTGATCTGGCGCAATTCATGTGCATGTGCGCCAAGGCATGGTGGGTAATTTTCACTATTTGGCAATCAGTATTGACTTTTTTTCTCGTCATTCTTCTGAGGCTGGATCAGTTTTCCCCCAGTGTTGCAAAGCCCGACCAGAATCGTTTTTCCATTTGCGGCAACCTTGAACTGGCCGAAGCGGGCACTTTCATAGTGCCGCGCGGTTCCTTCCTGAAAATAATATGCAGTGGCCGCAGTTATGACCCTGTGCCCGCGGAGCTTGTAGGCCAGATAGAATTCATCGTTCTGCAAGGGCCTGCCATCGTCCAGCCTGACAAAGTCCGCCGCCTGCGCTACAGGCTCATGGCGCACCCGCAGCACGGCGAGCCCTTCAGCCCCAACGTCCGTGCCGGATGCGGTTTTCGCCTCACGCAGCGCGTCACGGATGTGATCATTCACCGTATACCTGAGGTCCATATAGTCGCCCATGAGCAAGGCGCGCGGGTCACGGGGAGCAAGAGGCAGCAGGATTGTTTTGCCGTCAGCAAGCACTGTTTCCATGCGCTGTACAGAAACGGCGTAACCAGCAAAAAACAGCCCCAGTACAAGCAGGATATAGATTTTACGCACGGCCCGCCTCCTCTATGGATGATTTTGTCTGCCAGACCCGCAAAACCAGGGCCAGCAACAGCAAAACAAGCCCGGATGCGACGAGATAGGTGGACTTGGTAGAAAATGGTATTGCAAGATTGTAATAGTAAAAGATCATGTACGCAAAAAAATACACCAGCACGGCTCCCTGCATAACTGCGTTGCCCATCTGCCGTGCCATAACGAGGCCCAAAAGCGCCAAAGCCGCCCCCGGCAAATACCAGCCAAACGCAAAAAGCAGGGGAATGCTGGCCATGCTCGCCACGCGCGCGGTCAAACTCTGCTTCTTGGTTAAAAACAGGATCAGAACCGTCATGCCTGCGGCTGCCCCCAAGCCCATGCCTCCTGATCCAAAAATCGGCAGATCCAAAATAGCTCCAAGACCATAGGACAAACCAAGGCTCCATATCTGAATCACAAGCATGCCCGTATATGCGCCAAAAAACCATGCGTCAGCGGTTTGCCCGCGCATTGTGCCGCGCCAGCGTTTTTCCTGCAGGCAAAAACAGGCAAGGCCCAGACTCAGCAAGGCCCACCAAAGCGGAGGCAACAAGAGAGCGATATCAAGCCTCACGGAGTCCGCAAAACCCTGCCTCGCGCTTGTAAAGATCAAATTTGAAATGCCTTGGCCCACGCAGCCCACAATGCCAATGGACGACAAAAATGTGTACGCGACGTTACGCATGAAAACGCTGATGACGGCAAGCAGCGCAGCAAGCACAAAGCATGCAGCAATCACACTGTCGAGGCCGAGAAACAGCGCAATGGCGATTCCAGACGTGCCTGCGATTGCCAGCGCAAAGCCAAAATGCCGTGAAAACAGCTTGTCGCCAGCCAGCATGGCCCGGCCCCAAAGCAGCACAGGCACAGAAACAATGAAAATGGTCAATTCTTCGTGTGAACTGATATTCAGGGTTTGAAACAGCAACAAACCCATAAAGCACATAAAAAGAACGGCCGCCAGCCAACCGCCCAAGGCCAGCAACAGCTTGATATACCAGGGCGAGTACGGCTCTTTTGCGTCTGGCGTGGGATCGTCGCGCAGATCCTCGCCATGGGCCTGAAGATTCTCCCGCAGCATCTGCCACGAAACGCCGGGGCAGGCGCGCCCCAAAAACGATGGCAAGTGGATGATACGCGCGGGTTTTTCACTTTCTTCCGCCGACATGGCTTTTTGCAGGTGCAGCAGCATCTTCGCCAGCCCGGCCGTGAGGCCGGTAACAAGCAGGCCCCAAAACAGGAATGCGCCAACAACCCCAAGACCAAAAAACAGCTCGGCCTCAGCCAGGGCAGCAAGCAGAACAACCGTGCCTGATCCGAGCAATGTCGCCAGCATAAAGAGGTCGGGCTCTTTTTTTCTGTACCACCACCAGGCAATCCCGGCCAGTGCTACGGCAAAAAAGGGAACAAGCTGGGGCGGCAGCCACAACTGCCATGCATCAGACCATCTGTATGAATGAAAAATCCCTTCAATCAGGTAACATGACGTCCGGGCGGCCAAATCAAGAAAAAGCAGCCGGGGAAGCCACCGCGACCGCAACCAGCTCTGCGCGTCTTTTCGCACAGCCCTTTGTGCCGCCCATTCCCAAAGGAGTATGGCGCACGCAATGGCCACCAGCCATTCAGGAATCGCAAAAAACTGGCTGAAGGCGTCAAAGGGTGCTGTAAGGTTACGCCCAAGCCACAAGGCGATTAACACATTGCCCGAAAGCCAGGCGGCAAACCACAGGCCAGCCTGCCTGCCCACAAGCGCAAGTGCGAGCAGCAGCACAGTCCAAACCCTGAACAGTTCCCATAGTTCCGCTCCTGTCTGGTAGGTCTGGCCGAATACGGCCAGCATCGGCCCCATTGCCACACCGCAGGCCAGCAGCAGAGCCTGTCCGGGGCGCGAATCCGGCCCCACGACCACAGACCCGATGCCCGCACTGGCCACAATCCCCCCCACAAACGCCATGCGCGCAAAAGGCTGCATGTCATCCCAGTTCCAGGCGATAAAACAGATGATTCCTGCCAGGAAAAAAAGAACTCCGCCAAGCAGAAAAACCTGACGCCAGTAGGTCAGCCAGGCATTGCCGTCGGGCCGGAAACCGCAAAAATCAAGAGCCCGAGACCATGCGGAAGGCGAAATACGGCCCGAATCACATAAGAGGCTCAGGGAATTGCGGGACAGAGGCGGTAAAGCGTCTTTGGAACTGGAGGCATGTTCTGGGGATTGTATATTCATGTCAGAGCATGAAGAAGCGTCTGTTTTGTTCATTATCTGTACTCTTTCATTGATAAAATCCTTGATAAACCTGTTGCATATGCTGTTTTTCCACCCATTGTATATCATACTGTGGGACAATGGCGAGCATATTCGGCACAACCATTCAATTATCTAAAGATATGTACATATATTAGAATAAAAAACAACACGCCGCCCAAAAACAAAAAAAAAGCGGGGCCCGAACCCCGCTCTTTTGCACTGTTGTCATGACATCCTTCAGCTGAAATAACCGCTCTGGCGCAAGAGTTCCTGTCCGTTGGCAAGTGAGGGCAACAGGGTAACAACCATGATAAAGTAGTGTATGGCTACAATGCGGAACGAATATTTCGGCAAGACAAAGATGAAGATAAAACAGATGGCGGCAATGGCGAAAACCAGTATATTGGCCGCCTGCGATCCCCATGCGATGCCCGTAAGCCAGATGAGCGCATAGACGCCCCAGGCCAGAGCCATGGCGCAAAGAAAAAACGCGTTAAAGCGTGGCTGTTTTCGCCAGCATTCAAGATAGTCAGCGAACATCTATTTTCCCGTACTGGCCACAGCGCCGAGCTGACTTCCAATGGCAATGCTCGCGGCGATATTGCGGGCCGCAGTGCGCAGGTTGTTCTCCCCCGCGTCCAGAGCTTCGGCAATGGTGCATGGGCTGGAAAGAATGCTGAACACCGCGTCAATGCCGTGCTCATGCACAACATCGGCATCATGCCGCAGCGAGCCGCCGATGGCGATGACAGGCTTGCCGTGAAGCTTGGCAACGCGGGCAACACCCACAGGGGCCTTGCCAAAGGCCGTTTGTCCGTCAATGCGGCCCTCGCCGGTAATGACAAGATCAGCGTCACGCACCACAGCATCCAGGCCCACGGCCTCGGTCACAATCTCGCTTCCGGGGCGCAGACGCCCCCCAAGAAAGGCGTACATGCCGCCGCCCATGCCGCCGGCTGCGCCAGCGCCCGAGATGTCGGACATATCCACGCCAAGGTCGCGAAGCGTAATGGCGGCAAAATTTCTGAGGTAGCCGTCAAGCTGCTGCACCAGTTCCGGCGTAGCGCCTTTTTGCGGGCCAAAGATGGCCGACGCGCCGCGCGGGCCGCACAGGGGATTATCCACATCGCAAGCCACATCAATGACGCAGTCTTTCAGCCTTTCGTCAAAAGTGGACATGTCGATGCGGGCCAGTCTGCCAAGACCAAGACCGGTGGGTTCGATTTCCTGCCCGTCGGCATCCAGCAGCCGCACGCCAAGGGCCTGAAGCATGCCTGCTCCGCCTTCGTTGGTGGCGCTGCCGCCGATGCCGAGAATGAATTTACGGGCCCCGGCGTCGAGGGCGGAGCGGATAAGCTCGCCAGTGCCGTAGCTTGTGGTTTTCAGGGGGTTGCGTTTTTCCGGCGGCACAAGGCCCAGGCCGCTGGCAGTGGCCATTTCGATGACAGCCGTGCTGCCATCACCCGTAAGTCCGTAAAAAGCCTCCACGGGTTCGCCCAGCGGGCCTTTGACCGTCACGGCGATGCGCTGGCCGCCGGTGGCCTCAACCATGGCCTCCACCGTGCCCTCGCCGCCGTCGGCCACAGGAACCTTGACATAATCGGCATGCGGAAACACTTCTCGAAAGCCCAACTCAATGAACGTGGCCACCTGCAGGGCTGACAGGCACTCCTTGTACGAGTCCGGCGCAATAACAATTTTCATGAAATGCTCCTTGTGGATGACGCTGACGTGCAGCCAGGATTCAGCACGTCAGGACAGTATAGAAATGGGGGTAACGGCTCCGGGCCAGGAAGGCAAGCTCCCCGACCCGGACTGCCGAAAAGACTAGAGCATTTAACACTTGAAATGCTCGCGTACGGCAGGCAAAAGCCCGCCTGCTCGCATTTCGTGGCAAGGATTTTTCAGAAAAATCCTTGCAGAGCATTTAACTCATTTCATTCGTAAACTGCTCTAAAGGAACAATTGCAGCAAAAGCGTGCCGCCAAGGCCAAGCACGGCCGCAATGGTCGTACCGGCCGTATAGGTCGCATACATGGAACCCATGGGGATGCCAAGCGATTCCTTGACGAACCAGAAGCCGGAGTCCGTCACGTGCGAAGCGCCGATGGCGCCAGCGCCAATAACAATGGCCATGAGCGCCGGATCAAGGTTGGGATTGGCGCTGAGTACAGGCAGGATAAGCCCCGCCGCAGTCATCATGGACACTGTGGCGCTGCCCAGAGCAAAGCGCAAGGTGATGGCAATAACCCAGGCGAGAATCAGGGGGCTGATGTGGATGCTGGTCAGCACCTGCTTGAGCACAAGACCCACGCCGCTGTCGGTGATAATCTGGTTAAGCGCGCCAGCCGCGCCGATGACGAGCATGATGGAGGCCAGGGGAGCCATGCCGGCTTCACTGAAGCGTCCCAGCTGATCCCAGGTGAAACCACGGCCAAGGCCCAACACAAAGTAGGCCACTATGGCCGAGATGAACAGGGCGATCATGGGCGTGCCGATGAAGTTCACATAGGTCATGTAGGAAGGCGGATTCTGCTTGTCGATGCTCAGTTCCACGACGGTCTTGGCAATCATGAGCAGCAGGGGCAGCAGCACCACGAAGAGGGTTCTGCCGAAGGGCGGCAATTCCGATTCCTTGCGGGGTTCGGTGCCAGCGTACGCGCCGGTCAGGGGAACGGCGGGCAGACGCTTGGCAATGAACTTGCCATACATGGGCCCGGCAACGCAGGCGGCGGGCAGACCCACAAGGAGGCCAAAGAAGATGACCTTGCCCACATCAGCCTTGAGCAGGTCGGTGACGGCCATGGCCGCAGGATGCGGCGGCACGATGCAGTGCACCGTGGTCAGGGCCACCACAAGCGCCATACCCACCTGGATGAGGGGCAGCTTGGATTCCTTGACAATGGAGAACATGAGGGGCGTCAAAAGAATGATGCCCACCTGCAGAAACACAGGGATGCCGCAGACGTAACCGACAATCATCATGGCCCAGTGCGCCCTGGACTGCCCAAGGATACGAATGAGCGTCCGTGCCAGCCTTTCGGCAGCGCCCGAAACTTCCATCAGCTTGCCGAGGATGGCTCCAAGGGCAAGAATGGGCGCAAGAAAACCCAGGGTTTTGCCAAGGCCGCCTTCAAAGGCCACGACAATTTTCGCCAGTTCCATATTGTGCGTCAGCGCGAGGAACAGGCTTGCGGTTGTAAGGGAAACAAAGGCGTGAATCTTGAACCATATACACAGTACGATGACTATGGCAATGGCAATGGCCAGCATTGTCATTGAATAGCCAATACCAAAGGCTTGGGCAGTTCCCATCATCATTCTCCAGACAGGTAATTACGGTGAAAAGCCGGCGTGATCGGCCTCAAAAACTCCAGAAGAGACCCCGAACCCTCCAGGGGCCTCTTTTTCCGGAACAGTCCTCAGACATTGGCCCTTTTAAAACTATAGGCATACAGCGCTGCAAGGCGGATGGCCTCCACCATGCTCACGGGGCTGGCCTTGCCCTTTCCGGCAATGTCAAAGGCAGTGCCGTGGTCAACCGAGGTGCGCAGTATGGGCATACCCAGAGTAAGCGAGATGGTGCGCTCGAAATCCACCATCTTGGTGGCGATGTGCCCCTGGTCGTGATACAGTGAGAGCACCGCATCCCACCCGCCATTGAGGGCAAAGTGGAAAACGGAGTCCGCCGGATTGGGGCCGTGCACGTTGAAGCCACGCTTTTTGGCTTCTTCAATGGCGGGAACAATCTCCACATCTTCCTCGTTGCCGAACAGGCCGTGCTCGCCGCAGTGGGGATTCAGGCCAGCCACCACGATGCTGGGATTATCAATGCCCAGCAGGCGCATGGCCTCGGAGCAGCGGGCGATGTAGTCGAGCACGCGGTCTTTTTTCACGGCGCGGCAGGCGTCCATGAGAGAAAGGTGGCGGGTGAGGAAAAACACGCGCAGGCTGTGCACCTGAAACATGGTGAGAGGATCTTTCGTACCCGTAAGGTCGCCCAGAATTTCTGTATGCCCGATATAGGGCACTCCCCCTGCCTTGAGGGATTCCTTGTTGATGGGCGTGGTGGCCAGGGCGTCGGTCTTGCCTGCCAGGGTCAGCTCAACGGACTTTTTGATATACTCGAATGCAGCCTTGCCGCAGTGCGCCTGTATCTTGCCGTACTCAAATCCGGCCAGGTCCACATTGTCCAGATTCAGGATGTTGGCCGCGCCGTCGCGCCAGCCTTCGAGATTCTCGCCCACCTCATTGAAGTCGGGGCTGACGTTCATGATGGCAGAGGCGCGCTTCATGATTTCGGTATTGCCCACCACAAGCACACGGGCCACATCGTTCACAACGGGGTCCACCAGAGACGCCGCCAGAATTTCCGGCCCGACACCAGCCGGATCGCCCATGGGGGCGCAAATCAACGGTTTCATCTTGAATATCCTTATTTTTGCAATTTCAGGAACGGGATTTCGTCGGCAACGCCGCCACACCAGGGCAGTTGACCCATTTCATGCGTAACTGCTCTAGGCCGGGCGTTTGCGTGTGGAAATCTTGGTGAAAAGGTACTCCACGCATTCCACCAGACTGCCCTTGTCGCCGACAAAGCCGCCCTTGGTGATCATCGGCAGGTCGGCCTGGACGCCGCCGATAATATGTCCGTACACGGCCAGGGGCAGAACCTGGTCGCGCACCGTAAAGCCACCCGCTTTCAGCGTGCGAATAACAGACACCGTGACTTCGCCGCCTGAAGTGTACAGGCCGCCAATGGCCAGGTTCTCGCGGCGCAGCACCGCATCTGTCACGTTGGCAATGGCTTCGTTTATGCGCTGCGAAATCTCCGAGTGCGTGAGGTTCATCTTGCGCGACATCTCATCCAGAGAAAAAACGTCTTCCTTGCTGGCGGCAGTGCAGACGCCAAGCACGGTGGTGCCGGGAGGCGGCGTGGCAACAGCGTCAAGCACCCGCACGCACTCGCTGGCGGCTTCGTCCTTTCCGGCCAGAATCTTGCGCACGTTCATGGGCACCAGATGGCAGGGATGCGCCAGGTGCAGGGCTTCCATCTGAACACGGGTAAGCTCGCTGGTGCTGCCAATGGCAAGAAACACACGATTTTCATACTGCGACCGGGGGGCCTGCACGCGCACGGCCGCCAGTTCGGCAGTGAAGGGGCCGGGATCAACCGACACGAGGGGATACGGGGCATCGGCCAGAGACTGCGCGATGGTGGTAATATCTTCATCAACCACAGCGTCGCACACTACAACCCGGCACCCTTCCCCGCGCAGTTCTTCAATGGCCTGGCGCACGATCGCCGCGCCCCCCAGAATTTTTTCAAGGGGGACAAACCCGCACTTCATGGTGCTCTGCGCGGCAAAAATCCTGAGAACGGACGTGTCTTTTACGGGTGTGGCCGCATCCTGTGCAATGGGCGAGCGCTCCAGCGGCACGCCGTGCACGATCTGATAGCCGCCCACGCAGATACGCCCGGAGGACGGATACGAAGGCACCAGCACGGCAAGGGACTGTTCGTGGCCGTAACTGTCGTCCATTGCCTTGATGGCGGCCTCAATTTCCGCGCCCACATTGCCGCGCAGGGTGGAATCCACACGCTTGGAAACCAGCGCGGGCTTTTCGGCGCAGAACATCTTTACCGCCGCATACACGGCATCCCACGCCTTCTGGCGTGAAAGCAGGCGGCTTTCCGCGTTCAGCGAAACCGCGGTGAAAGCCGAAAAATACTGGGGATCCCACTTGTCCAGCCCAAGGCAGGTGGCGCTGGAAAACCCCTTGGCGGTGAGCAGCGCCCCGTTGGCGTTGGCTCCTGTAAAATCGTCCGCAATTACAGCTATATTCATGGCAAACTCTTTTGGTCCTGCGGCGTTTGGCCAGACCGGTACGAAGGTTTGAAAAACGGATGGCCCTGCTCAGGCTCCGGCATAAAGCAAACGGGCCCCGACGCCTTCAAGGGCCTGCCGGGCGTCATGATTGAGGCCTTCGTCAGTGATGATGCGATAAAAATCTTCCACTCCGGCCACGCGCCAGGGGCTGAATTTCGCATATTTTGAAGAATCGACCAGAAGAATGCTCTTGTCCGCGCTGTCCATGAGTTGAACCTTGCGGTGCATCCTCGTCGAAGAACTGGTGGTCACACCGTAATGGGCCCCCCACACGTTGATGCCAACAAAGGCCACGGTGGTGCGAATGCGGCGCAAATACGCCACAGAGTCCGTATCGCTGCAGGCCCGACTGATGGGGTCTACCCGGCCCCCGGTAAGAAAGACCTCAATATGGGGGTAGCCGGAAAGGAGCAGCGCGATTTCAAGGTCCGGCGTCACCACGGACAGATTCGTGAATGGCAGTGTGGGCAAGAGGCGCGCCAGTTCAAGGGTGGTCGTGCCCGCATCAAGGCCGATGAACGAGTCATCCTGGATAAACTCGCATGCGGCGCGGGCTATGGCCACCTTGGCCGCCAGCATACTGCCCGCCTTGTGGGACCGGGGGATGTCGTGCGCCTCAAACCCCAGGGGAACAGCCCCTCCCCAGGTGATTTCAAGCTGCTTCTGCTCTTCCAGCATCTTGAGGTCGCGGCGCACCGTCATAACGGAAATGCCAAGAGCTTTCGCAAGCTCACGGCTGTTGACCGCTCCCTGACTCTTGATAAGACGGGCCATCTTTCTACGGCGTTCGACTGGCAGCATGGCAAACCCTGTTTCCGTGACAGTTTGATGTTGCTTTTTAGTCAATTTTGTTATTTTTTGTTATGCCCGTATATAATTAAATCGTCAAGGCACCAAACGGAAAAAGCCCCGGAGCTCATCGCCGGGGCTTTGATATTTCACTAAAAATTTATGTTGTGTTCTTTTTTGTTATCCTGCACACATTCTTGTATGGCCTGAGTCAGACTTTTTTGCCCACCCAATGACACACTGTGTTTTTGCGCATCTTGCCTTCGCCCACAGGAGCATGCGGCACAAAACAGGGCTGCTCCGCAACACGGCAGGAAGCACTGCCCCCCACTACGCCCACACTCGCAAAACAAAGCCTGCGCCATTCTTGCCCGTAGCACAGGGCAGGAAAGCCGGACAGATGATTGCAATTCTCATCTTTTGCGTCCTGCCCGATGAAAACTACTGCCCCAGGCCATATTTCTTCATTTTTCTATACAGAGTCGTTCTGGCTATGCCCAGCGTCTCAGAGGCTTTGCTGATGTTTCCCCCAGCGGCTTCCAGTGTTTTACGCACCATATTCTCACACAAATCGTCCATGGAAGTATGCCCAAGTGCAACCTCAGGTTGCCCGGCAGCCAGAGCCGTCACATTCTTTCCGGTAATATGGTGTGGCAGACAATCAAGCCTGATGGAAGCCCCGTCAGAGAGCACCAGGGCTCTTTCGCACACGTTTTGCAATTCACGTACGTTGCCCGGCCAGGAATAGGCATTGAGCATTTCCAGCACGGCAGGCTCAACGGTTACCATGGGCAGGCTCATACGTGCACAAAGCTTGCGCCAGAATGTTTTTGCCAGCAATTCCACATCCCCTTTACGTTCTCGAAGAGGTGGCAGCTCGATTTCCAAGACATTGAGACGATAATAGAGGTCAGACCGAAAGGTTCCCGCTTGCACCTCATCCGCCAGATTTGTATTGCCTGCGGCAATGACTCGGACGTCAAGACGAACAAGGTGATTGCTTCCAAGAGGTGAAAAAGTCATTTCCTGCAGGACGCGTAAAAGTTTGGCCTGCACTGCCAATGGCAAGCTGTTTACTTCATCCAGAAAAAGCGTTCCGCCATTGGCCGCTTCAAGTCGGCCCTTCTGCCCGCCCTTTCGCGCTCCGGTAAAAGCGCCTTCTTCATAACCAAACAGTTCGGCTTCAATAAGGTTATTGGGAATGGCGGCGCAAGAAATGCCGACAAAGGGCCGATCTGGCTCATTTCCGGCATTGTGAATTGCCTGGGCGAAAAGTTCCTTACCAGTGCCGCTTTCTCCCAAAATGACGATGCGTGAGGCCATGCGGGAAGCACGATGGGCAAAGTTGATAGCTTGCCGCAAAGCGGGGCTAGCCCCAAGGATGTCTGAGAACTGGTACGTGGCTGAGTGGACGGACTCGACCTCACGGGTCGGCAACACGGCCTTTCAGGAGGCCGGAAGCGGGCCGCTGGCTGCTTTGCCCCTGTTTCGCCCGCCCGGCGCAAACGTGTCAGGGTTAAGCGCAAGGGCCATCCCCACGGATCTTCCCGCGCTCAGTTCCACAGGCGAAAATGTGCAGGCGATGCGTTGCGGCCCCTGGCCCGTAAGGAATGTCAGGGTGTCATGCCCTTGCCTTTGTCCGGCCAGAGCTCGTTGCAGCCTTTGCGCATCAAGAGAGCTCACCAGAGAAACAGCGCTTCTACCCGGAAGCTCAAGTTCGCCAGAAGTAAACAATGTTGACGCATGCCTGTTGGCGTGGGTGATGCCGCCATTGCCATCAAGCACCAGCAATGGGTAGGTTAGGGAATCATGGGCATTCCGCAATAAAGCCTCAAGCTTCTGCCCGGTGGTTTCTATGGTCTGCTGGCGCACGCGCATGCCTATATAGTTGGCAAAGGTCGTCACCAGCGCGAGCGCCTGTATCTCGGGGCTGGCAATATTGCCCGAAATGGTCAGCACGGCCAGAACGCCCGATGCATCAGCCAGAATGGGAGCGGAAGCACAACGCCACGAATGCAGGCCAGCATTGTAATGCTCATAACCGTATATCTGCACCGGACGACGCCGTTGCAGGGTCATGCCTATGGCTGAAGCGCCGACCTTGTCGATATTTCTGTCAGCACCGGGCATGTTGTACTGGGTACGGGCCACATCAAGCAAATCCTTGTCGCCCACGGTAGCAAGAATATGCCCGGACGAACTGGTAAGAATTGCCATATGGCCGGTGCCGCTAATGCACGAATCAAGCATTTCCAGCACAGGAGCCGCTGCATTGAGCAACGTGGCGAATTGGCTGCACAAGTCCTCAAAATGAACCCGTTCCAGCACCGGCACGTCGGGAACCCGCACAGGGTCAATACAGGCATCACGGCTGAGCAGCCATCCATCCAGAATATGCTCGGGCACACGCCCCCGGATTTCACCGCCATCAATGAAATCCTTCCAGGCTTCATGGACCGTTTGCTGGTACACGGGATTTTGTGGTGAGAAGTCGACGGGGAGACACCTCATGTCATTATTCCTCCTGTCGTGTAGCGTAAGCAAACACGACTGTAGCGTTATGCTACAATTATTTTATATATTACCAATCTAAAATTTTTTGTGCAACACTGAGCACCCAGATGGCATCAGCATTTCCCGCCAGTCTGTGCAAAATTGGCAGATTTTTTGCTGTTATACAAAATTAGCTGACTACTATTTGCTTTGAACACATATTATTTTTTACAACAAACTTTTCTATATAACATTTTTCAACAAATCATTATTTAAAGATGAAATATGCGTATTTTAAATAGAAAGCTGCATTTACACATTCCAATGACGCAATCAGGCATGAATGCCCGCCGCGAAGCGGCAGTGAACGCCTTTACAAGACCGACCGGTCTGCATCCTCCCCCCTTACAGATGGAGACAATGCAATGCCAGAATATGAAGCATTTTAGATAGTGCCATGCAGGCTTCTGACGTTTCACGCCAGATACTCACGGAACACAGACAGAAATATCTGTGTGGGAACTATGCTGTTAAAACCAAAACTGACGACAGCCCGGTGACGGAGACGGATAAACGCGTGGAACGTGAAATACGTTCAATCATTTCTGGCGCGTTTCCAGATCACCGCATGCTTGGGGAAGAATATGGGGCCGACGCCGCCACAGCCGAATACGTGTGGGTGATCGCCCCCATCGACGGCACACGACAGTTCATTGTGGGCTATCCATCTTACGGGACGCTCATCACCTGTGCCGCAACGGCTTACCCGTTCTTGGTGTTGTGGAAATGTACCCGCCCATTTTGCACCAAGGATACGCCATGGTAAACTTCTTTAAAGCATCACTTGCGCACCCGGTTACCAAGAGCGCGGAAGAGATAGACAAAGACTACGCATACTGGCGCATACACATGATGGCATTCATATGGCTTGGTTACGCCATTTTTTACTTCACCCGCAACAGCTACAGGTCAATCATGCCAGCTGCTCAAAGGATCTTGACTGGCAGCTCTCGGACGTGGGCATCCTGAGTACCATTTTCTACATTGTTTACGGCTCGTCACGGTTTGTGGGCGGCATCACAAGCGACAAGTCCAATCCCCGCTATTTCATGGGAGTTGGCCTCATCATCACAGGCATCATCAACATAGCCTTCGGCATGAGTTCGTCCCTGTTGGCACTGGCCATTCTGTGGGGACTCAACGCCTTCTTTCTGGATTGGGGCTGCCACCCTACACCAAGATTCTCACCACATGGTACTCGCGTAACGAGTGCAGCTTCTTGTGGGCCGTGTGCAACACCTCGCACAACTTGGGCGGCGTCATTATTCCGCTGCTCGCAGGATGGCTGGCCATACACTACGACTGGCGTTACGGCATGATCATTCCGGGCATCATAGGCATTGTGGCGGGCATGATTCTTTGCATCGTCATGCGCGACAGACCGGAACCCATGGGACTGCCCAGGGTGGGAGAAAGGCGCAAGGATCAACTGGAGCAGGTAAAGAAAAACGAAAGCTCGCTCACCACATGGCAGGTGTTGCGCCGCTACGTATTCACCAACAAATACATCTGCTTCTGGCCATTTCCTACGTGCTTGTGCACTTCGTGCGCATTGGCGTCAACGACTGGGCCAACATGTACCTTGTAAAGGAACATGGCGTTGACCTGCTAGTGGCCAACAGCGCCATCACCATGCTTGAGATCGGCGATTTCATCGGCACCATAGTCGCCGGATGGGGATCGGACAGACTGTTCAAGGGCAACCGCATCCCGATGAACATCATTTTCATGCTGGGCATCATGTGTTCCGTGGGCGCACTCTGGCTTTTGCCCCTGAGTTCCAAAATCGCCCTTGGTTCCGTGCTTTTTCTGATTGGCTTTTTTGTCTTTGGCACGCAAATGCTCACCGGCATGGCCGCCGCCGAAGTCTGCCACAAGTAATACGCAGGCACGGCCAGAGGCTTTGTGGGACTTTTCGGATACCTGGGAGCCGCCTGCACCGGCCTGCCGCTGGCTATGGGCATTGAAACCACAAGCTGGAACGGATTCTTCATCGTCATGACTGCGGCATCACTGCTTTCAGCCATCCTTATTGTACCCATCATCGGCGGAAAGAAATAGGTTCCATCAGAGTGTAGCACAAGGCTACACCTGTAGTATTGTGACGCATCAAAATCTGTAGCATGGCACACACGGGCAAAACAGCAATCCAAAACAGCCTTATTTTCTATGTAGTTATGTTTCACCTGCTGTTGGTAGATTTTTTGCTAGAGACAATGCACAAACATCCAATGGAGGATACATGAACAACATTCACGGTATTTTCGCAGTAACGGTGACGCACTTTAATCAGGACGGCAGCATCGACTACGGCACTATATCCAAACATATCCAGTGGCTGCTCAAATCCGGCGTTCACGGCATCATGCCCGTGGGAGCCACTGGCGAATGGCCGGCACTTTCCACCGAAGAACGCAAGCAGGTTGCCGAATTCACCATGAAGGAAGTAAACGGCAAGGTTCCGGTGATTGTGGGCGCCATTTCGCCCAACGTCGATGTTTCGGTTGAACTGTCAAAGCATGCGGGCTCCATAGGCGCTGCGGGCGTCATGATTCTTCCTCCTCCCGCCGTGCATCCCAGCCAGCATGAGATTTATGAATTCTACAAATACATTTCCGGCAAAAGTCCACTGCCGGTAATGGTGTACAACAACCCCGGCAGTTGCGGCGTGGCCGTATCGCCTGAAACTCTGGTAAAATGCGCCCAGTTGCCCAACATGGGTTTTCTTAAAGAATCCAGTGGCGACATCATGCGGCTGACCCGTTCTGTGGACGAGGTGGGTGACAAGCTGGTGGTTTTCTGCGGCTGCGAAAGCCTGGCCTATGAAAGCTTTGTCATGGGCGCCAAGGCATGGGTTTGCGTGCTTGCCAATATTGCCCCCGCCATGTGCGTCAAGCTCTACAACCTTATTGTCAAAGAACACAAGCTTGATGAGGCCCGGCAGGTATACCGGCAGATGCTGCCTTTGCTGCGTCTGCTTGAAGACACTGGCGAGCTCTGGCAGGTGGTCAAGCACGCGCTTGCGCTCAAGGGATTCGGGACAGGCACGCTGCGTATGCCCCGACAGCCCATTTCTGAAGAAGTGCGTGTAGAACTTGAAAAAGTTCTCAAACAGGCCGACTTTTGCTAGCATCATTCATGAGGGGCGGCTTCTGGCGGCCCCTCATGAACATACCAGAAAATCTGAAGCAAAGGGAACTGCCATGAGCAGCAAACACACCGCCGGAGCCGTTGTCATCGGCGGGGGGGCGGTAGGTACAGCCATAGCCTGCTATCTTGCCATGGATGGAATTGATGTGACCCTTGTGGAGCGGGGTGAGTTCGCCTGGGGCTCCAGCCGTCGTTGCGATGGTCATGTGGTCACTTATGACACGCCACCCGGCGCATATAGCCAGTTCTGCAAATACGGGCAGGACATGTTTCATGATGCAGCAAAATTTTTGCCCGTGGATTTCGAGTTTTCGCCCGAGGGGCTCGGACTGTTGGTTGATGACGAACGGGATCTCGACACTGTGCGCGCCAACTATGAAGGCAAAAAAAATGAGGGCATTGACGTCACCCTGTGGGACAGGGCCGACGTGCGCCACCATGAGCCGAATATTGGCGACAGTATTCTGGCCTGCCTGAATTTCAATGGCGACTGCAAGCTTAATCCCATGCGGCTTTGTCAGGGGCTGGCTCTGCATGCGGAGGCCAACGGCGCCACCCTCATGACCAGAACCAGCGTCACGGGACTGCGCACCGACGGAGGGCGGATCACCTCGGTTGAAACGGACAAGGGACTCATCCAGACAGAGAACGTCATTCTTGCCGCAGGCGTCTGGACGCCCCTGCTTGCCGACATGGTGGGCCTTACCGTTCCCGTCAGGCCACGCCAGGGGCATGTTGTCGTGACCGAGCGCGTACGCAATCTGGTGGGCAAAAACTATGCGGAATACGGCTACCTTCTGGCAAAGGGCGGCAAAACGCGCTGCAATGCCACGCCTGAAATGGAGCACTTCGGCGTTGCCTTTGTGCTTGAACCCTCCCACGCAGGAACAATCCTGCTTGGCAGCAGTCGCCGCTACGTCGGCATGAACATCCGCCCCGACCCCAGGGTCATGCGCATTATCGCCCAACGCGCCCGCCATTTCTACCCTGCCCTGGCAGATACGAGAGTCATCCGCTGTTATGCGGGCTTGCGCCCCTGTACTCCGGACGCCAAGCCCATCATTTCGCCCACACATCTTCAAGGGCTTTTTGTGGCCACCGGGCATGAGGGAAACGGCATAGGCCTTTCACTCATTACGGGCAAACTCATTTCAGAAATGGTGCGCGGGCAGGCTCCGTTCATGGACATCAGCTACATGGGCCTCGACAGATTCGGCTCTGACGCTGCGGCACGTTCTGCCACAACAACCACCGCCTGAGGAGGACAATCGTGTTTGTCAAAACTACCCCTTCTGCGGGCAGGCAGGTGACCATATATTTTGAAGGCCAACCCCTTGAGGTTGAAGAAGGCATATCCGTAGCCGCCGCTGTACTTGGCCCGTCGCACGGCTGGACACGCACCACCCATGGCGGCCACAAACGCGGTCCATATTGCCAGATGGGCGTTTGTTTTGAATGCCTCATGACCATTAACGGCGTTCCCAACCAGCAGGCCTGCCTCGTTCCTGTGGCTGAGGGCATGCGGGTGAACCGCCAGAATGGGGTTCCCGACTTCGGCAAGGAGGGCTGCAACCATGCGTAGCATATGGGACGTAATTATTGTCGGCGCTGGCCCCGCAGGCATGTGCGCGGCCATCGAAACAGCACGCCAGGGGCTGCACACGCTGGTGCTTGACCGGCAAAGCGAACCCGGCGGCCAGATATTCAAAAGTGTCGGCTCCTCTGCCCTCGTTAACCATCTTGGTTCAGACTATTCTGCCGGTCTCCCGCTGGTGGAAGAATTCAAGAACTGCGGCGCGACGTTTCTGCCCAGCGCCAATGTGTGGGACATAGCCCCGGACAGGGTATATTTCAGCGCACAGGGCCAGAGCCGCTGCATGACTGCCCGGCAGGTTGTACTCGCCACAGGAGCAATGGAGCGCCCTGTTCCGCTGCCAGGCTGGACCCTGCCCGGAGTTATGGGCTCCGGGGCTTCGGATATTCTGCTCAAATCAGCCGCACTGTTGCCCCAGGGCCCTGTGGTGCTGTGCGGCAACGGCCCGCTCATCCTTCAGGCTGCGGTGCATATGCACCACTTCAAGGTTCCTGTGGCTGGCGTGCTGTTCACGGGCAGGATCAGCAACCTGCTGCGGGCCATGAAACATATAACCGGAGCCCTGGCCCGTCCCGGGTATTTTTTGCACGGCATCGGCATGGCCGCACAAACCGTTTTTTCGCAAAAATGCACCTTTGCCGTTCGCGACATCAGGCTGGAACAGGTTGAAACAGAACGTCTTACAATCAATTTCACCAACATGAGCGGCAGCAAAAAAAGCCTCCAGGCTGCAACAGTGCTGCTGCATGAAGGCGTCATTTCTGAAAGCCGCATTACCCGCCTGGCCCGATGCCGCCATACCTGGGATGAACGCCAGCGCTACTGGCATGCCAGTGCCGATGAATGGGGCCAGACCAGCGTGCCCGGCATACGCACGGCGGGCGACGTGGCTTGTGTTCGTGGCGCTGTAGCCGCACAGGCTGAAGGCCGACTGGTTGGCCTGGACGTTTGCCACGAACTGGGCCGCCTGAACATGAACGAACGCAACCGGCTTGCAGATTCCCACATGAGTATTGTCAGGCGTTGCCGGGCCTTGCAGCCCTTTCTTGATGAATACTTCGCTCCCACGCCATCCCAGTTGCAACCGGCGGATGATGCCGTGGTTTGCCGCTGCGAAGAACTCACAGCCCAGGAACTTCAACAGACCATCAGGCAAGGGTGCTTTTCGCCAGATGGTCTCAAGGCCCAGGCCCGCCCCGGCATGGGCACCTGCCAGGGCCGCATGTGCGGACAGGCAGTGGCCGAAATGATCGCCCATACTCAGGGGCTGCCGCTGGATCAGTTGCCGCAGTATACGGCCCAACCGCCGCTCTTTCCCCTGAGTCTGGGTGAGCTGGCGGACATGCCCATGCCCCCTGACCTCAGCTAGAGCATTGAACATTTGAAATGCTTGCTTACGGCAGACAAAACCTGCCTGCTCACATTTTGCGGCAAGGATTTTCAGGAAAATCCTTGCAGAGCAGTTACCTCATTTTATTCGTAAACTGCTCTAGAACGGGTTTCTGTCGAGAACATGCAGTATCAACGTTTTCGACATGCCCGCTACAGCGCTAACAGCGCAGACAAACTGCGCGAGTGCCTTCACGGCCGGCGCCTGCCCACGCAGCCGCCTCAGTGATTTCACAATGAAATTGCTCTACCCGCAAAGGCTTTTACAAGAGGAGAAACCCAATGTCTCAATTCCTTACCTGCCAGGAGTACGAAAATCTGGCGGCCGACCTGAAATATCCTACCCTGGCCTTCATTGGCGGTAAGTTTGTTCCTGCCGTTTCGGGCAAGACCTTTGCCACCATCAACCCCGCTACAGGCAAAGAGCTGGCCCAGGTTGCAAGCTGCGGTAAAGAAGACGTGGACAAGGCCGTGTCTGTGGCCCGCAAAACCTTTGATTCCGGGGTGTGGTCCAAGATGCACCCCACGGAACGTAAAAAAATATTTCTCAAACTTTGCGGCCTGATGGAAAAACACATGGTCGAGCTTGCTGTGCTTGAAAGTATCGACAGCGGCAAGCCCATCCGCGAAAACCTGTGCACCGACCTGCCTGAAACCATCGAATGCCTGGAGTGGCATGCCGAATTCAGCGACAAGCAGTACGGCAGCACTTCGCCTTCCGGCAACCTCAAGCGCGGGCTTATCGTACGGGAACCGGCAGGCGTTGTTGCCTGCGTACTGCCCTGGAACTTTCCTCTGCAAATGGTCGGGTGGAAGCTTGGCCCCGCTCTTTCCGAAGGCAACAGCGTCATCATAAAACCCGCCAGCGTCACCTGCCTTTCAACGCTGCGACTGGCCGAACTGGCGGCAGAGGCCGGGGTTCCCGAAGGCGTGCTTCAAGTGTTGCCCGGCCCCGGCGGCCTTGTGGGCGAAGCTCTGGGTCGGCACATGGATATCGACGTTCTTTCGTTCACCGGCTCCACCGATGTGGGCCGCCGCTTTCTGCAATACTCCGCCGAAAGCAATCTCAAGCGCGTGGTGCTGGAGCTTGGCGGCAAAAGCCCCTTTGTGCTGCTTGAAGACTTTACCGACTTCGAGTTCGCCGCAAGCCATGCCTGCTCCGCCGCATTCTGGAATATGGGCGAAAACTGCACCGCCAATTCGCGCATTATCGTGCCCGCCAGCAAAAAAGACGCCTTTTTGGACGCTTTTGTGGCTAGCCTCAGTGAATGGCGGATGGGCAACCCCCTTGATCCCGCCAATGCACTGGGGTCAATGGTCAGCGAGCAGCAGTTCAAGACTGTCATGGACTATATTGAAAAGGGCAAGGCCGAAGGCGGGCGCATTGTCACGGGTGGCAAAGCTGCGGCCATCGGCAGCGGCCTTTTCATCGAACCCACGATTTTTGACAACGTGAAGCGCGATGCCACAGTGGTGCGCGAAGAGATCTTTGGCCCTGTTACGGCCATCCTTACAGCCTTTTCTGATGAAGAAGCGCTGACCATGGCCAACGATACCTGCTACGGCCTGCACGGCTCCATCTTCACCGAATCGCTGACCAAGGCGCACGCCTTTGCCAGCGAACTCAAAGCGGGCACCGTGTCCGTCAACTGTTTCAGCGAAGGTGACAATACAACGCCCTTCGGCGGATACAAACTTTCCGGTTTCGGCGGCAAGGACAAGGGACGCGAGTCTCACGACCAGTACACCGAGCAGAAAACCATATTCATAAATCTTGACAGGTAGCCACGACAGGCCTGGCCAGTCCGCCGGATGCGTAACTGGCCAGGCCAAGCCATAACTCAAGAGGAGCCGCCATGAAACTGTCTCACATGATCCAGACTATTGACACCCATACGGCCGGCAATCCCACACGCAATGTGGTGGCTGGTTGCCCCGCCATTCAGGGAACAACCATGCAGGAGAAAATGGCCTATGCCAGAGAGCACCTCGACTGGCTTATAAGCTCTCTCATGCTTGAGCCGCGCGGGCACAGCAACATGTCAGGCACCATATGGGTGCCTCCCTGCAATCCTGAAGCTCATATGGGCATACTGTTTATTGACGCCGGCGGACTTATGCCAATGTGCGGACACAGCACCATAGGCTGCGTCACAGCCATGCTTGAAAGCGGAACCATCGTTCCTGAAGGCGAAGTGTGCAATGTCAATATCGACACCCCCGCCGGTCTGGTACGAACCAGAGCGGAAATGAAGGACGGCAAGGTCACTCGCGTAACCTTTCGCAATGTGCCCTCTTTTCTGTTCTGTTCCGGCACGGTCGACGTGCCCGGCATAGGTGAGGTGCCCTATGACGTGGCTTATGGCGGCAATACGTATGCCATCACTGACGCCAAATATTTTCCTGGCCTGAACCTGCGCTCCGGCTACCGTTCCGCCATTGAAAAAGCCGCCCAGGCATTCGGTGGAGCCGTGCGCAAGGCTGTGGACTTCAAGCATCCGGAACAGCCCTTTATCAATGTCATCACCCACGTGATGTTCTACACCACACCTGACGATCCCAAGGCCACGTACCGTAACACAGTGGTTTTTCTGCCAGACTCCCTCGACCGCTCGCCTTGCGGCACCGGCACTTCCGCACGCGTGGCTTCACTCTTTGCCAAGGGCGAACTGGGCCTGAACCAGGAGTTCGTGCATGAGAGCGTCATAGGCACCCAGTTCACGGCAAGAATTGTGGAGCCAGCCACAGTGGGCCCCTGCAAGGGCGGTGTGCCGGAGGTCAGTGGAACCGCCTATCTTACTGGTTTCCACAAGTTTGTCATTGACCCTTCGGACGCGCTTGCCAAGGGATTCAGGCTGGACTAGGGCAAATGACCATTTGAGCTGTGTATCCACAGTTCTTATAACATCCCGTTAGCTGCGGCGTCAGCGCGGACAAGCCGCGCTGACGCCGTCACCACATGTGCCAGCTCCACACAGCCGCCAGATAAAATCCAAAACGCGATACTCTGACGCGATCTGCCTTGAAAAACTGCACGGCTTATTGGGATGAAATGAATACGCAGGAAAAGTTGAAAAGCGCTTGTGGTTGCCGTTTTTTCACGCACTTCCTGGCATGTTACAGCACGTCTCTGTTTTCTTCGCAGGCTTTGCGCCAGCATGCTCGCCATTCTCATTCCCCTTGGCGCAAAGCCTGCACATTTCAAGCCGTTTTCCCTGCGCCATCTCCAAATTTTGCTCGGCATGACACTGTGGGAGAGGCACAGGCAAGTGTTCCGCCACAGCCAGCACGGCAATAAAAATGATGTGCCGCCAGCCCATTGGAGCAGACAAACTGCGCGTATGCCTTCACCTGAGCGTCTGCGCTCTCGATTGCCAGGCCAATTTCAAGGTGGGTTGCTCCTTGTTTTATCGCAACACCGGGGCGGGGTGCGTCATGTCAAAGAGTGCTTACGCAAAGCATATACAAAATAGTACCAACACACATCATTGTTTCAAATAAATACATTTGTAGCATTTTGCTGCGTTGCAACAAATCGGCACTTATGAGTGCAATTTTATAATTTAATAATTGCAGGTAGTTTCATTGTGGCAACATTTTTGCACAACATG
The DNA here is from genome assembly GCF_034006445.1 of Desulfovibrio sp. Taxonomy (NCBI): domain Bacteria; kingdom Pseudomonadati; phylum Thermodesulfobacteriota; class Desulfovibrionia; order Desulfovibrionales; family Desulfovibrionaceae; genus Desulfovibrio; species Desulfovibrio sp. Next base: position 227,824 of record NZ_JAVESS010000001.1, on the reverse strand, counting down.
CAATCAGACAGCGCTCAAGCACAGGAGATTTCACTTCAATGCGGTTATTGAGTGGGGAAAAAGTTCACGACTGGCTTAAATAACACCGGATACCCATAGACAGCGGGAGGAAGATTTTATGGCTGAACAAGGGAAATTCAAAAAAGAGTTGAATACCACAGACCTCACGTTTGTGGCACTGGGGGCTATCTTTGGGTCCGGGTGGCTGTTTGGGGCAAGCTTTGTGGCGCAATATGCGGGGCCTGCCGGAATCATTTCTTGGATCATAGGTGGTATCACAGTATTCTTTCTTGGCCTTGTATACTGTGAACTTGGCGCGGCTTTGCCCAAGGCTGGCGGCATCATCCGCTTCCCTGTTTTTTCTCACGGGGAGCTTGTCGGGTATTTGCTCGCCTCACTGACCGTCATCGCCTTTTCAAGCCTCATCGCCATCGAAGTGGTGGCCGCACGCCAATACGCTGCGGCCTGGCTGCCCTGGCTCACGGCGGACGCCTCCGGTTCACCGACTCTGGCAGGCTGGATAGCCCAGTTTTTGCTGACAGTCTTTTTCTTCATAATCAACTATAACGGCGTTAAATCATTCGCTATCGCCAATAACATCATCAGTCTCTTCAAGTTTGTGGTTCCCGCGCTGGTGATGGTTGTTCTGATGTACTATTTTAAGCCGGAAAACCTGACGGCGCATGGTTTTGCACCATTTGGAGCTCACGGCGTGCAGATGGCGGTAACCGCCGGGGGCGTCATCTTTGCCTACCTTGGCCTGACCCCTGTGGTATCGGTGGCCAGTGAGGTAAAAAATCCCCAGCGCACCATTCCCATTGCCCTGCTGCTGTCCATCGTGCTTTCCACCATCATATACATTGTCCTGCAACTGGTTTTTCTGGGCAGCATTCCCCCGGATATGCTTTCTGAAGGCTGGAGCAACATAGCATCAAAGTTCTCGCTTCCCTACCATGACATCGCCTTACTGCTGGGTCTTGGCTGGCTGGGTATCCTTGTGGTGGCCGATGCGGTCATCTCCCCCGCCGGAACCGGTAATATATATATGGTCGCCACTCCTCGGGTCATTTACGCATGGTCGCGAAGCGGCACGTTCTTTGACCGTTTTTCAGCCGTGGACAAAAAATCGGGCATTCCCCGCCCCGCGCTTTGGCTTACTCTGGCTCTTTCCATATTCTGGACCATGCCCTTCCCCTCTTGGAAAGAACTCATCAACGTGGTCTCCGGCGCCCTGTGCCTCAGCTATGCGCTTGCCCCCATCGCCTGCGGCGCGCTGCGCATAAACGCCCCTGATCTGCCCCGTCCTTTCCGTGTTCGCGGGCTGGAAATCATATCGCCGCTGACCTTCATCATTGCCTCCCTTATTGTGTACTGGTCGGGATGGAGCGTCATTTGCTGGCTGTTCCCCATCGAGATAGTGCTGTTTGTTGCCTACATTCTCTCCAGCAAAAAAGTGCCGACCCAGCACGTGAGCCTGCAGCAGCAAATCAAGTCATCCCTTTGGCTTGTGGGCTATTATGTAATGACCTTGATCATTTCCTATCTTGGCTCCTTCGGGGGAAAGGGAATCCTGACCTCGCCATGGGATGTAATCGCCATGGGTCTCGTGTCATTGGTTTGTTATTATTGGGCTATGAGAACATGCCTGCCAACGGCCAATATCACCGAAGCACCCGACGCTGATTAACACTTTTGCGTCCACCCTTAACCCATGCGCCGGAGCTTAACGCTTCGGCGCATGTTTTTGTTCATGCGACAAGGTTGCGTGATTCAATCCCGCTTAAAACGCATCGATACCGCGTTGCGACACATAATAACTAAATGGCAAAATACGTTGCGCAAACAACATTGCAATAAAATTATAGTTGACAGATACAGGGCGCTTCACAACACTCAGTACAATACAAATATGTTTGTTTTACCCTATTAGCCTGTTATTTTAACTATTTCCACGTAGAAAACTCTATGCAACATGACGCTTTTAAAATGATAAATTTATGATATAGTGTGTCCACGCTATTTCGCCGTGAAATTGCGCAGACAACGGCGGAGCAGGCGCTTTCCGTAAAAAGGCCGCTCAATCTGTTTGCGCTGCTCAACACTGAAGCGAGTGTGTTCAGGCTTTGAGGATGTATATTTTCAAAGTTTCTCTTCGCCAAAAAGGATGCGAACAGCTTCCACGTTCAGGAAACATTTTCGTATCCACACGAACCGCAACACTAAACGTATGTAGAAAAATACTGCTCAGGAGTTCATATGAACAAATTACTTACCTTCGCGCTGGGTGTCTGTCTGACATGCGTTCTTGCCAGCAACGCCATGGCCAGCAACGATATTGTCACCGCCTCCGATCACGAGGCAGTACTTGAGATAGCCAAAGGTTTTGGCAGCGCAGAATTGAGCGTAGCGAGCAAGGGAACCCCCGTCCTCAAGGGCCGTATGGAAGGCACCAAGTACGCCATATGGTTCTCCGGCTGCTCTGAAGGCAACAGTTGCAGCGCTTTGCAGTTTCTTGGCGTGTGGAAGATCAAGAATTTTTCGCAAGAGAAGATCAACACCTGGAATACACAAAAAATGTATTCCAAGGCGTACATTGACAAAGACGGAGACCTCATTCTGGAAATGGATGTCTTCATGCGCTATGGCATGACCAAAAAAAACCTGGAAGAGGTGTTTGACCTGTGGCAAACGTCACTCAAACATTTTTCACGGCAGCTTTCCCAGGGGACACAGCCGAACTAGGCCGCCCATTTCGTAATCAGCCATAAAAAACCGGCCACATGGCCGGTTTTTTATGGCTTTTCAAAGGCGACTGCCCTTTCAAGGTTCACATGCTCTAAAACAAGAATTTTAGGGGATAGGGGCGGGAGGAGCCCCTTTTACAAAAAGGCCCCCCCACAAAGCATTCCACAAAGCCGTTTTGTCCAGGGCTTGTGCTAGCGGCTGTATATTTGCGGCTCAAGGCAGCAGGGCTGGCGCAGACGCATCTGGCACGCTCCCCACGAAAGGCCCACGCCAAAGCCCTGCAAGACGACGTTCAGGTCTCTTTGGCGGGCCACCGAGGCCAGTTCACCGCAGAGCACGCCGGGAATAGACGCGGAATTCAGGTTGCCGTAGCGCGAAAACGTGGCCGAAGGCGCTTTTTGCAGGGGAATGGCAGATTTTTTCGCCACCGTTTCAACAATATACCGGTTTGCCTGGTGCATGACGAAGTAGTCGATTCCTGTGGTCTCGCAGCCGGAAAACCGCATTAGATCGCGCAGCAGTTGGGGCTGTTCGGCCATGGTGAACGAAAAAATGCCGACGCCGTCCATATGCAGATCATCAAGGGAACGGACGCTTCCGTCATCATACGCCTGCTCGGCTCTGGTCGCTGTGGATGCGGGCATGCGCGCGCCGCCCGCCGGAATGTAGAGCTTGTCCAGCTCACGCCCGTCGGCCCGCAGGACAAAATACGTATTTTCCGCATCCGGGCAGTACCGAACCCAGGCGGCGCTTCCCGCATCCCCAAAAATGGGCGCTGTGGTGTAGTCCTTTTTGTTTGCCGCGCGGGAAAGGGTGTCGCCCGCGCAAAGCAGCACGCCGCCATTGCCCGAGGCGCGGGACATCATGCCAGCCAGCCACAGGCCGTACACAAAACCGGCGCATCCCTGACAGACATCAATGGCAACGGTTTCTTTGGAAAACCCAAGGGCAGCATGGAGCACGTAGGCGTTGCCCGGCATGAGATAATCCGGGGTCTGGGTGACGGAAATGATGGCCGTGACATCCTGACGGTCAATACGCATTTCCTGCATGAGCGATGTGGCGGCCTGGCGGCACAGATCGCTGGCTGTGGTGCCGGGTGCGGCAATGCGCCTTGAATCCAGCCCCAGCCGGTTCTGAAGGCGGGCCAGCTGCGACCGGTCATGGCCCCAGTACTGCGGCTCGTCTTCAAGGCGCTGTATATTTTCACCCAGCACGACGGAGCAGCCTGCAAGCTCCACATTGTCCAGCATGTAATTGCCCATACCACTCCATCCAGGTTGTGTTGCAGCTGCCAATCCTGGCAGATAAACGATTGAGAATGTGCATTCCCAAGGTTTTCGTCATACACGCTTCGGCGTTTACCAGTGCAGATATCCTGCGTTTGCGCCTGTGCGCCAGCGCCAGCCTACGCAGCCGCCAATACCGTTTCAACGTAAAACTTCTCTTATAACATAGCGTACTTTCATTAAATATGAAAGGTGACAAAAGGCGACAGGCCTGTTTGAGGCATAAAAAACGGCCCGGTACTGTCCGGGCCGTTTTTTATCTCATCTGACGCCTGATGCGGATTGCCGGTGAGACCACGCCCGCTCAAAAATTACGGCTTGCCTGTAGGCCTGTGGCAACAATGGCAAATCCGCTTGCGCACTTATGATGAGCGCCAGGTCGTGCAGCCGACAGAGCAAGGCTCTGTGCAAGGGCACTAAACACCGTGTTCCATGCTCATCTGCACATACATGGTCTCGCCGCTTTCATTGTTGTATTGCGTGTAGGTTTCGCCATTCAACACCCTGGTTTCAGCGCCGGCTGTCCATCCCGAATCAACCAGGGAATCCCCGGATTCGGTTCTGACGAAAATGTCGGTATTTTCATGGGCACTGTTCTTCATATCGAACAGACGGTCCAGGCTGCTGCTGTGGGCAAACAAAGACTCATCACCCGAGCCGACAAAATCAAGCAGGACGCTTTCATAGCCGTCACCCACATCGCCGATATTGTGCATGGTCTGGTCAAACCCGTCCTGATCGGGGTTTTCCGCGCCGTTGAACCGGACAAAGAGCAGGTCATGCTCCCCGGTGGGGTTATCGTGGGCGCTGAAGTCATGCTCATAGGCATTGGGCACCAGATCGGTTCCCGCATCGATAACGCGCACGATAATGCCGAGATCGCCAATACTGTCATGGATCAACTGGTAGGCATCCGACCCCATATCCACACCTTGCAGGATGATTTCATTGAAATTGTGGATATTGTTTTCAATAGCGCCGTTTTCAAACCAGCTTTTATAATACTGCATGAAGGTTTCGTGGTCAGGCGCGGAAAGGATCAGCAGATTATAGCCCTCGCCGCCGTCGATGGTAAGGCCGTTCCACGAGCCGATGTCCATCGCGCCGTTGAGCTTCACAATATCATCGCCGCCGCCAGTCTGTATGGTGACGCGTCCGGTGCCGTCAGTGACAATACCGCCGTTGATTTCAACGTAATCTCCGCTATTACCGACTGAAACTATCTGCACATAACCATTGTTGATGGCTTCAATGGCTATGCCGTTAGTCATGCTTTCAAGGTCAGTACCAACCTTGGCTGAGATGATGACCTTCAGGCCTGCATCCGAAGTCCCGCCCAGTATGGCATTGGAGATCGACACGTTTCCATGCCCGTCCGCATGAATCCCAACGCTGTGGTGGGCGTCTGTCGCCTCGATATTGACGTCATTGGAGACGATATGCACACTGCTATGTTCAACTGCGGCAATACCGGTACTGCTGGACGTGCTGCCTGCCTCGGGGTTGCCTGTGGCCTTGACGGTCAAGGAGTCCGCCCGGATATCGACTGCGGAAGGTGCCTGGTATGTATTGCCGTACGAAGTAACTTCAGCGCTGTTGGCCAGAATTCCCGTATTGTGCCACGCACCTTCGGCTGAAACGGTCAGTTGATTGACGGCATCAAGGTCGTATCCTGCTGTATATCCAAGCGCTGTTGTGTTCGGCACCTTGTTTCCAGACCCATCATCGCGCCACAGGTTATCTTCTGAATCAGAAATGATGGCGAATTTATGGCCGCTGGCTTCGATGCCCACACTGCGGCTGTCAGCAGAAAGACCGGTTCCGGCTTCCACTCTGGCGGTGATTTCCGCTTCTTTGGCTCCAAGCGCCAGAACGTAGCTGGAGCCATTGTTGGTAAAGTAACCTCCGTTATCGTCCGGATAAAGAGCGTAGCCGGCGTAAATGCCTGTGGCAGAAGTTGCGCCGCCATTATCTATGGCTGTCACGTTTAGCGTAAACCGCTCATCCGCGCTGATGACAAAGGTTTCCTTTTTATGCGTGTGGGTGGCATTGATGCCGATGATGTGGTTTATGGCTGAACTGCCGTCCGCCCCCACCGTACCGCTGATATTGATGTTCTTTCCGGTGATGGATGATGATGCCACCACAGCGGCATCTGGAATATATTCAAACTGACCGGCGGGAAATGCCGTTGCCCCGTTGTAGTGCACCACGGCAATATTTTCACCGTTGGCGTGTACTGAAAGGTTCACGTTCCCCTGTTCTGCATTCAACGAGGCCGTGCCGTTGCTTATCTCAAGGGCGGAAACCCATTCCTGACCTGAGCCTGTGGACGAATGCCTGCCCTGCATGGCCACATCCACATTGATGTCGCCGCTTCTGGAAGTAATGTTCACATCGCCGAACTGGGCATTGATGCCTGCGGCCTCAAAACCACCGTCCTGCGCGCCCAGATTCAGGCTGACATTCACATCCTTTTCAGCTTGAATATCCACAATAGTCTGCTGGCCGCGATTGGAGGTGAAATCCTGACTGTATCCATATTGGTCAGGCCCGAATTTGTCTGCCAGATATTGGCGATGAAGGGCCGAGATATACTGGTACTGTTGGTATGCTGAGGAAAAATCACCTTCGCCGGGCAGATCGTTGCCCCCCAGGCCAACGCCGGAAAACACGCCGAAAAAGCTGGAAGAATCGTCCAGCGATCCGCTCTCGATCCTGTTATTCACGACAATGTCAACATTGCCATCAACAGAAGTTATGTTGACGTGCCCGTTATCCGTGGCGGCAACCCCGGCAACTGCGGTATTCACCCCTGCCGTTCCCGTCAGGCCCGCGCTGACCTGTACATCACCTGTGGTGGCGGTGAGACTGACCTCGGAATGATCGAACTCCCTGCCTTCGAAAAAACCTGCGCTCCCTGTGGGCGTCCCAGGAGTGCCGGGATTTATCAGTACGCCGCCATCGGCGCGCACACCTGTGATGACTACGCTGCTGGCAGCGGATCCGGCCGCCACGGAAGCAGCGCCCACAGAAACGCCCTGCGCCTCCAAAGAAACATTGCCTCCGCCTGTGGCGTAAGCGCCGCTGACATAGGCTGCGCCGTCCGCTGAAAAACTGGGCTGATCGCTTTCAGTCTGGACGATCAAATCGCCGCCAGTCACCCGAGTTTCGTTCTGACCAGTCGTGCCCTGGGCGGCCACGGTTGCCGTTACGTTTGCCGAATATTCAGTGGTATCTTCACCCGCGTAGCCCGTCCCGTAAGAACTGTCGCCAAATCCAAGCAGCGGTTCGTGATGTTCCACATTGTTGAGTACGGTAAAATTGTCATTATTGCTGATGCGCAAAGAGCTTGTGCCCGACTTGAGGTCAATCTCAAACCTGGTCTGCGCGCCGTCAGCGGTAAGCGACGTTTCAGTGAGCTGATAGTGCATTTCGCGGCCACTGCCCGCATCATACGCGCCTTCGCCCGCCGGAGGATGCGGCAGTTTGATGGCCGCGGCGATATCAGACGCACTGGCGTTGGTAAAATGCGCGCCGTGCGCTACCTCGCCAGCCCAGGTCTGGTCTGTTACCTGCATGTCGGCATCTTCCGGCTCCTTCCAGACAATGGATGTCATATCATTATGGTCAGCGCTGGAAGCAACCCGCACACCATGACTGACCTGCTGCCCATGGGCGTCAGTGAACACCAGGGTGTAGTTTTCAGACCCAGTAGCACCACCGCCCACGTCGGTAAGCGTGAAAACAAGTTCACCCTTTACAGGATCATACACAGCCTGGTAGCCGTCCAGATCAAATGTCCAGGTTCCGTTGGGGTTGGCTGTTCCGCTATAGCTTATACTGCCGTCAAAATTGGTGATGGCAAGGGTTTTACCCGCCACGTCGTCACCGGCAAGGCGCGTCAGATCAAGGTGAACCTCTGGATCGTCCTGGCCGTCAGCGCCCAGAAGCGCCACATTGGAGTATTTGAGGGCATATTGCACCGGGGGCTGCGGCCTGTCGCCGCCGTTTTCGCCGCCGTTCCCGCCAGGGCCAGGAGCCTGTCCCAGAGCTGCCGCGAGCAGGGAATTCTGCGCGCCAGGATCGCCGAAGCCGCTCTCCGTGCCCATTTCATGGGCTACCCCGTCCAGATGATCCACGCCATCGGCAAGTTCGCTTCCGCTGAACTCGTTATATCGGGATGAGCGTTCAGCCGTGGAAGGCCCCTCGGCAGGCGCAAGGTCAGGCCCAAAGGCTTGAAAAAAATCTGCCCCCTTGACGAGTTGCCCGTCCACTTCAAAATCCGGGGTATTGTCTTTACTGTATTCAGTATAAAAATCAGTAATATTGATACTTCCACCATCTTCAAAGCGGAATACAAGAGCAGTATCGGCTTTTTCCAGAGTAATCTGGCTGGCAGAAAAATCCACAACAAAGGTAGCCCCATTCACAGAAGAAACCGTAGCCTGCTGGCCGGCAGCAGGACGCATAAGAGTAATAGTGTTCATTTTGCCCCCGAAAATTTTGGCGTTTGCGACGAATGACACAAAGCACGACCTCCAGACTACAATCTGAAAATTGCGCGCAACCGTCATAGTAATTGGGACTGTATGGGGGAGGCTCGGAGGAAAATCCGAGAATCCGGGGGAGGCAAGAATCCACCCCCAGTCAGCAGATCATGAAAATCACAAGCAGCTAACTAATGAAGCAAAACGAAGGGGAATATATAAAGATTCCACGCTTCGGTCAGTGGTAATAAAAACCAAACTGTTTTTCTTAGTTGTAAGATAGGCATTTTAATGAGACCCGTCAACTAACAAAAATGATTCTCAATTAACGCATCTATAATATATGTGCCATCATAGACTATAAAAAACAGGACAGCAGATATTATGCAAAACATACACGTGTGATATCATTATGGTAAACGCGTCTGCCATTTTATTTCCCATACCATAACAAATATATGTGTCAGCTGCTGTTTCGTATTATACCTGCTTGAACCTGTGCCCTGTGGGCACAGACCCGACCCTGATCCGCAGGGGGCGCGCATGGGGAGGCAAAACCTCCCCCAAGTGCCGCCGCAGAGCGTCAATGGACAGCTCCACTCCCTCGCCCGGCTGGCATAACAGCTCCACATGCATGCCTGTCAAAGGGTTGGACGCGCCCTTTGCCTTGGCCTGCCTCACGCCAGGAAAAGAAAGCGCCGCGCTTTCTACTTCGGCTGGCAGCACCTTCAGCCCTCCGACGTTGATCACACTGTCAGCCCTGCCCACAATGCGCAGCCACGGCCCGTCAATTTCCACCAGATCTTTGGTATTGAACCAGCCTTCAGCATCAAAGGGCGAAGGCGCATTAAGGTATCCCAGCATCCGGTTTTCGGCCCTGATGTGCAGTTCACCATCGCGGACGCGGCTTTTCACGCCTTCGCCGCCGATCTGTATCCAGAGTTCGTCGCGCTTTCGTGTGCGCACCCGCAGGATGCCCAATTCGGACATGCCATACGTCTGCCGAAAGTCCACCTGCGGCAGAAGGTTTGCAACGGCTGACAGCGTGCTCTGATCCATCAACTCGGTGCCGTAGGTGACAAGTCGCAACGACGGCAGTGCGGCCTGGTTCAAAAGACCGCTGTGAACGAGCATGCGCAAAAACGTCGGGGTTGTGGGCAGCAATTGGACGTCATGACGCCGAATGTCCTCAAGCACGGCGGAAACGGTGCGGGCCGTCGGGCGCACCACCAGCCCATCATTGTACAGCATATGAAACAGCGTGTTCAGGCCGCCGACATGGTCGAAGAGCAGGAACCCCAGGGTGGTCCATGCCGGGCGCGGCGTGGCAAAGCGGGCAAGAAATTTATCAAAATCGTGCACAATGGCCTTGGGCATGCCGGTGCTGCCTGATGAAAAAAGAATCAGTCCGGCATGGCCCCGGGAACGCAGCCGGTCCAGCAAAGGATGGGCGGTCTGCCGCTCTTGCCGCCGTACAAGCTTGCCTTCGGCCATGACAACGTCGACATGCCCGGATGCAAAGCAGTATTCGTGCTGCGCGTGGTTTGCCGCCACCAGTGGCATGATGATGGCCCGCCTGTCCACAAGGGTCAGCAGGTTCCGTATGCCCGACGCGTCAAAGTCTCCCACAAGGGCCACCACGTCACCGGGGGCGACCCCCTCACATTGGCTTGACGCCTGCGCCATATCGGCAAGACTGAGGCTTTCCCCCGGCCCGATCAGGAAGGGGTGACGGGGGTCAGCGCTGCGCTGGCAGAGTTCGTGATACAGGCTCACACGCCACCCACATGAAGGCATTGGCCGGAGATCATGCAGCTCACGTCATCCAGCAGCCAGCGGACGGTCTGCCAGACGTCGTCAAGGGCGCACTGGCGGCGAATAACCTGCCGTTCCACCAGAGCGTCGAGTTTGCTCTGCGGTACTTTCGCCGTGAGTTGCGTGGGGATGGGGCCGGGAGCCACCGCATTGACCGTGACGCCCCAGGAGGACATTTCGCGCGAAAAAGCCCGCGTGAACCCCTCCACACCGGCCTTGGCGGCCACATAGGCGCTCTCGCCCTCAAGCCCCAAGGCCACGGCAATGGATGAAAAATTTATGATCCTGCCGCCTTTGCGGCGTGCCAGCAAGCGCCCGGCCTGCGCCGAGCAGTACATGGTTCCGAGCAGATTGACCTCCACAATACGGCGCATGGTCTCTGGCGGCGTTGTCACGGCAAGGTTCATTGACGCAATGCCTGCGGCATTGATGAGGCCCCACAAAGGCACATGCCGCAATCTGGCAAAACAGTCGGCCACCTGATCCGCCTTGGCGACATCGCAGGCAAGCGTTTCGCACGGCAGGTCAGCAGGGGGCGTGCGGCAAAGCCCCGTCACGTCATATCCCTCCTGCATGGCACGCATGGCCAGATGCCGCCCCACTCCACCACTGATGCCCGTTATAACCACATGCCGTTCCGCCATGTCACTTCTCCTGCCCAAGCGTCGGCAAGGAACATAGGTATTCTGCCAGGCTGCCAATAGTCTGGTACGGGCTGTTCTTTGCTGACATCATACTGTCATGCGTCCATGTGAAGTGTCTGTTGTTCTCTGTACAATAATCTTCCAGAGCCAGCATGAGTTCCACCAGCATCAACGAAGAAAGTACGCCCCCCTTGCCAAGAAGGGGCGTTTTTTCGTCAATCTGCGGGGTCTCCCCCCCTTCTTCGGACAGGATTCGCACTATGGCGGCATGGATAAAATCCAAAACGTCTTTCTGCATCATTTGCAATAACTCTCTATTTTGTCATATACTAGGGGCTGTTTCTAAATTAATGATTTTGCGCCAAGGGCAAGGAAAAGGGCTTTTTTACGAAAGGAGTGTACTTTTGCGGTACATGACGAGAGTAAAAAATGGCCTTTTGACGCAGCCAATTGGACAAAAGAATTATTTAGAAACAGTCCCTAGAGATAAAAAATGGCCTGGGCAGCAAATACGTTACCCATCCTCTTCCCTTCGCAGAAGAAATATGGTCATGTGGCAAAAGCTCTTGTTCATACAGTAAACCGCAATAAAAGTTGCCAGTTACAAATACTGGCAAACAGAGCCCCACTGAAAATAAAGTAAAAAAGACATTCCTTCAAATGGCAAGCGCGGAGCCGCCTGCGGCCTGCCCCCGCAGCCCAGAGGAAAGAAATATGACCAATACACGTTTTACGCACGCGGCCCTTGCCGCCATAAGCTCCGTGGTAGCCGGACATGCGGTGTCCGTTGAAGACGAGCTTGAGTATTTTTCAGACAATCCCGCGCAAGCCATGCGCTTTACCGATGTCAGCGGGCTGCGCACACGCCGTAGGGCCGATGATGACGTGACGGCATCGGACATGTGCGCTCAGGCGGCACGCGCCCTTCTGCGCCAAACCGACACCCCATTAAGCGATATCGGCGCTGTTTTTTTTGTCAGCCACAGCGCAGACTACCTTTTGCCCGCGAGCGCCGCCATCTTGCAGCACAGGCTGGGCCTGCCGCGCCACTGCGTGGCCATGGACATGAATGCCGGATGCGCAGGCTTTATAAACGCCCTGTGGATGGCGGCAAGCCTTGTGGAGTCACGTGCCTGCAAAAAAGTGCTTCTTCTGGCCGGCGACACTCCGGGGCGCTTTCAGCCTGCCGCCAACAGGGTGGTGGGCCCCATCTTTGGCGATGCAGGAACAGCGGCACTGGTTGCCTATAGTGAATCCCCCTCGCCCATGAGTTTTGCCTTCGGCACAGACGGCAGCAAACATGAGGCCCTGGTTATTCCCGGCGGCGGAAGCCGCATACCCCAAAACGCTTCCGAAGGCGCGGACAGTCCGTTCAACCAGACAGTGTGCGACGACAAGGGCAATCCCTGGACCCTTGGCGGTCAGAGCGCCATCTGGATGGATCCCATGGGCATATACACCTTCAGCACCTCTGTCGTGCCCCCGCATATAAAGGAACACCTGCAACATGAGGGGCTTGAGCCGCAAAATGTGGACAGGCTGTTTCTGCACCAGGCAAATAAAATCATTGTTGACTCCATTGCCAAAAAGGTCGGCATACGAAAGGAAAATGTCCCCACCGAATCCCTGAGCCTTTATGGCAACCTGGGGGTCGCGTCCGTTCCCGTTCTTGTTTGCGCCCACTATGCCAACAAAGGATCCGCCCCTGTGGCTCAAGGACACGCAAACACTATGCTTTGTTCGTTCGGCGCCGGTCTTTCATGGGGTTCGGCAATACTTTCCCTTGATAAAACAGTGGTTTTGCCAGTATGCGATTACATAAAAGAAGAAAAAACCGCGTCGCGAACCGAACGCATTGCCTACTGGCACAAAAAATTTTCAGGACATGCCCCCAAATGAGGGAATAGATATGATTATTGATCCCATTCTGCCCCAGGGCCCTTCCATAACGCATCACGAGATCGAGCACGTCACCTCCGCCTGCGCTACCGGCTGGAATATGAACTCCGGCAGCTATATCAGTGCATTCAGGCAAACGATGGCCCGGATCACCGGACAAAAACACTCCCTGGCGCTTTCAAGCTGCACCGGGGCCATGCATATCGCCCTGAACGCCCTTGGCCTGAAGCCGGGCCATGAGGTGCTGGTGCCGGATCTGGCGGATTTCGCCGTGGCGGCCAGCGTGACGTACTGCGGAGCAATCCCGGTTTTTTGCGATGTGGACCCCGACACCCTGTGTCTTTCCGCCGAGGATGCCGCCCGCAAGATCACGCCCAACACCAGGGGCCTGATCGCGGTGCATCTTTACGGGCAGCCCTGCCGCATGACGCCACTGATGGAACTTGCAGCCCAAAACGGTCTGTTTGTCCTTGAAGACGCCACACAGGGCATGGGAAGCAGCTATAATGGCCGTCCGGCGGGGTCATTCGGTCACTTCGCCGCATTCAGCTTCAAGGGCAACAAATCGGTTGTCGCCGGTGAAGGCGGCATGCTGCTCACGTCAGATGATCTGCTTTTTGACCGTGCGGCACGGCTGGCAGCCGGAGGCCGTTCGCCCGGCAACCCCTTTGTGTATGATTTTATAGGATTCAACTACTCCATCTCGGATCTTCAGGCGGCTTTGGGTTTTGCGCAGATCAGCCGCCTGGACGACCTTATAGCCAAGAAAAAAAAGATACATTCGTGGTACAGGGAGCGCCTGGCCGACACGCCCGGCATTCGGCTGAACCCTTTGCCGCAGGACAGCCAACCAAGCTTTTTGACCAACCTTCTTTTCATTGACGATCAGAATATCCCGCGCAGCAAAATGATCATGCAATTGCACGCAAGCAACATCCTGGCCGAGCCTGCGTATTTTCCCATTTCCTCAATGCCCATGTTCAAAGAGGCGCAAACGCCCGTCGCCTACGCCGCGTCGGTCAAAACCGTCTGCCTGCCCAGCGGCCATAACCGCACAGAAGAAGAAGTGGACTACATTTGCGCGGCCATAAGGCAACTGCTCACGGAACCGGGGCGCGACAAGGCTGAAGTGCCGCCGTCCGGCTGGCTCAAATATAAATCAGACACATTGGAATTCTTTGCAGAAGCCAAAAAGCACGGCTTTAGTATTCCCTTTGAGCATAATGGGCATTCCTACGCGCTTAAAGCTGTAACCGCAGCCGATATTCAGGATGCGGAACTGATCAAAAAAATCGCCAGATGGCGTGAAGAAAGCTCCATTGCCTTTCTTACACGCACTACCGTGACAGAAGAAAGCATGCGTCAGATCTTGAATAATTACATTACTGCCGTGCGTGACTACATTCTATTTTTTATTACTGAAGGCGAACATCTGTACGGCCAGGTGGGTCTTAATGATTTTGCCTTTCACAAACATGAATGCTGCATTGACGGTCTGTATATTGAAGGCCACGCCCCCAAAGGGCTTGCGGCAGCCGCCTGCGAAACCATATTCACATGGGCGGAAAAATCGCTTAATATTATTAATATTTTCAATCATGTGGTGGCAAGCAATAAAAAGGTACGCCTTCTGGCGGCGGCCCAGGGCTTCAGGGAGATAAGCCGTACGGCCCTGTACAGGGAAGAAATCCCCGGCGGTGAGATATTCCGCCCCATGTACATGCCCGGGCACGATACCCCTGACGAGTACCTGCTTATTTGCAAAAAAACCCTCAGCAGCAGTAACACGCCTGGCACTGAATAACATTCAGGCTCTTTGCGGTTCTTGGTTTCGTTGTTGACGCCCACAGCCAACACACTGAAAAAAAGGATATTTTATTATGATCAGCCAGGATGAAATTCATAAAATACTTGCGGAAGCCCTTAAAATTACACAGGAAGGCAGCGAAGCTACCCATAAATACAGCCCTTCCATGTCGTTAATGGGCGTTGATGGCATACTGGATTCACTTGATACGATGCTTTTTTTGGATAATATTGATGATCTCCTTACGAGAAAGATGGGAAAGAGTGTTGCCGTGGCCATGGATTCGGCCTTTGAACACGAAGAAAACCCATACCGGACCATGCAGTCGCTGGCTGAATATCTGACGTCAGTTCTGAATGGCGAAGGCGGGCAAGAATAGGCTTCCCTGCGTATCATCCGGTCCCGGCATACCAGCAGCATGCTTGATGCCGCCCTTTGCGCTGCTCTACGGAACTCTAAAACGGGATGATTAGCCATGCAACCTCAAGAAGACGCCCGCGCGTGCCTGCAGGAACTTCAGCAAAAGCCGCCGATGCTCCCCTTTGAGCCGGATCTGCTCCCCATGCTGTTTGCCGCGACGAAAAACAGCACGGCCACCCCGGCCAAGGGGCTGGTAACGCTTATCGAGAGGAGCCAAAAACTGACAGCCCGCGTCCTTGCCACGGCCAATTCCGCGGCCTATGGTCAGGAATTCAAGGTATCCACCCTCCATCGCGCCATAAATATTGTGGGCCTGAAAACCATAAGAACGCTGGTGGTTATGGTGGGGATGGCCTCCGTCATCAAAGGGGCAAGCCTGCCCAAAGGCTTTGACGTCAAGGGGCTGTGGAAGCACGAAATGGAAACTGCCGCCATTGCCAAGATTCTGGCTGCCGAGTTGGGCGGGCCTGACGGCGCGTGGGGGCCTTCCGCTGATGAAAACAGCCGTCTGGTCATGGACCCGGACGAAGCGTATATCGCCGGTCTGCTCCACGACATCGGCAAGGTCTTTTTTGCCGCCTGCCGCCCGGCACTCTGGGAAACCATGACAGCCACATGCAAAGAATGCGGCCGCCAGTATTTTGAGGTCGAGAACGTCTACTGGAGCATGGACCACGCGCTTATTGGCGCGGTGGTTTTGTACCAGTGGAAGCTGCCCCTTATACTGACCGAACCCATCAACTGGCACCACGCCCCCGAACAGGCGCCCACGTGCAAGCTGGAAGCACAGCTTCTTGCCGCCGCCAACATTATCGCCCGCAATCCGCCTGACGCCGAAGGAAGGCTCTGTGAAAAAGCTGCCGTGCTTTTGCCGGAGAACTGCGACCAGTCCGCCATCGCCGAGGCAATAGCGCTATATTTTGCCACCGCCGATGCTGAAGCTTTTTCTACCTTTGATGCATAGCCTGCGCGCCGCATAATCAGCAAGTACATTTCCTGAGGCAAGGATGCAGATAGAGCGTGGACTTGATAAATTACTGCACGGTCAGTATGAAGAGGCGCTGGAGGCATTCTGCCCGTCCAGCACCTCATCTCAAGCTGTAAAGCTTTGCCAGATAACCAAGGCCCTCGCGGAAGTAAAAAGCTACGCGGCGGAACTTGCAAAGGGGAATCTTTCCGTTTCTCCGCCTGGGCCTTCAAACCCTTTTGCCGCCGAATTCAAGACGCTGCATATGAATCTCAAGCGTCTTGCCCGGCAAATGCTGATGGCGACGGCGGGCTATCCCGCGTTGCCCGGCAACTATATGGGCGATCTGTCCGAAGGGCTTGAATTTGTCATAAGCCAGGCAGCCACCCTCAAAGAGCAGGCCGAGTACGACAAAAGCCACGATGTGGAAACCGGCCTTCTCAACCGCAAGTCTTTTGTGCGTTCGGTTCGCGATATCCTTCATGAGCAGCCCGACAACATCGGGGTGCTTTTTTGCTGCGAGCTGGACAATATCAAGTACATTAACGACGCCTACGGCTATGACAATGGCGACCTCTACCTGAACAAGGTCGCCGAGGTGCTGGAGGCATGCACCTATGGCACAAGTCTGCTTGCGCGTCTGGCGGGCAACGAGTTTGCCGTGTATGCGCACGGCTTCAGCAGCGAGGCTGATGCCTTCGGCTTTGCGCAAGGCTGCCTGAAAACTCTGCTCAACACCCGGGTTCTGCTGCGCGCCGACGAAGTATGGATACGGGCCTCAAGCGGCGCCGCCGTCTACCCGCACGACGCTCTTGAAAGCGACACCCTCATGAATTGCGCCTATCACGCGCAGTTGGAGGTCAAAAGCCGCAACAGGGGAACCCTGATGCGGTTCAGCCCCGAGATATACCGCACAAAGGCCAATGTTTTTGGCAGGCAGGAAAAGCTGAATGAACTGCTTGACGGCAAGATGCTCCGCTTTGCCTTTCAGCCCATTGCAAGCCTGCATGATGCCAGGATCATCGGCTATGAGGCGCTGATGCGCCCGACAATACCGGATTTTTCCAGCCCGTTGGACTTACTGGCGCTGGCCGAAAACCAGTCCAAGCTCCTCCAGCTTGAAAAGATCACGTTTGAATTGATTTTTGAATGGGTCTACAGCCACCGACGCCTGCTTGGCGAAAGAAAGATTTTTTTCAACACCATCTCCACGCATTTTTTCAATGCGGCGAAATTGCGCGCCATTCACCCGAAATATAAATCCATATGTAAAAATATGGTCTTTGAAATCCTTGAAACGGCCACCGTGGAAAGCTCGCTGGCACAGCAGGTCAAAGATTTTCGTACAGAAATGTCCACCCAGGTGGCCCTGGACGATTTTGGCTGCGGGCATTCAAACATTCTCAGGCTCATCAATCTTTCACCTGACATTCTGAAAATCGACCGGTTTTTTATCAAATCCATCCACAATACGTCAGCATCACAGAAGGACCTTCTCTCGGGCCTGCTGAACTATTGCCGTTCAAAAGGGATCCTGAGCCTTGCCGAGGGAGTGGAAACCTCTGACGAGCTTGCCAGCGTTATCCGCATGGGCTTTGACTATGTTCAGGGCTACTATCTTGGCCGCCCAGAGATGCACCTCAACGAGCTTGATATGAAAATCCAGGATGAAATAATGGATTTTCGCGAAAGGTTTTCGCCGCTACGCCGTGCCTGAGCGCATGACGGCGAACCTGCCGCAGAAAGCCCCAATATTACGGCCCGGAACGCCCGCGCGTTCCGGGCCTTTTCATGGGTTTGGTTCAGAGCAGCTTCACGTTGAAATGCTTTGTGGGGGAGGGCCCCTTTTGTAAAAGGGTCCCTCCCCCACGCCCCCACCCCCTAAAACTTTTAGGTGATTCACCGTATTACTTAATGTTTTTCCTGAAGCGGGGAGGCCCAGAGGCAGCGTCTTTCAGGTGTGCACCATCGCAACATATATCTGACGTAACATATATCTGAACTGGTTTCTGATCTGGTGTGTGCAGATGCAATCGGCCAACCCAGCCATAAATGAAATATGGCCTGCGGCGCCACTGCACCACAGGCCATAAAGAACTGTTTGCGAAAAAAGCCTATTTTGTGTCTTCCGTATCCCGCACCACTTCCAGAATGGGGGGCAGCGCCCGAATGGCCTCGATAAGCTGATAGAGCTGCGTGGCGTCAAGCACCTCGACGGTGAACCGCAGTTTGGCGCGGCCGTCCACCAGATTGTCCATGTTCAGGCCGGTAATGTTCACATTGTTTTTGGCGAGTATCTGCGCCACAAGGGCCAGCACGCCGTGTTCATTCTTGGCAATGATGAAGATGCCGGCTTCATAGGGCTTTTCTTCAACGCCGTCCCAATGGACAGAAATGAGCCGCTCCGGCTCCATATTGGCCACATTGGGGCAGTCCGCCCGGTGCACGCTGATGCCAAGCCCCCGGCTGATATAGCCGATGATGGGATCGCCGGGTACGGGGTTACAGCACTTGGCAAAGCGCATGAGCACGCCGTCCACGCCGGAAATTCCCACGCCCTCGGTCTTGCGGGTGGCGGCATCCTTGCTTTCTTTAACAGTGGGAGTGGCTGGCGTGGCTGCGACTTCATCAGGATGCAGAACAGCGTACAGCTTGTTGAGCACCTTGCGCGGCGTGGTGTGGGCATAGCCCACCGAGGCCACCAGATCGTCCACGCCTTCAAAATTCATTTCCTGGGCCACCAGGGCCATATGCCCTTCCTTGATGGCCTTGTTCACATTAAGGCTGACCTTGCGGCCTTCTTTTTCCAGCATGTCGCGGCCGAGGCTTACGGCGTGGGCGCGTTCCTCGGTGCGCAAATAGTGTTGAATGCGGCTGCGCGCCCTGGCAGTCTTGACTATCTTGAGCCAGTCACGGTTGGGATTACGGCTGGGGTCTGTAACAATTTCAACAATATCGCCATTTTTCAGTTCAGTGCCCAGGGGCATGAGGCGGCCGTTGACCTTTGCGCCCGCACAGTGCTGTCCGACCTTGGAGTGGATGATAAAGGCAAAATCCAGGGGCGTCGCGCCTTCAGGCAGTTCCTTTACATCGCCTGCCGGGGTATAGACATAGACCTCGTCCTTGAAGAGATCCATTTTGAGAGAATGCATGAACTCGCGTGAGTCGGTTTCTTCGCTCTGCCGTTCAAAAATTTCTCGTAGCCAGCCAAACTGCTCCAGGTCTTTGCTGTTGACGCGCCCTTTTTCCTTGTACAGCCAGTGTGCGGCCACGCCGTGTTCAGCCTGGCGGTGCATGTCTTCAGTACGAATCTGGATTTCGATGCGCTCGCCCTCGGGGCCGATGACGGTTGTGTGCAGGCTCTGATAGCCGTTGGTTTTGGGCATCGAGATATAGTCTTTGAACCGCCCGTGTACTGGCCGCCACTGTGAATGCACGAGGCCCAGCGCTGCGTAGCAGTCCTTGATATCCTTGACCAGCACACGAAACGCCATGATATCGTGCATTTCGTCCAGGCTGAGAGACTGGGACTGCATCTTTTTGTAGATGCTGTACTTGTGCTTGATGCGCCCGTACACCTGGCCGTCAATGCCGTTGGAGACCAGCAAATCCTTGATGAGGTCGACAACCTTGGCAATAATCTGTTTTTCCACCACCTGATGATTGTCCAGCCAGTGGTCGATCTGATTGTAAATGTCTGGCCGCAGATATTTGAAGCTCAGGTCTTCCAGGTCGCGCTTGAGAACATACAGCCCCAGGCGGTTGGCCAGAGGGGCGTAAATGTCCATGGTTTCCTGGGCGATACGCTTTTGTTTGTGTGCTTTCTGAAAATCAAGGGTGCGCATGTTGTGCAGGCGGTCGGCAAGCTTGACCATGAGAACCCGCATGTCGTGGCTCATGGCCAGGATCATCTTGCGGATGTTTTCTGCCTGCGCTTCTTCCTTGTTTTCAAAGGGAATCATGCTGATCTTGGTGACGCCGTCAACAATATCGGCCACATCTTCGCCAAAATTTTCATCCAGCTCTTCGATGGTGGCCTTGGTGTCCTCCACCGTATCGTGCAAAAGACCGGCGGCCACCGTGGCTTCGTCAAATCCCATTTCAGCCAGGGTATCGGCCACGGCCAGAGGATGGGACAGATAGGGCTCGCCGGAAAGGCGCGTCTGTCCGACATGAGCGGTAGCGGCAAATACGTAGGCTTTCTGGATAAGCTCCAGATCGGCGCTGGGGTTATGTGCCGCAATCTTGTCGAGAATTTCCTGTATACGAATCATGCGTAAGTCCCATCCGGGGCGTAATATCTTTATAATGTTTTGACTATGTTCTTACTTGCTTCGCCTTGTCAACGCCACAAGCGGGGCGAAAAAGCACGCATATCAATAAACCCGGCTAAAAACCCGGCAAGGTTGAAACCTTGCCGGGCTAAAACACCTCGCGCTGTCATCATGCCGTCACACGACAAGACTATTCTGGCGTCAGGCTGTACCCTTGCAATTTTTTAGGCACCCACCACTTTTCAAAGTTGTACATTATGCCTGCAAGCTCCGGTTTAACGCCCTGAAAGCGCTTTTGCACAACGGGCAGGGCGTAGGGCACAAAGAGAAAACAGTAGGGCTGCTCCGCATCCAGTATTTCCTGCATGCGGTAATACAACTGCGCGCGCGTGTCCTGATCCGGAGTTGAGCGCGCCTCTTCAAGCAGCCTGTCCACTTCGGCATTTTTGTAGTAGGTAAAGTTAAGGCCGCCCTCAAATGCCTGCGACGAATGCCAGACCTGGTAGATATCCGGGTCCTGCGGGATGGTCCAGCCGAGGATTATGGCGTCAAACCGGCCTTTGTTGACAAATTCCCTGATAAACGCGGCCCATTCGACAGTGCGGATGCGCACGTCAATGCCCACGGCGCGCAACTGCGACTGCATGACAGTGGCGGTAAGGATGCGCTGCTCGTTGCCCTGATTGGTCAGGATGGTGAAAGAAAAAGGCTTGCCGTCCTTGTCCAGCACGCCGTCGCCGTCACTGTCCGTAAACCCGGCCTCAGCCAGCAGGGCGCGCGCGGCGGCGACGTTTTGCGGCATGGGCTTCAGGGTGGGATGATAGGCCCAGACCCCCGGCTTGAAGGGGCCAAAGGCAGGTATGCCCTGCCCCATCAACACGCCCTGAATGATGCTCTCACGGTCGATGGCCTGCGAAATGGCCCGGCGCACCCGCACATCCTTGAAAAAGGGATGCTGCAGGTTGAACCCCAAAAAAACATAGGAAGAGTCCAGGTAGCGAAACTTGTTGAACTCACGCTCAAAGGCCGGGCCAGACGTCTGCCGCAGGTATTGCAACGGCGAAAGCCCCATGACGTCAAGCCGGCCGGCGCGGGTTTCCATAAACATAGTAGCGTTGTCAGGAATGATGCGGTATACGACCTCGGCTATATGGGGCTTGCCCGCAAAATAGCTCGGCGAGGCTTCAAGAATGATGCGGCTGCCCGGCTCCCAGGATTTCAGGCGGTACGGCCCCGCCCCCACAGGTTTGCGTGAAAAGGGCGTGTTGCGAATGTTCTGTCCTTCCAGCAAATGCCGTGGCAATATGGGTTGCATCCAGGTGGACACGGAGCGCGCAAAAAAATGCTCGTACTCAACCTCAAAGGTATAACGGTCAATAATGCGAAAGTTCTTGATGCGTGAAAAATCTTCGGCATACGGGCTGCCGGTGGCCGGGTCAGCCACAACCTTGCAGGTATAGGCCACATCTGCGGTGGTGAGCTCCACGCCGTCTTCCCACAGAATGCCCTTGCGCAGGGTAAATCGCATGAGCCGCCCCTCGTCCTCCATGCTCCAGCTCTCGGCGGCCCACGGCTCGACCTGAAGGTCTTTGTTGTAGCGCAAGGGGGCCACATAAATAAGATCGGCCACCTCGTGCGAGGCAGAGTCCGCGGTAAGGTACGGTATCAAGTTCGAGGCTTCACCTATGCTGCCAAACAGGATGCGGCCCCCGTCCACAGGGCTGCCCCATGTATTTTCCTTGGAATTGACTTCGTCCGCCAGGCAAGCCGAGGCAAGAAAAGATCCCGTGAAAACAGCTAGTAAGAACTTGACCACAACCCTGGCAATTATATCCAACATACTGTTTGTCCACTCAAAATTTATTTTTTCCATAATCATGAAGCTTCATATTGCTTTCGACCCCCCACCTGTGCTATTTATCGCAAACATCATAACAGCGCCCTGTCATTGAAAGATTCAAAATGTCTGACAGAGGTTTTTTTGGGGAACGCATGAGCCGATCAGAACAAAGCGTCGTTCGCGAAATGTGCCAAGCTTTTTTGCACGACAGCGTGCCGGAATACATACGCGACGCAGCGTACTATATACTGTCCGAAGGCGAGGTGCAAAAAATAAATATTCAGGAAGGCGAGACCTGGGACGTGCAAGGCGTTATCCAGGGCGATGACCTGCAGGTCTTTACGCCCAGCCTGAGTCTGACCATCACCGATCGCAGCACGCGCCACCAGTGCAACTGCTCCGACGCCTTCACCGGTATATGCCGCCACGTGGCGGCTCTCGGCCTGCGCCTTGTGGAAGAACTGCGCAAAGAACAGGGCGATGCCGAAGAAAGCCCCCCGCCAAGCACGGACTGGAAGCAGAGCTTCCGGAACTTTTTTTCCACCGATATGGAGGCCGAACCGGGCCGCCACTATCTCATCTTTCGCTTTGAACCGGAGCAGGGCCGCCTTCTGGTGTCCTTCTTTCGCGGGCGTCAGAACAAGTCCGGCCTGTCCAGCGTGCACAATGAGGTGACGCTGGAGCAGATCATCAACAATCCCGAATGGTGCGAATTTTCCCCGCAATTGCCCCATGTGGCCCGCCAGATCGGCCAGCACCTCGACTATTACGGTCACAGGGTTGAAATTCCGCAGGGTCTTACCTCATGGTTTTTCTGGTCTGTGCGCAAGGAATATTATCTGCTCTGGAAAGATACGGACATGCCCTGCCGTATAGAAAGCACGCCCTTTGCTCTCAAGCTCAAGCCCATTCTGGACGACTCCGGCTTCAGCTTTGAGGTGCTGCTCAAGCGCGAAGGCCGCCCCCCTCTGCCCATCCGGGCAGGCGCGGCAAGCCGTGCTGCCGCTGAAAGCCGCAACCCGCAAAACGAAAGCTCCGCCCCGGAAGACGCGCCCATCACGTTTCACGGGCAAATGCCGCTCTGGGTCTGCTATCAGCACAATTTCTACCCTGTGCAGACGGGTCTTTACCCCTCGCTGGTGCGCAATCTCATCTATGAGCGCCCGGTTGTGCCGCACGAGGAAATTTCTGAATTTCTTGACCGCGTGTGGACGCGCCTTCCCGCTTCAGAGTTGTACGAGCCCCAGCAGTTCCTCAAGCAGATGGAGCCGGTGTTTCAGCCCGCCACGTATAATCCCAAGCTCTTTCTGGATGAAGAAGGCAGCCTGCTCACGCTTGAGATCGACAATATCTATGAGACCCGCCACGGCGAATTCACGCTCAACGGGCCCAACCCCGACTTCCAGACCGGCAGCTATACCTATGACGGCCAGACCTTTCTGGTGCGCCGCCATCAGGACGAAGAAGCCCAGCTCATGTCGGATCTTGCGAGTATGGATTTTCAGGCCCGCTCCAGCAAACTGTGGTTTCTTGAGCCGGAAGAAGCCATTGCCTTTCTGCTGGACTACTACCCAAAGCTGGTCGAAAACTACCGCGTTTACGGCGAAAAAGCGCTTTCGCGCTACAAGGTGCGCACGGCCACATCCAATATTACTGCCGAAGTCGTCAGTAATGAAAAGGAAAAGTGGTTTTCGCTGGATATTACCGTTGATTACGAAGGCCAGTCCCTGCCTCTTGAAAAAATCTGGAAGGCCTGGACGCGCGGCAAGCGCTATGTGCAGTTGAAGGACGGCTCCTACACGAGCCTGCCCGAAGCGTGGCTTGAAAAGCTCTCGCACAAGCTGACCGCCCTCGGCCTCGACCCCTCCAAGCCGCCGCAGCACAAGTTCAAGCAGTTCGAAGCCCCTGTGCTGGACAGTCT
The DNA here is from genome assembly GCF_034006445.1 of Desulfovibrio sp. Classification (NCBI taxonomy): domain Bacteria; kingdom Pseudomonadati; phylum Thermodesulfobacteriota; class Desulfovibrionia; order Desulfovibrionales; family Desulfovibrionaceae; genus Desulfovibrio; species Desulfovibrio sp. Next base: position 203,713 of record NZ_JAVESS010000001.1, on the reverse strand, counting down.
GCTGGAAGATCTGCCCGGTGCTGCCACCGACTCCTTCTGGAACAATCTGCGGGAGAAGATACGCTCTTTCCGCGAGGTACGCCCCATTGAGCCGCCCAAGGGCCTCAACGCGAACCTGCGCGCCTATCAGGTGCAGGGCCTTTCGTACCTCAACTTTTTGTCGGAATACGGCTTCGGCGGCATCCTGGCTGACGAAATGGGCCTGGGCAAAACCGTGCAGACCCTCGCCTTTATCCAGCACATGGTGCAGCACAGCCAGGGCGGCCCCAACCTCATTGTGGTGCCCACCTCCGTATTGCCCAACTGGGAACGGGAAGCGGAAAAATTCGTGCCCAGCCTCAAGCTTCTGACCATCTACGGTACGCGCCGTGAAGGCATGTTCAAGCATATCACCGCATCTGACCTCGTCATCACCACCTATGCCCTGCTGCGTCGTGACCTTGAGGAGATGGAGAAGTACGAATTCAACACCGTCATTCTTGATGAAGCCCAGAACATCAAGAACCCCAACACCATAACCGCAAGAGCCGTGCGGCGCATCAACGCCCGCATGCGGCTGTGCCTGTCGGGCACGCCCATTGAAAACAACCTTTTCGAGCTGTGGTCCCTGTTCGAATTCCTCATGCCGGGCTTCCTCGGTTCGCAGCACGCTTTCCAGCGTGGCATCGTCAAACCCATCAAGGACGGCGACGCGGAAACCCTGGACTACCTGCGCACCCGCGTACGCCCGTTCATTCTGCGCCGCACCAAGGCCGAAGTGGCCAAGGATCTGCCGCCCAAGGTCGAAAGCGTCACCTGTTGCGCCCTTGAAGACGCCCAGGCAGAACTGTACGCGGCCCTGGCCCGCAAACTGCGCGCGCAGGTTCTCGCGGATGTGGACGAAAAAGGCCTGGCAAAAAGCCAGATGTCCATTCTGGACGCCCTGCTCAAGCTGCGCCAGATCTGCTGCCACCCCCGGCTGCTCAAGCTGGATTTGCCCGGTTTTTCCAACAACCTTCCTTCAGGCAAGTTCGACGCCTTCAAGGACATGATCCTGGAAATTGTGGAAGGCGGGCACAAGGTGCTGGTCTTCTCGCAGTTTGTCCAGATGTTGCAAATCATCAAGCAGTGGCTTGAGTTCACGCAGGTGCCCTTCTGCTACCTCGACGGCGCGAGCAAAGACCGCTTTGACCAGGTGGATCGCTTCAACAACAGCCCGGACATCCCCATCTTTCTTATTTCGCTCAAGGCTGGCGGCACGGGCCTCAACCTTACCTCGGCGGACTACGTTATCCACTACGACCCGTGGTGGAACCCCGCTGTGGAAAGTCAGGCCACTGACCGTACCCACCGCATCGGCCAGACACGGCAGGTCTTTTCGTACAAGCTCATCTGCCAGAACACGGTGGAAGAAAAGATACTCAAGCTTCAGGAAGCAAAACGCGGCGTGGCCGAGGCCATTATTCCCGGCCAGGACACCTGGAAGTCCCTTACCCGCGAAGACCTGGAAATGCTGTTTGATGTTTAAGTAACGTGGAAATACTTTGTGGGAGAATAAAGACTTTGTGGGGGAGGGACCCTTTTGCAAAAGGGTCCCTCCCCCACACCCCCACCCCCTAAGGAAACGCTGATTTATTCCGTTTGGCTGCGTTGCTTCCCTTTTTTTGAAACAGTCGAGGACGGAAGAGTCCACTCCTGCTTCAAAAAAAGATCGCGCCTTGCCAAACGAAATAACTGCGCGCTTCCTGGAAGCTCTTTAATCAGTACTTCCCTAAAACTCTTATTGTTTTTCGGTAGGTAATTTTGAAAAGGGGGGTCATGCCTGAAGGCTTTTGCCACGACCCGACCCTACCGCTTCTGCACAAAAAACCTCGGCCGTGGTCTGCACCACGCCGGGTTTTTTTTGTCCTGCTGGCCCCTGTCACGTTGCAGCACTGCACAGCAGGCGCACAGCCTGCAATCAGGCTGGCAGCGCAGGAAACCGGGCAGCCTCCTTTACTTTTCGCGGTAAATATCGCATGGTACCCGGATTATAACAAACAGACTCCAGGTATTCCCGCATGATTCAGGTAAGCAATCTTCTCAAGCGCTACGGCAGCAATGTTGTTTTGCAGAACATCAACATGCAGGTACGCCAGGGCGAAATTTTCGGCATTGTCGGCCATTCCGGCGCTGGCAAATCCACACTGTTGCGCTGTCTCAACGGCCTTGAGGTCTATGATGAGGGCAGCGTCCGGGTTATGGACGTGGAAGTGGCCTCGCTTGAGTCCCGCGCCCTGCGCCTGCTGCAAAGCAAGATGGGCATGATCTTCCAGAATTTCAACCTGATGGCCCGCAAGAATGTTTTTGACAACGTGGCCTTTCCCCTCCAGCTCTGGCACAAATCCGACCGCGAAAAGCGCGTTATGGAATTGCTTGATCTGGTAGGTCTCACGGACAAGGCGCGTCAAAGGGTGCAAAGCCTGAGCGGCGGCCAGAAGCAGCGCGTGGGCATTGCCCGCGCCCTGGCCCTGAACCCCAGCATTCTGTTGTGCGACGAGGCGACCTCCGCCCTTGACCCCAAGACCACCTCATCCATCCTTGACCTGCTGGAAGACATCAACAAGCGGCTCAACCTGACCATCATCATGGTCACGCACCAGATGGAAGTGGTAAAGCGCCTCTGTCACAGCCTGCTCTTGCTCGACGGCGGCAAAACCGTGGCCATGGGCAAGACCGAAGACCTTTTTCTTTCGCCCACCAAGGATATGCAGGCCATTGTGGAAAATGAGTACACGCTCATTCCCGGCGGCACCAACATCAGGCTCATGTTCCCGCGCGTCATCTCGCAACAGAGCGTCATCACGCAGATGGCAAGGGCTCTTGGCATCGATTTTTCCATTGTGGGCGGCAAGCTGGAGCGGTACCTGGACGACGTCTTTGGCTTTCTTATCATCAATGTGCTGGATCAGGACATTGAAGCCGTGCTAAGCTACCTTGAAGAACAGCATCTCTATTGGGAAATACTGGAATACCCCGTGAAACAAGCCTTGGATGCGAGCCATGAGTGATCTGAGTACCCTCGCGCAACTGGCGCAGGACTTCGCCCCCCTGTGGGACCGTCTTCAGGACAAAATGCCCGAAATTCTGCTGGCCACCTGGGAAACCCTCCAGATGGTCATGCTCTCCACATTCTTTTCACTGCTCATCGGCTTTGCTCTGGCCATCCTCATGATCGTGACCAACCCCATTGGCCTGAGCCCCTGCCGCTCGGTCTACAGGGTGGCGGATTTTGTGGTGAACCTGGTGCGATCCTTTCCCTTTATCATTCTGCTGATTGCCATCATCCCCTTTACGCGCTTTGTGGTGGGCACCTCCATCGGCAGCGCGGCGGCCATCGTACCCCTCACCATCGCGGCGGCCCCCTTTGTGGCCCGCCTCATCGAAACCTGCTTTCTTGAGGTGGACAGGGGTGTTATCGAGGCGGCCCGATCCTTCGGGGCCAGCAACTCCCAGATCATTTTTCGCGTGCTCTTTCCCGAGGCGCTGCCTTCCATAGTGCTCAATATCGCGGTCATTGCCATTACCCTGCTTGGGTATTCCGCCATGGCCGGGACGGTTGGCGGCGGCGGTCTGGGCGACCTGGCCGTAAAATACGGCTACAACCGCTTTCAGATTGATATAATGGTCTATTCCGTTATCATCCTGTGCATACTGGTGCTGCTCATACAGGGCATCTGCAACGTTTTGTACAAGATACTGCGATAAAGCCCGCCATTTCCATGTCGGGCCTTGATTCTTCAACCGGCACAGTCTTACCCACGCAAGGAGCCATCATGAAACGCCTGCTTCTGTCCCTGGCCATGATTCTGACCCTGGCCGTTCCTGCCTTCGCCGCCGAAGACATCGTCATCGGCGTCACCCCCTTCCCGCACAAGGATATCATGCTTGTGGCCAAGCCCCTGCTGGCCAAGGACGGCTACAATCTGGTCATCAAGGAATTCACGGACTACGTGCAGCCCAATATGGCCCTTGCCAATGGTCAGCTTTTCGCCAACTTCTTCCAGCACGCCCCCTACCTTGACAACATGAACAAGGAAAAGAACCTTGGTCTTGTGTCCATCGGCAAGGTGCATATCGAACCGCTGGGCGTGTATTCCAAGAAAATCAAGAAACTGGCCGAACTCAAGAAGGGTGACGCCGTTTCCGTACCCAATGACCCCACCAACGAAGCCCGCGCCCTGCGCCTGCTCGAAGCCAACGGCATCATCAAGATCAAGCCCGGCGCTCTCGTGACCGTGGCCGACATTACCGAAAACCCCCTTGGCCTCAAGTTCCATGAGCTTGACGCCGCCCAGCTGCCCCGCACCCTGGACGACGTGACCGCTTCGGTCATCAATACCAACTTTGCTGGCGAAGCCGGGCTTATTCCCGCCCGTGACGCCCTTGTGATTGAAGGCAGCGAATCGCCGTACGCCAACATCATCGTGGTGCGCGCGGCCGACAAGGACAGCCCCAAGGCCAAGGCCCTCATCAAGGCCGCCCAGTCGCCTGAAGTCAAGGCGTATATTGAAAAGGAACTGGTGGGCAAAGGCATCATGCCCTCGTTCTAGCACAACGCTGTTTTGCGTCTTGGGGCGTCTGCAAGGGCAGCGCCCGTTAAAACCTGGGACGACCTCCGCGCACTGAAATGCATTCTCAATGCAGGAGCGTTTAAAAAATTCTGCATGCCGCAACGGATGCCTGTCTCGCCTTGCATGACGTAACCATGTGAAAGTCAAGATAAAAAAACCGTTGCACCAAAAAATATGACATCATAAAGACGGCTCTGACGGGATGTAACTTTTCCGTCCGGGCCGTCTTTGCCTCCGGGCTGCCAATGCGCTAACCTGGATGCCCGCGTCTACACGACAGAAAGAATGCAGAGGATATCCATGCTGATGATTAATACATGGCGAGGAAAAAAGGCCCCTGAAACGCAGAGAGCCTTTATGGGATGGGGCGGTCTGACGGTCACCGACGATTCTGTTGATATTCTTGACATGCTGCGCGCATATTATGCCGTGGCGTCAGGCGAATCCTGCGGCCAGTGCTTCCCCTGCCGCAGCGGTCTCAGACGCATAGCCGCGCGCCTGGACGAGATGTGCCAGGGACAGGAACGCGCCGATGACCTGCAATACCTGGGCGAACTGGCCGCCATGGTTCGAGCCAGCGCCCGCTGCGACATTGGCCAGACCTCGCCCCAGCCCCTGCTGGATGTGCTGGAACAGGCCCCGCAACTGCTCAAGGCCAGAAAGACCTCAGGCGGCGCCTATACAAGCATGGTGACCGCCCCCTGCGTCAATGCCTGCCCAGGGCATGTCACTATTCCTGAGTATATTGAAGATATCCGTTTTCGCCGTTTTGACAAAGGCCTTGAGCGGGTTATGAACAACTGCCCCATGCCCGGCACCATTGGCCGCGTGTGCGAGCGCCCCTGTGAAGCCGCCTGCAAACGTGGGCTCAAGGGCAAGCCTGTGGCCATTCGCAATCTCAAGCGTTTTCTTTTTGACCACAACGCCGCGCTCAATCAGCCCCCTGTTCCCCAAAAACCGGCTGTTCATGGCAAAAAAGTGGCCATCATCGGCGGCGGGCCAGCCGGGCTGTCCTGTGCCTACTACCTCGCCCATTTGGGGGCCGCGCCCACCATTTTCGAGCGGCACGACGTCTGTGGCGGCATGGCCAAATTCGGCATTCCCGACTTTCGCCTGCCGCCATCCGTACTGACGCGGGAAATAAACGTGGTGGCTGCCGCTGGCAGCGACATCCGCACCGGCATTGAAATCGGGCGCGACATTTCTGTGGATCAGTTGCACGATGAGGGCTTTGAAGCGATCTTTATTGCGGCAGGCGCGCCCCACGCCCCCGGTATGCGCTGCGAAGGCGAAGACAGCTGCCCGCAGGGCTATCTCAGCGGCATCCATTACCTTCATGAAGCCACCATGGGCAGGCAGGCCGCAAGCGGCACCCGCCTTGTGGTAGTGGGCGGCGGCAACGTGGCCATGGACTGCGCGCGCACGGCGTTGCGCCACGGTTTCAAGGAAGTGCGCGTCGTCTACCGCCGCACCGAGGCTGAAATGCCCGCTGACCCCGTGGAAATTGAAGAAGCCAGGGAAGAAGGCACTCTTTTCACCTTTCTGGCGGCCCCCCTGCGCATAGAAAACAAAGACGGCCGCGTTACCGGCCTTGTGTGCCAGAAAATGGAACTTGGCCCGGCGGACGACTCCGGCCGCCGCCGTCCTGTCCCTGTGGAAGGGGCCGACTTTGAACTGCCCTGTGACGCCATTGTCTACGCCATCGGCCAGAAGGTGGCTCTGGAAGTGATCCTCAAAGGAAAAGATGGCGCGCTGAACAAGTACCGCACGCTGGACGCCCATGACATCACGGGCGAAGTCAGCGCCCTGCACCGCTTTTTTGGCGGCGGAGACTGCGTGACAGGCCCAAGCTCGCTTATAGCCGCCCTTGCCGCCGGCAAACGCGCGGCCGCGCACATAACCGCCCACCTGAACGGCGAGGATGACGGCCCCACTGTGCGCGAAAAGCTGGAACAGGCGCTCATGTCCATCAATATGCTGGATACGGAAGACGCCGTTCCCCTTGAAGACCCGACGCCGCCCATGCCCATACACGCCATTCCTCTGAGCGAACGCCTGCACGGCTTTACAGAGGTGGAAACAGAACCGCTGGAGTGGGAAGCCGTACGGGAGTCGTCGCGCTGCCTGCGCTGCCTGCGCGTCGTCATGACCGCACCTTGAGCATGCGCGCGCATGGTTGATCGATTTTTAGAGCATTTTCACCTTGAAATGCTTCTCATTTCAAAGTTGATCTGATCTAGATGCGCGCAAAGCCCGCTGACGTGAGGAGTAATAGTTATTCGGCAATCCCCCCGTGGGACGTACCGGAAGCGGACAGCCCAAGGACAGCCCAGTGACAGCCCAAGGGCAGGCCGCAAAAAACTGAATACCGGACGAACGCGCACTGCCGCGTCGTGCAAATATGAAGGACGGGCCGCCACTGACCCGAACGGGAGTTTCTATGTTTGTCACCATTAATGGAAAACAGGCCGCCTTTCAGCCTGGGCAGACCATACTTGATGTCGCCACGGCACACGGCGTCTATATTCCCACGCTGTGCTGGCTGCCCAAGACCGGGCACGGCAAGGTCTGCCGCATCTGTTCCGTCGAGGTAAAGGGTCACGATCGCCTGTTGCCCGCCTGTTCCTCCCCTGCCGAGGACGGCATGATCATCGAGACGGATTCCCCGACGGTGCTTGCCACGCGCAAAAACATCCTTTCCCTGCTGGTGGCCGAAGGCCGTCACGACTGCTTTTTGCGCAAACTGCCCCCCGACCTCTGGCCCGCCTATCAAAAAGCCGCTGGGGCCATGCCCCATCGTGAGCATCCCTGCCCCGCCGAAGGCAAATGCCAGCTCCAGGCACTGACCATGAAGTGCAATGTGCCTGTCAAAGACCTTGTGCCGGAACCGGGAAATTTTCCCCTGGATGACGACCACCCGATGATCACGCGCGACTTCAGCCGTTGCGTGCAGTGCGGGCGTTGCGCCTCGGTCTGCTCGGCCATTCAGGTCAATGACGCCATCCCGCCGCAGTTCGGCCGCAGGGCTGAAAAAGAATCCTGGTGGCCCCTGGTGGACTACACACGCTGCACCCACTGCGGCGAATGCGTTCAGGCATGTCCCACAGGGGCGCTTACGGCAAAGAAGTCCTATGGCCTTGCCGTGCGTGAAGACAAAATAGACACGGTGCGCACCACTTGCCCTTACTGCGGCGTGGGCTGCCAGTTGAACCTGTCCGTCAAGGACGGGCGTATAATTGAGGTCAACGGCGTTGAAGACGGCAGCCCCAACAAGGGCAGCCTGTGCGTCAAGGGGCGCTTTGGCTATGACTTCATCTACAGCAAGGAGCGGCTCACCGATCCCCTTATTCGCCTCCAGGACGGCACGTTCAGGACGGCCTCATGGGACGAGGCTCTTGACCTCATAGCTTCCAAATTTTCTGAGGCCATTAAAAATCACGGCCCGGACTCTGTGGCCGGTGTGGCTTGTGCCCGTAGTATCAATGAAGATAACTACCAGATGCAAAAACTCTTTCGCGCGGTGTTCAAGACCAATAATATTGATCACTGCGCGCGTACCTGACACGCCCCCACTGTGGCCGGTCTGGCCACATCGTTCGGTTCAGGTGCAATGACCAACAGCTTTGCCCATCTGGGTGAAGCCAAGATGATTCTACTCATTGGTTCCAATATCACGGAGGCGCATCCCGTGGCCGGAACCCTTGTCAAACGGGCCGTGCGCAACGGGTGCCGACTCATTGTCGTGGACCCGCGCCGCACCGACATCGCCAAGGAGGCAGAAAGCCACCTGCAACTGCGCGTGGGTTCGGATATCGCCCTGCTCAACGCCATCATGCACGTGCTCATCAGGGATGACCTGTATGACAAGCATTTTGTGGCGCAGCACACCGTGGGCTTTGAAGAACTGCGGCGCAACGTGGCCGACTGTACGCCGGAGCGGGCCGCGCCCATTTGCGGCATCGCGCCTGAAATCATTGAGCGTACCGCCCGCGACCTGGCCTCGGTCAAACCTGCCATGCTGGCCTACACCCTTGGCATTACAGAGCATACCTGCGGCGTTAACAACGTGCTGACCTGCGCGGCGCTGCAAATGCTTCTGGGCAATGTGGGCAAAGCATTGGGCGGTGTGAATCCTCTGCGCGGGCAGAACAACGTGCAGGGGTCCTGTGATATGGGCGCTCTGCCGGACACCTATCCCGGTTACGGCAAGGTGGCCGACAAGGCCGCCAGGGAAAGGCTGGAGCAATTCTGGAAAACGTCCCTGCCCACAGGGCCGGGCATGATGATGCCCGACATGCTTGATGGCCTCAAGTCAAAGAAAATCAAAGCCATGTATATATTTGGCGAAAATCTTGCCAATACGGAACCCGATATCGGCCATGTGGAACGCTGCCTGGCTTCTGCGGAATTTCTGGTGGTGCAGGATATTTTTCCCAATGAAACAACGCGCTTTGCTCATGTGATCCTGCCAGCCGCAGCCTGGGGCGAAAAGGACGGCACATTCAGCAACAGCGAACGCCGCATCAGCCGGGTACGTGCCGCCAGCGCCGCGCCAGGCCAGGCGAAAATGGATTGGTGGATTTTCAAACAGCTGGCTGCCCGCTTTGGTCATCACTGGGAATCGGACTCTGCCCAGGATCTGTGGGATAACGAAATATCGGTACTGGCCGAATTATTCCGCGGCATCAAGTATCGCCGCATCGAGGGTGATGGCCTGCAATGGCCCTGCCCGCATGAAGACCACCCCGGAACCCCGGTACTGCACAAGGACGGGGCATTCACACGCGGCAAAGGACTGTTCGTGTCCGTCAACTGGACGCCGGCAGCGGAAGTCGCCGATGCGGAATACCCCTTTGTTCTCAGTTCCGGCAGGCGGCTCTACCACTACCATACCAGAACGCAAACGGGCCGCAGCAAGGGCCTCAACACGCTCATGGGCTACGACACGGCGGACATATCCACCGCAGATGCCGCCCGGTTGCAGATAGCCGACGGCGAGACCATCCGCGTATCTTCACGCCGGGGATCAGTGACGGTGCGGGCCAAGGTCACGGACGACATGCCCGTGGGAATGGTGTGGATGGCCTTTCACTTCCGTGAAAGCAACGCCAACTGGCTCACCAATCCTGCCATGGATCCTATTACCAAGACGGCTGAATACAAAGCCTGCGCCGTAAAGATCGAAAAAATCTGACGCGGCCCGACGAACAAAACGTGGCCGATACGGCCTGATCAATAAGATCAGGCCGACGCAACCAGACCCAACGAGACCGTGCCGCACACTCAGACCCCCTGAGTGCTGTCGGCATGGTCTCGTCTTTTTTACCGAAGCTTTGCCGCGCGGAGGGAAACAAAGCCGGTTGCGATAGCTTGATCAGGTTCGCGTTGGAATACTTTGTGGGGGAGGGACCCTTTTGCAAAAGGGTCTCCTCCCCCACGCCCCCACCCCCTAAAACCTTTATAGCATTTAGCTCATCTGCCCTTTTGCAAAAGGCAGAAGGGCTAAATGCGCGCGGCAGGCTTTGCATGGCAGCATTCCTGCGTGGTGTCGCCGATGTTTGGATAATTTCTGACATTCAGGAACCTGGCGGAGAAACAACACTCCTGTTTGCCAAAAAAATTAGTAAATAAGTTTATATCCTACTATAAAGATTGTATTTTCACTTCTAATCCTAGCGTTTTGCCTAACTTTTCCACTAGCGATTTTTATTAACAATAGGTAATTTAAGTGCTGCTATCCGTAAATCATCGCAGGTTCGCCCTGCCCTGGAGGACTCCTGATGCTGACATCACCCCACAAAGAATTTCATGACGCCATTTTGGCCTTTATCCCAAAAAATCGGATATATACTGATCCACTGCGCCTGTTTGCCTATGGCACAGACGCCAGCGTCTACCGCCTTACCCCCAAGCTTGTGGTGGACGTGCTTAATGAAGAAGAAATAATTGAGCTTATGGGCGTGGCTGACCGCATGCGCGTGCCCGTAACCTTTCGCGCGGCAGGCACCAGCCTTTCAGGCCAGGCCGTGACGGATTCCGTACTGGTGCGCATCGGTCAGGGCTGGAGAGACTGGCGCGTGGGCGAGCACGCCGAAAAAATCACGCTTCAACCCGGCATCATCGGTTCCGGGGCCAACAAGATACTGGCGGAATTCGGCAAAAAAATCGGGCCGGACCCGGCCTCCATCGACAGCTGTTTTATCGGCGGCATTTTTGCCAACAACGCCAGCGGCATGTGCTGCGGCACTTCCGACAACTCTTACAAGACGGTGCTGTCCACCCGCATGGTCCTGTCAGACGGCACCCTGCTGGACACCGCCGACGCCAAAAGCCGCGCGGCCTTTGCCAGAACCCACAGCCACATCCTTGACGGCCTGACCGCTCTTCGAAACAAGATCATGAGCGACGCAGCCCTGGCCGACCGCATCCGCCGCAAGTTCAAGATCAAAAACACCACGGGCTACAGCATCAACGCCCTGGTTGATTACGAAGATCCCTATGAAATCCTGCAACACCTCATGGTGGGGTCTGAAGGCACCCTGGGCTTCATTGCCGAAGTGACCTACCGCACGGTGGAAGAAGCGCCGTTCAAGGCGTCAGCCCTCATGCTGCTGCCCACGGTCAAGGATGCCTGTGATCTCGCTTCCGCCGTGGCCACTTTGCCCGTCTCCTCTGCCGAGCTTATGGACAGGGCTTCTCTGCGCTCTGTGGAAGGCACCCCCGGCCTGCCCGATGGGCTGGATACCCTTGACGACAAGGTCTGCTCTCTGCTGGTGGAAACGCGCGCTTCAACCCAGGAAGACCTGGACAAAAACATCGCCACCATCAACGCCGCCTTCACGGACGTAAAATTCGTGCGGCCGCACGCATTTACCGACAAGCCCGAAGAATACAGCAAACTCTGGCTGATCCGTAAGGGCATATTGGCCTCCGTGGGTGGCATGCGCCCTGTGGGCACCTCCATTGTCATTGAAGACGTGGCCTTTCCCCTTGAGCGCCTGGGCGAAGCCGCCACAGACCTGCAAGACCTGTTTGCCCGTCACGGGTACGCAGTGGCCCCCCTGTTCGGCCACGCCAGGGACGGCAACCTGCATTTCGTTTTCTGGCAGGACTTCGGCTCGCCCACTGAAGTGACGCGTTATGCGGCCTTTATGGACGATTTCTGCAAGCTTATCACCGAAAAATACGACGGCTCCCTCAAGGCCGAACACGGCACGGGCCGCAACGTGGCCCCCTTTGTCGAGCTGGAATGGGGCGCGGCCGCCTACAGCATCATGAAATCCGTCAAGGAACTGCTGGACCCCAAGAGCATTCTCAACCCCGGCGTGCTCATGAATTCCGACCCGCAGGGGCACATCAAGAACCTCAAGCCCCTGCATCCGGCTGACGAGCTTGTGGACAAGTGTATGGAATGCGGTTTCTGCGAATCGGTCTGCCCGTCCCGCAACCTGACCCTCACCCCGCGTCAGCGCATCACGGCATACCGCGAAATATGCCGCCTGCGCGAGGTTGCCCCCGGCAGCAAGGAACTGAAAAACCTTGAAACGCAGTACGAGTATATGGGCAACGCCACCTGCGCCACCGACAGCCTGTGCCGCCCCCGCTGCCCCGCTGGAGTGGACACCGGCGTCTTCATCAAGAGCCTGCGCAAAAGAGAGGCAGGCAACCTGAGCAAAAAAGTCGCCAACAGCATTGCCGACCACTTTGCCGGAACCTGCCGGGCCATGTCCTTTGCGCTCAACAGTGTGGACAAGCTGCACCGCGCCCTGGGCACCACCTTTATGGATAACGGCGCGAGGCTGCTGCGTTGCGTCACCTTCAACAAGGCTCCTCTCTGGAACAGGGATATGCCCAAGGGCGGCAGCAAAATACGCCTGCCTGAAACCCACAGCGCCAATCCCAAACGAGTGGTGTACTTTCCAAGCTGCATAGCCCGCAACATGGGCCCCGGCGAGGAACACACGGATCGCCGCACTGAACCGGAAGCGGTCATCAGCGTTCTGCTCAAGGGCGGCTACGACGTCATTCTGCCCAAGAATCTGGACAAGCTCTGCTGCGGCATGGCCTTTGCCAGCAAGGGCCTTGCCGACGCCGCCCACAAAAAGGAAAAGGAACTGGAAGCCGCCCTCAAGGAGGCCAGCAACAACGGGCAATACCCCGTGCTTTGCGAAACCAGCCCCTGCCTGCTGCACATGAAGCAAACCCTTGACCCGTCGCTGACCCTGATGGAGCCCATTGAGTTCATTCTTGAAAAGATGGATGGCAGTCTCAAGTTCACCAAGCTGCCCAAAACCATTGCCCTGCACGCCACCTGCTCGGTGCGCAAAATGGGCCTCGAGGGCAAACTTGAAAAGCTCGCCAAAATGTGCGCCGAAAACGTCATCGTGCCGGACGGCATCAACTGCTGCGGCTGGGCGGGCGACCGTGGCTTCACACACCCGGAACTCAATGAATCCGCGCTCAAGAGTCTGCGCATGCAGGTCAGCACCTGCGAGGTCGGCTACTCTTCAAGCCGCACGTGCCAGATCGGCCTTTCGCTGCACGGCGGCATCCCCTACTATTCCATCGTCTTCCTGGTAGATGAGGCCAGCGCGTAAGCGCATCAGGCCGCATACCGCAAACAGTAAACAAACGTCACAGGAGCCGCTGCCAAACGCAGCGGCCCCTGTGACGTTTTTGGCCAATATGTTTTTCAGGCTGTCTTGCGATGACGTCCCTGAACGCAAATAAGCCCTGGATGGTGCGCTGTCTGTAAGACGTTGTTTCTGCCTCCTTCGGATCATAAAATCGTTGTGCTGTTATAAAATACAGTAAAAGTTTTAGGGGGTGGGGGCGTGGGGGAGGGACCCTTTTACAAAAGGGTCCCTCCCCCACAAAAGTATTTCAAAATGTCATTGTTCTCGTCGAGTCAAGGGCTGACGCAAAGGGCCGTTCCAGCAGCAACAGCCAGCAAGTTCTGGCTGCGCTGTCATTGCAGAGTTGGGCTTTACTTTGCCGCCCAATAACGTATGGTGCCGTGACGTAACAGCCCGCGAAGATCTTTCGCTGTCCGGCGTCCCGGTTTGCCGGGTTGCCGCAAGGGCCGGATGCCGGAAATAGCGGATGTGCGGATTCTTTTTTAATCATGTAATTTACAATTATTTTATATGGTTAGAAAAAACTTCAAAAAAATTCCACACAACCCCCTTTTCAACCCGCCAGCATGTCTTATTTCTATGCCGGTGCGGGGCCGGATTGGACAGACTGTTCAACATGGCCTGTTACGCGCAATATTTCCAGCATGTACGCTATTTTGCGTCCATAGCTGTGTCCCTGAGGGACGATAATAACATTTCCGGGAGGATCTGACGTCATGAAGCTGAAACCCCTTAACGACCGTGTTCTGGTCAAACGCCTTGAATCCGAAGAAAAGACCGCCGGTGGCCTGTTCATCCCCGACACGGCTAAAGAAAAGCCGTCCAAGGGTCAGGTTGTGGCTGTGGGTCCCGGCAAGGTAGGGGATAATGGCGAGCGCACCCCTCTGGCCGTCAAAGCCGGAGACGAAGTGCTGTTCAACAAGTACGCCGGTACTGAAGTAAAGCTTGACGGCGTTGACCATCTGGTCATGCGCGAAGAAGACATTCTCGCCATCATCGACTAACTCCCACCTTTGCCGCATTACCACTAGGAGGAAATGTCCCAATGTCTGCTAAAGAAATTTTTTTTGATGTCAAAGCCCGTGAAAAACTTTCCCGTGGCGTCGATAAGCTTGCCAACGCCGTCAAGGTCACCCTTGGCCCCAAAGGCCGCAACGTGGTCATTGAAAAGTCGTTTGGCGCTCCCGTCATCACCAAGGACGGCGTAACGGTTGCCAAGGAAATCGAACTTTCCGACAAGTTTGAAAACATGGGCGCTCAGCTCGTCAAGGAAGTGGCCTCCAAAACTTCCGATGCCGCTGGCGACGGTACCACCACCGCCACCATTCTGGCTCAGGCCATCTACCGCGAAGGCATCAAGCTTGTGGCCGCCGGCCGCAACCCCATGGCCATCAAGCGCGGCATCGACAAGGCTGTTGAAGGCCTGATCGCCGAACTGGCCAATCTTGCCAAGCCTACCCGCGACCAGAAAGAAATTGCCCAGATCGGCACCATTTCTGCCAACTCCGACACCACCATCGGCAACATCATTGCCGAGGCCATGTCCAAAGTGGGCAAGGAAGGCGTCATCACGGTTGAAGAAGCCAAGGGCCTCGAAACCACCATGGACGTGGTGGAAGGCATGCGCTTTGACCGCGGCTACCTTTCCCCCTACTTCGTGACCAATCCCGAAAAGATGGTCTGCGAAATGGACAATCCTTACATCCTGTGCACGGAAAAGAAAATCTCCAGCATGAAAGACATGCTGCCCGTGCTTGAGCAGGTTGCCAAGGTGAACCGTCCCCTCATGATCATCGCTGAAGACGTGGAAGGCGAAGCCCTGGCCACCCTGGTGGTCAACAAGCTGCGCGGCGCTCTTCAGGTTGTGGCCGTGAAGGCTCCTGGCTTCGGCGACCGCCGCAAGGCCATGCTTCAGGACATCGCCGTGCTGACCGGCGGCCAGGTGGCTTCCGACGACACCGGCTCCAAGCTTGAAAACATGAGCCTGGCCGAACTTGGCACCGCCAAGCGCATCGTCATCGACAAGGAAAACACCACTGTTGTTGACGGCGCTGGCAAGAGCGAAGACATCAAGGCCCGCGTGAAGCAGATCCGCGCCCAGATCGAAGACAGCACCTCCGACTATGACCGCGAAAAGCTGCAGGAACGTCTTGCCAAGCTGGTGGGCGGCGTGGCCGTGGTGCATGTGGGCGCTGCCACTGAAGTGGAAATGAAGGAAAAGAAAGACCGCGTTGAAGACGCCCTCAATGCCACCCGCGCTGCCGTGGAAGAAGGTATTGTGCCTGGCGGCGGTACCGCCCTCATCCGCGTGGCCAAAATCCTTTGCGACATCAAGCCCGCTGACGACGACGAACTGGCTGGCGTGAACATCATCCGCCGCGCCATTGAAGAGCCCCTGCGCCAGATCGCCCACAATGCCGGCTTTGAAGGCTCCATCGTGGTCGAAAGGGTGCGTGAAGGCAAGGACGGCTTCGGTTTCAACGCCGCCACCGGCGACTACGAAGACCTCATCAAGGTTGGCGTCATCGACCCCAAAAAGGTCACCCGTACGGCCCTGCAGAATGCCGCTTCCGTGGCTTCCCTGCTGCTGACCACCGAATGCGCCATTGCCGAAAAGCCCGAACCCAAGAAAGACGCTGCCATGCCTGACATGGGCGGCATGGGTGGAATGGGCGGCATGGGCGGCATGTACTAAGCCAGCCCGGCGCTTCCCGATTTGTAGAATGACAAAGCCCCCGCGCAAGCGGGGGCTTTTTTGCACCAGAGGTATTTTTTATGATCCGCTACGGCTTTGCCTGTAAAACCGTTGGTCTGCCCGGGGCGGCGCAAAGCAGCCTTACCCTGGCGCACGCGAGCCGCGACAACCTTCTGGCCGTCAGCCGGAACAATCTGGGCGCGCTGGAAGCCATGCTGCGCTATTGCCGCAGCGAGTGCCTTGCACTCATGCGTATCAGTTCCGACTGTATCCCGCTGGCCTCGCATGAGACCACTGATTTTGACTGGCAGGCCGCATTGCGGCCGGAGCTTGAAAATCTGGCCGCCCTTGCGCGCCAAAGCGGCGTACGTCTTTCCATGCATCCCGGCCAGTACACGGTGCTCAATTCCCCTCGTGAAGATGTGGTGCGTAAAGCCGTGGCCGACCTTGCCTATCACGCGGCCTTTCTTGACGCCCTGCAGGCTGGCCCGGAGTGCCGCATAATCCTGCATTTGGGCGGGGGCTATGGCGACAGGGCTTCGGCGTTGCAAAGGCTGCGCGACAATCTTGCTGCTTTGCCCGATGCTATCCTGCACCGGCTGGCCCTGGAAAATGACGAGCGCATCTACACCATTGAGGATGTTCTGGCAGTGTGCCACGACTTTGCACTGCCCGCCATTTTTGACATTTTTCATCACGAGCTGAACCCGCCCCCGCACGGTGACATGCAGCACTGGCTTGACCTCGCAGGGGCTACCTGGAACGCCCGTAGCGGACGCCAGAAAATCCATTATTCGCAGCAGCTGGCGGGCGGCAAAGCGGGCATGCACTCCCTCACCATCGCCATGCGCCCTTTCATGCAGATGCACGGCCTGCTGGAAGAACGCGAACTTGATGTCATGCTGGAAGTGAAGGACAAAAACCTCTCTGCCATCAAATGCGCAAATCTGACCGAGCCAGACCTGCCGCGTAAAAACCTCACGGAAGAATGGGCGCGCTACAAGTATCTCGTGCTGGAGCGCAGCCCCAACGCCTATTCCGCCATACGCCAGTTGCTCAAAAGCGATTGTCCTGCAGCGGAAGCCTTTTACGCCCTGCTTGAAGATGCCCTTGCCTGCGATCTTGAGCCAGGCAAGGCCAGAAATGCCGCCGAACACGTCTGGGGCTATGTAAGCAAAAAGGCGACAGCCAGTGAATCAGCCCGCATGCTCGCAGACCTTGAACTTCTGGGCAAAGACCTTGCGCCGCTGCCTCGCATCAAGCGTAAACTGCTGGCCCTGGCGGCAAGCGAAGGTGAAGAGTACCTGTTGCACAGCCTTTACTTTTATCTGAATTAAATTTGACTCCCTTTGGATGCATCTTGGCAAAAATTGAAGATGTCCGTCCGGGCGTTAGTCACTACAAAAAAAGCGCAATAACCCGCGCCCCCTGCCGTCATGACGAGCGCTTGCCATGCAGCCGGCAACGTTCGTTCACGGTGAAATTTTACAGCGCCTGCCTATGCCGGAAAGGGAAGCCGACCATCCGGCCCGAACGTAGTTCCACACCAGGCAAAAATGCCAAAACGGCCCGAAACCAAAAAGGTTTCGGGCCGTTTTGCTGTCAGGCTCTGAAGCCTGTGAGGTTCTTTGGTGCTATTCCTGTATGGAACGGGCTGCCGCAAGGGCCTGGGCCTGTTCCTCAAAGTT
The DNA here is from genome assembly GCF_034006445.1 of Desulfovibrio sp. Lineage (NCBI taxonomy): Bacteria > Pseudomonadati > Thermodesulfobacteriota > Desulfovibrionia > Desulfovibrionales > Desulfovibrionaceae > Desulfovibrio > Desulfovibrio sp. The sequence goes on along the minus strand of NZ_JAVESS010000001.1, from coordinate 186,102 downwards.
CTGGAAGCCTGCATGGTGCAGGGCGTCCAGCACGGTATCGTCCCAGTTCCACGTGGCATAGATCACAGGCTTGTGGAAAGTGGAACGGAAGCTTTGCAGCTCCGACCGGTAGAAGTCTTCCTTGGGCGTGTCGAGATGCTCGCGGAACTGCTCGTGACGGCGCTGCAACTCCCCTTCGTACCATTCCAGGATATCCTGCGGATCCTTGTATTTCTTGAGGATATGCCCGTACCCGGCCTTTTCCATAAGCCCCGCCAGGCGCTGGTGGTGCTGCTGGCCGAGCCATTTGCCGAGATCGGAAGTGGGGATGTTTTCCCCTTCCACGGCGGCAATGTCGAACACGGTCTGGTAATAGGTGTCAGGCACCACCGAGGCGGACGTAATGCCCGCAATGGCCACCAGGCCGCGCAGGATAAGGCTGTTGGACACGCCCTGACCGCAGAAGCCCACCTTTTTGCCGTACTTGAGTCCGGTGAAGATGCTCACCAGAATAGCCCAGATAACGGCTGGGTCTTCTTCATCATAGATGTGCGCAAGGCGCGCATTGTCGCGGTCGGTAGCCAGCACCATCTGGGTCATGTCATTGGAGCCGATGGAGAAACCGTCAAACTCCGAAATGAACTGCTTGGCCAGAATTGCGTTGGAGGGCAACTCGGACATGAGGATAATCTTGAGGCCGTCCTGACCGCTCTTGAGCTTGTGCACCTGTTCAAGATAGCTGCGCATGGAGCGGGCTTCTTCAAGGGTGCGCACAAAGGGCAGCATCATCCGCAGATTGCAGCCGCCGTATACGCCCCGCGCCAGTTTGAAGGCCTCAATTTCCCAGTCATGGATGTTGCGCGAAACGCCGCGGTACCCGAGCATGGGGTTGTCTTCAAAATGTTCGAAGAGATTGCCGCCAAGCAGGTTGCGGTATTCGTTGCTCTTGAAGTCCGTCGTGCGATAGGTGATGGGCTTGCCGTAGAAGGCCATGGCAAAGAGCGCCAGGTTCTGGGCAAGGGTTTGCACATAATGCTCCTTGCCGGTACGGAAGCCACGAGCCTTGATGATGCTGTGGATTTTTTCCGGCAGGTTGCGCACGTCGTCCATTTCTTTCTTGAGGCCGGAGCGCAGCCCCACCTCTTCACGCAGGTGGGCGATGTTGTCCATAAGACGCATCACGCCCGGCAGGTCCTTGATGCGCTTCACATGGGCTTCAACGCTGGCTTCAATTTCGGCAATGCGCTTGCCGGATTCGGGGTCAGAGCTGTTTTGCAGGGCAAGTTCGTCGTCATAGCCCATAATAATGCGCACATGGTCAGCCAGATCGGGCGAAGTCTTGAGAACCTCGATGCGGCGCGAGGCCATCTCCATATGCTGGTCAATCTTGTGATCCAGCTCGCGCATTTTGCGGTGCTGCAACAGCACGTCTTCGGCATTGAGGTTTTTGCTGGTGTCGGCCAGGGCACCCAGTTCGGCGGCAAGGCCAGTAACCTCGCCCACGTATTCGCGCAGGTTAAGATTAAAGACTATGAGCCCGACGGACATCTGCTCGCGCAGAACCTTGGAAAGGCGGTCTTCCAGCTCCTTCAGCTTGGCATGCACCACCCCTTCAAGCTCGCCCTTGTCAAAGGCTTCCAGGGCTTGCGGGTGGATGCTGATATTGCCCAGCATGAATTCCGCGCGCAACAGACCCACTTCAAACTGGTCAAAATCGCGCAGGCGTGAAAGAAAGAGCGCCTGACCCACGTCGGCAAGCACAAGGCCGACCTTGGTCTTGGTGGCAGGCAGCTTGGCCACGTCCATTTCGCCGCCAACTTCGTGCAGAGGCAGCAGGCCGCGGTACACACGTCCGCGCGTACCGTCAACCGTAACCTCGGCGCCGTCCAGGGCGCGCAGCACATCAAGGCGCTGAATGCCGATAACGGCGGCAATGCCGAGTTCACGCGAAGTGATGGCGGCATGGCTTGTGTCGCCGCCCACGTCAGCCATAATGGCGGAGGCCACACGCATACCCGGCACCATGTCCGGGTCGGTGCGCTCGGCGGCAAGCACGTCGCCCTTGGCAATCTTGTTGAGCTCCAGGGCCGAACGCAAAAAGCGCACCGTACCCTGACCCGCCCCGCGTGAAGCACCATTGCCCTCTACCAGCACTTCAGCTCCATCCGCGGCCTTGGGATCAACTTCGCGGCGACGCATGAAGATGGTCGTGGGGTGCAATTCCAGGTCTTCATTCCAGCGGGTTTCAGGCCGGGCCTGCACGAACCAGAGCTTGTCATTGGCGTCAATACAGAATTCCGTGTCCATAATCATGCCGTCGTAAGCCTTGCTTACGGCGCGCACGCCCTGGGCCACACGTTCTGCCTGGCTGAGCGAAAGCGCCCAGCGCAGCGCCTCAAGCTCGGGCACTTCCACTTCCTTGGTGCCGCCCCTTTCGTCATAAACAATCTTCATGTCCTTGCAGCCCATCTGACGGATGACAACTTCGGCACCGTCGTCGCGCTGGAAGACATACAGTTTGTCGGGCGTAACCTTGCCGCCCACAACGGCCTCGCCGAGGCCATAGCTGGCATCGATGCTCACGAGCTCCCTGCGGCTGGTGCCGCGGCAGCCGGTGGCCGTATCAGCGGAAAAGGCCGTACCGGAAATGACGGGGTTGATCATCTGCATCATGCACACAGAAAGAGACGTGTGCTCAATGGCCCACTCTTTCTTGGCGGTTTCGGCAATGGACTCGTCGCCCGTTGCTTCGGCCTTGGCCAGCGCGTCCAGAATAGCCTCGCGGCGATAGGTCATGGAGCGCAGGTTGTAGGCTGATGCACAGTCCCAGTGGTACGCTTCGACAACCTTTTCTTCACCCACCATGTTCAGATAGGTGTCCTGCAGGCCGGCAAAGGCTTTTTTGCGCGAGTCTTCGCCAGCGGCGGAAGAACGCACGGCCACAGGGGTCATGTCGTCGGAATTGTCCTGACAGATCTCGCGGTACGCCCCGCGCACAGCCTCGCTTACCTCGGAGGGAACCTCCACGGAAAGGATGGCCGCCTGAACAATGACAGAGCGCTTGCGCAACTGGTCAATGCCCTCGGGCGAGGTGGCAAAGCCTTCAACGATGTTGTTGATAAAGGTACGCAGTTTGGTGTGCGACTGCTCGCCTTCGGCCTTGGCGGCCTGATAAATCTGTTTGCCGAGCTGGCGCACAAATTTTTGCAGAAAGTCCGGGTCCTGGTTAATTTCGGGGTCGTTCCAGTCAATGCGTCCGTATTCACGGTCCACAACACTGCGCACCACGCGCCCGTTCACCTTGGTTTCATCGAGAAGCTGGTGAAAGGCCAGAGAGGATATGGCGCGAAAATACGGCGCCTGAATGCCCTCGATCTGGCTGATTAACGCTGTGTTATAGTTTTTACCACCAACAAGCAATTCCGCTTCAGGTCCAAGCTGCACAATGTCGGCACCCGTAAGCACCAGTTTTTTCTGAATGGCTTCAGGGGTATGCCCCTTGGCCTTGTTCTGCGCAGGTTTGGCGGCGGTACTCTTACCCATGTCTTCCTCCGGTTTGGGAAACAGAAGCATTGCAACCTAGGAAATTGTAGATCGGCATCGGCAAACTGTCTACAAATTACCACGCGGCAGAAGGCCCACGGCTGGTATGACAGAAATACTGATGCGCCGGCGTATCGGGGTTGCCGGCATTAGAGCAACTTCACTTTGAAATTGCTCTGGCGACTGCCTGAGCAGACGCCCGCCGCGAAGCCGTACGCGCTATTTGCTTGCGCGGCTAAGCGCCGGGGCGAGCGTACCATAAATTTTGAGAATACATTTTCTCAAAATATTCTGCTCCAGGGGTTTTGGCTTCCGGAAGACAACCTTCCGGAAGCCAAAAAGCGTCAATGTCGTGTAACCTAACGAAGCACTGATTAAAGAGCCTCCTGGAAACGCGCAGGTATTTCGTTTGGCAAGGCGCGCTCTTTTTTTGAAGCAGGAGTGGACTCTTCCGTCCTCGACTGTTTCAAAAAAGTGAAGCAAGTCCGCCAAACGGAATAAATCAGCGTTTCCCTAACTGACCTTTGAACCACAATAGGGGCAGAAGGTGATGTTTTCCATGGGAATGGGCTGACCGCAGGCTTCATTGGCGCACACACGCGGCACAGGGCCAAGCTCCACAATGAGTTCGCCCTCGCGCACAGAAACCATCTGCTTGCTTTCTTTAAAGTCAGCGGTTTTAAGCACACGTTTGACCATGCCGTCCACAGGGGCGAGCACGGCTTTTTCCTGCTTCATGATGGACACGTTGAACAGTTCCTCGCCAGCCCTGACCACGTCGCCGGGGTGCACATACATGACCCAGAGATCGCCATTGCTTGGCGCGGCCACATGGAACTGGTTGGAAGGATCGGCCATAAGTGCGCCCTTGGCGGCGGTCCCCACGGGCTGGCGCACCTGCACCTCGCTGCTCATGAACTCGGAATCCAGCACATAACGGCAGATGGATATGCCGGTCTCATTGGGCGAGGAGATGCTCAACAACTGCAGATGATGCGGCTTGCCGCTGCTGTCGTTGAAGTACAGATCCTGACCGACCTTCAGCCCTTCAAACCACACGTGCAGGGGCAGGTTGTTGGGATCGCCGAACTTGGCCTTGAATTGTATGGTCTTGAGGGCGTCCGCCGGATGATTGAGGTAGAGCACAAACTCTTCTTCATTGGGCTTGCGCTTGAGAATGTCGGCGCAGGCTTTTTCTTCCGCAGACAGGTTTATGTCCACCAGCGATTCCAGAGGCGACACCTCGGTACGGCTGGCAACGGCGTTTTTCCACTCCGCGCCGAAAGCGCTCATGTACACCCAGTCCGCAGGGAAGCCCAGAGGCAGCTTGCCGAACTTGCCAAGCAGAAGATTGCGGAAGGCATCGTTGCAGTCACGGTAGATGTGCAGACGGGCCTTGCGCATTTCCTGCGACAAATCCTCTTCCGGCGTGCGCGTCACTTCTGCAAGCACCTGAAGCAGGTAACGCACCTCGTCTTCACCGCCGCGCTTCCAGGCTCCGGTCACGGCCAGAAATGCCGTGTTCCAGGTGATCTGTGAACCCGGGGTAACGTCATGATACCGCACGATCTGGCGCGTGCCCTCAAGGAACTTGAGCATGTAGGGCAACAGGTGGATGTAGCCCTGCTTCATGGCCCCTTCCTGCGAGGAAGAAGTGGCCCCGCCGGGCATGCCATGCAGGGTGACGTCATAGTCTATGCCCTGGAAGTACGGCGCGCAGTAGCGGTCATAATACGGCATGATCTGCTTGCAGACGAAATTGGCGTCACGGATGGCGCTCTTGTCCAGATGGCACGTAAGGCCAAGTTCGTCCTCAATGTAGGCCATGGTGGACAGCACGTCGCCCTGGCCGTACGCACGCACGGCCGAACCCAGGCCCACATCGATAATGTGTGCTCCGGCTTTGGCCGCCGCGCCGCAGGAGGGCACAAAAAGGCCGTCCGTGTAGTGGCGGTGATAGTGCTGCACAAGTTCGGGCCAGGCTTTGCGTATGGCCGTGACCAGTTCCGTCATGAAGCGCGGGGGGCAGACCCCGGCCATATCCTTGAGACCCAGAATGATGTGCCGCGAAGCTTCCTTGGGGTCCACGCCCATGACGCTGGCAACCATGCGCAACATGGCTTCCGTGACGCCAAGGTAGTGCTGCACGTCAAAACCCTTGGCCCAGGACATGGAGATGGCGGGTTCGAAAATGACGTCATTGCGGTTAAGAACCACTTCGGCCATGGGCCGCATGTTTTCAATATGGTTCAAAAAGTCAAAGCAGCGGATGATCTGGTAATGGTCACAGATCATTTCTCCGGTCTTGAGCATGAGGTTGCGGGGCTGCGGCGTATAGCCCAGCACGTTGGTGGAGCGCACCAGAAGCTGCTTCATGGTCTTGGGGGCAAAGCGGTTCCATTCCTTCGCTTCGGTGAAGGGATAGGTCATATTGGCCAGCATGGCCACGTGGAAGTGCGCGCCGCCGCCATTTTCAATGGAGAAGTACCCCACGTTGTCCAGATACGGGCCAATAAGCCGGTCTTCGGCAAGGCGGAAGCGGTTGCCGGAATTGGACTGGGTGAAGTCGCGCGGTGTGGTGTCGGTAAAATGCACCTTCCCGGAATCACGGATGTAATCCAGGGTAGCCAGACGGTCGCCCTGCGGATAGGGCGAAGGCTGCCGCCGCTGCGCCGAAGTGATGGCGGGCATTACCGGCTCAAAGGGGCCAAGACAGGGCGTGGTATCCGAGCGGTATTCCCCCAGCTGCACGTAGGGATTGAAACCCTTGGCGGATATTTCGGCCACCAGCTTGGAAAGGCGTTCGCCCTCGGGAGCAAGGTCGGTATAAACCATGAGCTCCGGATGGTTGGCGATAAAGTTGGTGTTGATGTTGCCCTGGCGGAACAGGGGATTTTTTATGAGCTGGCGGTAGAAAGGAATGGTGGTCTTGATGCCGCCAATGACATATTCGCTGAGCGCGCGCTCCATGATGCCAAGGGTCTTTTCCCAGTCATGGGCATAGGAAATGAGCAGAGCGCCCGCCGAATCGTAGTTGGCAGGGAACTCGTACCCGGCGCTGATGTTGGAGTCCAGGCGAACGCCAGGGCCACCGGGCGACACGTAGCGCGAAATGAGGCCGGAGTTGGGGGCAAAGTTGTCCTGCGGATTCTCGCAGTTGATGCGCACCTGCATGGCGCAGTACGAGGGACGCAGATTTTCTTCGCGGTAGCGTAGTTCTGCGCCAAAGGCCACGGCGATCTGCTCTTCAACCAGGTCGATGCCGTAGCGGCATTCGGTGATGCCGTGCTCCACCTGCAGCCGGGTATTGACCTCGATAAGATAGGGCGTGCCTTCGGGCGTGACCAGAAACTCCACCGTTGCCAGGCTGTGATAGCCCACCGCGCGCACCAGGCGGCGCGAGTAGTCCTTGAGCCGCTCGCGCAGGTTGCGCGAGAGACCCGACCAGGGCGAGGGGGTTATCTCAATGAGTTTCTGGTGATTGCGCTGCACGGTACAGTCGCGTTCATCAAAGGCAAAGACATTGCCGTACATGTCGGCAATGACCTGGATTTCAATGTGGCGCACGTCAGCGAGAAACTTCTCCACAAACAGGCGCGGGTTGCCAAAAGAAGCCTGCGCCATGGTGGAAGCCTTGAAAAAGGCGTCCTCAAGTTCAGCTTCATTGTGAATGGCGAAAATACCGCGACCGCCGCCGCCGCCTTCAGCCTTGAGCATGATGGGCAGCCCCATCTCGCTGATAAGCTTTTTGGCCGTGGGGACGTCAACCGCGCCGTCCGAACCGGGAACCACAGGAATGCCGAGCTTTCGCGCTACTTCCCGCGCCTGAACCTTGTTGCCGAGCAGGTTCATGGCCTCGGCGGTGGCGCCGATAAAGGTAATGCCCGCTTCTTTGCAGCGCGCGGGAAAACGCGTGTCTTCAGAGGCGAACCCCCAGCCGGGGTGGATGCCAACGACGCCGCGCTGCTTGGCCTTGGCGATGACGCCATCAATGTCCAGGTAGGCGCGCGGTTCTGCTCCCAGCAGAACCAGCTCCTGAGCGGTGGAGGCCGCCGGAGCGGTTTTGTCCACATCAGTGGCGGTCATGGCTGCCACGGCGTCGAACCGTTCCCGAATGGAACGGCAGATGCGCCTGCCCGGAATACCCCGGTTGGCGACAAGTATTACCTTACCCTTCAAAAAATCTTGCACTTCCGCGAATGTCTTGTTGCCCATGCCTTTTAACCCTTTACTGCTGCTCTGCCAGTTAGCAGAAGGCTTCCGCTGAAAAATTCCTCAAGCCGTCCGTTTCGGTTAAGACAAAGGCCGCCTGCCGGGCTTAAACCCGCCAACCAGCCGCGCACAATGCGCCCATCGTCGCGCAGCTCCACATTTTTTCCACGCCACAGCAAAAGACTGTCGGCGCGCTTTTTCCACTGCTCGGAAAATGAGTGGCAGTCAATATATGCTGAATGAATGAGCATTACAAGCCGTTGCCATAGGGCTTCCGCTGTAGAATTATATTGCCCCTCCGCATGCCTGCAAGCGTCACGCAGACAGGTGGCCTCCATGGCGGCGTCTGCCCGTAATATGGCGGCTGGCGGGGAAAAATCCACGTTGATGCCCATACCCGCCAGCAGTATGCCGCCGCGCTCCTCAAGCAAAATGCCCGCCAATTTTTTGGGCTGCCCGTCAGCGTCCACAATAACAATATCGTTAGGCCACTTGAGCTGTACAGGCCAGCCCTCGCTCCGCAGGGCTTTTGCCAATAAAAACGCTGTGGCCGGAGCCGCTGCGGAACCGTCAAAAGGTGGGGTCACCGGCAACCGCAAGGCCACATAGATATTGCCCGGCGGCGAATACCAGGAGCGCCGCAACTGCCCGCGCCCGGCGCTCTGGGCGGCGCACTGCACGCTGTCCCACGGCGCAAGCAGGCCGCTGGCGGCCATATGCATGGCGGCATCAAGGCATGAGGCCAGATGTCCAAAGCGCCAGATGGCGGGCGGGCGCGAATCCGGCATTGAAGCCACCTCCTCGCTTCCCTCATGTGGATGACTGTGACATACTGCGACCATGGAACTTTACCTCGTTGGCGGCGCGGTGCGCGACATGCTGGTGGGCCGGACGCCCACGGAACTGGATTTCGCCTTTGACGGCACTGTGGAAGATTTTCTGGATGCTCATCCCCATGCCCGCCGTGTGGGCAAAAGCGTGCACGTTTGCCTGTGGCGCGGGCGTGAATGCATGCCCCTGCGCGGGAACAGCCCCGAAAATGACCTCATGGCGCGTGACCTCACGGTCAATGCCCTGGCCCTGGACAGCGCGGGAAGACTGTACTCGCACCCACAGGCCCTTCACGATCTGCGGCGGCGCATTCTGCGCCCGGCCTCTCCCACGTCTTTTGCCTGCGATCCCACAAGAATTTTCCGCCTGGCGCGCTTTGCCGCCGCCTGGCCTGACTGGAGCATTGACAAAAACGCCTTTGAGCAGATGCGCGCCCTTTCGGCAGCGGAACTGGCCGCTCTGCCCGCCGAACGTGTGGGGCGCGAGATTCTCAAGGCTCTGGGGGCTCCGGCTCCTGGCCGCTTTTTTCGCGTGCTGGCCCAGGGGCAAGCCTTGCGGCCCTGGCTGGCGGAACTGGACGAAGCGAGCCGAATTCCGGCGGGCCCGGCGCAATGGCACAACAACTCGGTTCTTGGGCACAGCCTGCGCATTATGGACATGGTCGCTGGCGACGCACTGACGGCCTGGATGGCGCTTTGTCATGATCTCGGAAAAATCCAGACCGATCCTGCCCTGCTGCCGCATCACTACGGCCATGAAAAACGTGGTGTTGCCCTGAGCGCGGAACTGGCGCGCCGCTTGCGCCTGCCAGTCCGTTTTGCCAAAGCCGGAGCGATCGCGGCAGCCGAACATATGAAAGGCGGCATGTATTCAATGCTTCGGCCCGGAACCCGCCGCGACCTGCTCTGGCGGGTTCACGCATCAGGGCTTGACCAGCGTTTCTGGCGCCTGGTGGATGCGGACAGCGGCAGCCCTCTCAGCACTATGGCTCTTGCACATCTGGCTGTGCTTCTTGATTTGCGTCTGCCAGAGGAGTGGCGCGACAAAGGGGAAATTTCAGCCAGAAAGCTGCGGGACCTACATTGTCAGGCACTGGCAAAACTTTAGGGAAACGCTGATTTATTTCGTTTGGCGGACTTGCTTCACTTTTTTTGAAACAGTCGAGGACGGAAGAGTCCACTCCTGCTTCAAAAAAACTCGCGCCTTGCCAGACGAAATACCAGCGCGTTTCCAGAAGATTCTTTAATCAGTGCTTCCCTGGGGCAAACCAAATAATATCCGTCGTACGGGTGTCCCCTCGCAAGGGTTACGGCACACCGCAACGACGTTTTCCCGCGCAAACTCCTGCGCCCTCGCCTTCACGGCCGCTCGTCCGCCCACGATCCGCCGCTCACATCAAAAAGACACTGCACAAACCGGCTCCGCGCCCTTTTCATTGCACAGGGCCATGCAGCCCGCATCCATGCAGCCTTCACAAAGGGCATCCATGGCCGGGCCGTGATCCAGTCCGCACAAATGCCCCATGCCGTGGGCCAGAAGCCGCACGGCATGCTCGGACGGATCCTGCCCGTACAGCAGGCACTCCCTGCGCAGCGTGTCCAGCGAAAGCAGTAAAACTCCGGGAGCGTCCGCCCCGCCGGGAAAGGAAAGAATATTGGTGGGGCCAGTGCAGCCGAGATGCCTGGCGTTGGCATCTGCAATGGCGGCATCGTCCAGTAAGAAAAGCTCCACTTCCGCCGGAACCTGAAATTCTTCGGCGGCACGCGGAGCCGCAGCCGGAAGGGCTTCAAGCATGGCCTCAAGCGCTGTTTCCATCTGACGCCAGTGGAGCGGCGTGAAGGCAGCGCCCTGAGGGTAATGGCAAAAGATGCGAACCCGTCCGCCGCCTTTTGCGCGCGCGAGGGATGAAGAAAACAATGTCACCGCGCGCCTTTGTCCGAAGGTTTTTGCCACGCACCCTGCTCTGGCTGGGCTTGCCCTGGCTGGTCTGGCTGCGCCCCGGCGGCGGTAAGATCCGGGCGGCCGCCATTTGTGGGCGCGGCAGACGTCCTTTCGGTTTTCGCATTTTCCGTGTTGCCATTCATCGCCCCGCCCTGCGATGCGGCATAAGGCGTAACAACAGGAACATAGGGAAGCACAGGCATACCCGCAGCCGGGGAGGCAGTGCCTCCGTTCTCGCCACTGGGCTCCTGCCGGGCGTCAGCCTTGCTTTCCCGCCGGGCTTCAGGCGTGCCATTGGGCTTGCCCTCCGGTTTGGCATCCGGCTTACCATCGGCCTTTCCTTCAGGCTTGCCGTCGGGCTTTCCTTCAGGCTTGCCTTCAGGCTTAGCGTCGGCCTTACCCCCGACCTTGCTGGCAACGTCGCGAATTTTGGCGTCGGGATAGGCAATACGCTGGTGAAAAATACCCGTAAGGATGCGCTGGAAATTCTCGCTGAGATAATGCAGATCCTTGAACGTCAGCTCGGACTCGTCCAACTGCCCTTCGGAGAAAATCCCCTTGATGATGGCGTCAATATGGCTCTTGATGCGTGCCGGGGTAGGATCGGTGAGCGTACGGCTTGAAGCCTCCACCGAGTCGGCCAGCATGAGAATGGCGGCTTCCTTGGTCTGCGGCCTTGGCCCCAGATAGCTGTAATCGGACTCTCTGGGTTTTTCGCCCAAATTGAGGGCTTTCTGGTAAAAATAGCGGATGATGCGCGTACCGTGGTGCTGGCTGATGATATCTACAATGTCCTGGCCCAGCTTGTAGCGTTCGGCCAGTTCCGTGCCTTTTTTGACATGGGACAGCAGGATGAGCGCGCTCATGGACGGCGCCAGCTTGTCGTGCTTGTTGTGACCGCCAAACTGGTTTTCGATGAAATACTCAGGGTAGGACAGCTTGCCCACGTCATGATAGAGCGCCGCCACCTTGCACAGCAGGCTGTTGGCGCCAATGGCCTTGGCCCCGGCTTCCACCATGTTGGATACCACCAGCGAATGGTGATAGGTGCCGGGCACCGTCACCATAAGTTCCTGCATGAGCGGCTGTTCAAGGCTCATGAGTTCCATCAGGCGGAAGCGCGTACTGTAGCCAAAGCTCAGTTCCAGCACGGGGCTGACGGCAAAAAGCAGGATGAGCGACAGCAGGCTGTTGATGGCCACTGCGGCAAGCTGCATAGGCAGTTCGGCCGGGGCCGTCTGCGACAGCAGGGCTGTGCCGAACCAGATGAGCGACTGGCCTATGGTCAGGGGCACGATGCTCCACACCACATCCTGACGGCTCTGGGCGTTGGTCACAAGCCATGTGGCCAGCATGCCCCCAAGAAACTGGAACAGAAAGAAGTAAAAATCTTCCTGAAACATGAGCATGGTGAAGAACGACAGCAAAAGCCCCATGGTGCAGTAGCGACGGGCCGCAAAGACCATGGCCACAAGCCCCACGGCGCCCGCCACGGGAAAGCCCAGGCCCAGGGTATTGAGAAAGGTCACGCTGTCCATGCGCAGACCAAGCACATAGACAATCTTAGCCCCTACGCTAAAAAGCAGAAGCAGCAGCGAAATCAGCAGCATATCCTTACAGCGTAACGGGGTTCCGGGTTTGCCGCTGGGTGCGACAAAAAAACCGACGCTCAGGAGCAGGGAACACAAAAAGGTTCCCATGGCCGTGCCCCAATGCATGGGGTCAGACGCGGATTTATACAGGGTTTGCAGCTTTATCTGCTGTTCGCGGCTGACACGCTCACCCTTGCGTATCAGGAGTTCGCCCTTGAGAATTTGATAGTAAACCGGCTCCACCATGCTCATGACGGCGTTGCCGCGCTTTTGCGTGGCTTCCCGGTTAAGCGTGAGCGAGGCTGGCACTGTGGCGGAAAGCAGAATATTGATGGCCCGCCGCGACTGCGCGTTCAAGGTGGGTACCTGGCGGACGATGGAAGAAACCTCGGCCAGAAACGATTGCACGTCTGGCAGGTTGGTCACGTCCGGGCGCAGGATTTCCGTATTATTATCAAGATTGCGGATGATGACGCCGCTGCGTCCGACCCTGGCCGAACGTATGTCGCCCACAAGCCCTTCGGCCATATGCTCGCGGATGCTGGGCAGCAGCGTTTTCAGCAGATAGGACTGAACATCGGGATGCGACAGTTCGGGCAGCACCTCATCAGTCACGGGCGGGGTCAGCTCGTCGGCCAGGCGCTGCAAAGGGCCTTCCTGGGATTTGTAGTCCACCCCGTTATTCAGGCTGCGCAAAATTTCCACAATGCGGTTTTGAAAAGCCACATAGGGTTCCAGGCTCAGGTCATACACAGGCGGCTGCAAGAACAGCACCTGCTTGCGGCGCGCCTTGGTGGCCTGCGTATCTTCCACAAGAATGTCGCGGTCGGCGATAACGTCAGAATCCGCCACCTGCCCGGCCACATAGATTCTGGGCACCACTTCAAAATTGGCCCCGGCCAGAAGCGACAGGGCAAAAAAAGTAATGATGAGGGCTGCCAGCCCCCAACCGCAATGATGCCGCGCCCTCAATGCATGAATGAGAGCCAGGAAGCTAGCTGGTCGTGCCGTCTTTTTCTGCGTTATCATAAGCGTTTACAATGGCTCCCACCAAAGGATGGCGCACAACGTCAGCTTTGCTGAAGCGGTGTACGGCCAAACCAGGCACATCAGGAAGGATGTTTAGTGCATGAATGAGCCCTGAACGCGGACGCTGGCCCCCAGGCTGCATAGGCAGATCAATCTGCGTAATATCGCCGGTAACGACCATCCGCGAGCCAAAACCCATGCGCGTGAGAAACATTTTCATCTGTTCCTGAGTGGTGTTCTGGGCTTCGTCCAAAATTATGAAGGCGTCATTGAGGGTGCGCCCCCGCATAAAGGCAAGGGGGGCCACTTCAATGGAGCCTACCTCCATCATGGATGCTACCTTGGGCTGGGGCATCATATCGTGCAGGGCGTCATAGAGGGGCCGAAGGTAGGGATTGACTTTTTCCGCCAGATCGCCGGGCAGAAAACCCAGACGTTCCCCTGCTTCCACCGCTGGACGGGTGAGCACGATACGTTTGACCTTGTGCTGCTGAAACATGGACAGGGCCATGGCCACAGCCAGATAGGTTTTGCCCGTGCCAGCCGGGCCAACGGCAAAAACCAGCTCATGACGCCGTAAAAGATCAAGATAGGTGCGCTGGGCCACATTGCGGGCTGTGACCGTTTTGCGGGGCGTGTTCACAAAAACCGCGTCGCGGAAAATCTGCGACAGGTTCAGCCCGGAGTCCGCCCTGAGCATCTCGTACGCGCGCGCAAAGTCCTGCTGACTCAGAACAAGCCCGCCCCGCAGCAATTCATACAGTTGCACAAAAACATTGCACAAGACCTGACGAACATCCGCATCCGACGATTCGATCAGAATGCGGGCTCCACGGCTTGAGATGCGCGCCCCGCTGGCCACAGCCAACAGATCCAGATGCGCATTGTGGGGCCCAAATAGCTGATTCGCCAGAGCTGAATCGTCAAATTCAACGGTTTCATTCATGGACGATTGTACTGCCATGCTCGCTCTCTAGCCTATTTTATGTGGGCTGTCCATCATTGCAAGGGATACGCGCCATCTTCCCGTACGGCAAGTTTTTCCTGCGCACGCGCGCAGCGTCCCATTTGCGTGGCCATACATGGTAAAAGCTCAAAATGGCCCATATTATGCATCAGATTCAGGCAGATATTATACGGCAAGCATTACCGGGAGGAACCATGAGCATATCCAGCATCAGCAGCTATAACACGGCCTTACTGCAATGGCAGGGGCAGCAGTTGAAGAGCACAGGAACCAGCAGCTCCTCCAGCAGTTCGTCCAGTAGCCTGAGCAGTCTCCTCAGTTCCAGCAACTCCATGACCAGCCAGCTTTCCAGCATGGTTGAACTGACCAAGTACGCCATGGAATCCATGGGGCTTTCAGACAACAGCCGCGTGACGTTCAGCCAGATAACCAAATATCGTGAACAATTGCTTTCAAGCTTCAACGACAGCGTCAAGAGCGGGCTTTCGGAAATTGGGGTCAGCAACCCCGAAAACATTACCTTCACGCTGGATAAAGACGGCAAGCTGACCGCCTCAAGCTCTGACGCTTCTGACCAGAAAGCAGCCCAGGCATGGCTTGACGCCAATCCCAGCATCGGCACGGACCTGCGCTCGGCCCTTACTTCCGCCGGTGTTGACGCCAGCACCTCTGTGAATATGAAAGTAAGCAGCACAGGCAAGCTTACTGTGCTCAACACCGCTCAGACCGCCATACAGACGGCCCTTGATTCAAGCAGCGACCTGAGCACGAAGCTGCGTGCCGCCTTGAAAGAAATGGGCGTCGACCTGTCCACTCCCATGAATTTTACGCTTAATGCCGACGGACAGCTTGAGGTCAGCGGTGAAAGCGAACAGGCCGACGCAATCAATGAATGGCTTAAAAAAAATCCAGATCTGGCTCAAAAACTTACGGCCCAACTGAAAACACAGAATGTGGATTCTTCTGCCGTCAGCCTCAGGCTGGGCGCAACGGGCAATGTTCAGGTCTCGGTCAGCAATAGTGAACTCACGAACGCCCAGGCGGTACTCAGCAAAAGCACCCTGGGATCCACTATTAACAGCGGCCTGAACAGTCTTGGCGTGGACGCCGATGTCAAGTTCACCCTTCAGGTTAATACCGACGGCAGCGTCACCGTTGTCAGCGACAGCGCAGACAAGGCAAAGATACAGCAGTTTTTTGACGACAACCCTGCCCTGGTCAAACAATATCAGCAAATCGAGGCACTTTCCGGCCTTGATGACGCGCGTAAGGCCATGCAGATAGCACCGTCAGAAATGCGCAAACGCATAGAGGTGGAGTCCATGGCCGCCTGGTGGTCAGGTTCGGATAGCTCAAGTTCATATTTCGGCAGCTATTCAGACGGCAGTATGAGTGTTCTTGCAGGTCTCAATCTCAGCGTGTGACCCAAAAGCGCCCCTGTCAGTCTTTCAGGCAGCAGCGCCAGGCAAAATGTCTGGCGCTTTTTTATGGCTCGAGGTGCGTTGCCGCCCCCCATGCGCACTCTGATTTTCTTGCGCTTTGCTGGATAATTACGGCCCGATTTGCCGGTCAATTTCATAACTTGTTGACAAGAGGTTCATTATTTATAAAACTAACTAGGTTATAAGGGGCGATAACACAGATTTCTTGCCAATTTAACCTGTGCTCTTCATGGGCGGCAGCCTGCGGACCCCCCCCCGAACAAGCCGTCAAGCAATGAGGCCATGCCGACAGTGCCTGCCATGGGCGCGCTGCCGGCAGCGGACGTCTTTCCTTTTTTGAAAGCACCCTCAGCGCTTGACCGTGCAAATCGGCAGCCCTCTATATTGGTAATTTCCGCCAGTTTCCGGCCGTGCGCCGACGCTGACGGTTTACATTGGTTAAGGACCACAACTTTTCCCGCAAGGGATTTTGGGGACGTTTATCGAACAAATCCAAAGTTTGCTCCCTGCAATGCACCTTTTTAGGAGGAAACCATGACCCTGAAAAAAATCCTTTTGTCCGCGCTGGCAGGCTTGTTGCTGCTTACCGCCACCCATGCCTCTGCTCAGGCGGAAGAACTGACCGGCACCCTGAAAAAAATCAAGGAAACCGGCGTAATCGTTGTAGGGCATCGCGAATCCTCCGTACCTTTTTCGTACTATGACTTGCAGCAGAACGTCATTGGTTATGCGCAAGACTACTCCAACAAGGTTGTTGACGCTGTGAAAAAGCAGCTCAACATGCCCGACCTGAAAGTGCGTTTTGTCCCCATTACCTCGCAAAACCGCATTCCCCTGCTCCAGAACGGCACCTACGACTTCGAGTGTGGTTCAACCACCAACAATCTTGACCGCCAGCAGCAGGTGGATTTTTCCAACACCTTCTTTATTGTCGGCACCCGCCTGCTTACGCACAAAAACTCCGGCATCAAAGACTTTGACGACCTCAAGGGCAAGAATGTGGCCGTCACCGCCGGCACCACTTCCGAAATGCTGCTGAACAAGATGAACGACGAAAAGAAGCTCGGCATCAACGTCATCAGCGTCAAGGACCATGGCGATGCCTTCCGCACGGTGGAATCTGGCCGCGCCGTGGCCTTCTTTATTGACGATGCCCTGCTGGCTGGCGAACGCGCCAAGGCCAAAAAACCTGCCGACTGGGTCATCGTGGGCACCCCCCAGAGCTTTGAAGCCTACGGCTGCATGGTTCGCAAGGGCGACGCCCCCTTCAAGAAGCTGGTGGACGGCACCATTGCCGAACTGCAACTCAACGGCGAGGCTGAAAAGTCTTACCAGCGCTGGTTCAAGCAGCCCATCCCCCCCAAGGGCATGAACATGAACTTTGACATGTCCGACGAAATGAAGAACCTGTTCAAGGCCCCCAACGACAAAGCCCTGAATTAATCTTTATTTTACCTTTGATTTGCGATGCGGAGCGCCAGCCGGACATCCCGCTGGCGCTCCGCTATCAGACTTGCCGTATGCCACGCGGCAGAATGAATCACGCTTTATCTTTATGGATGGAACTTTCTGATGCAGGCTAACTGGAACTGGGGCATTTTTTTTGAACAAGCGCCGTTCGGAAACGTCACCTACCTCAACTGGTTGATTGACGGTTTTCTCACTACTGCGGCTCTTTTTATCTGTGCCTGGATTGTAGCCTTCATAGCAGGCTCTTTTTTCGGTATACTACGCACCTTGCCCAGCAAATTTTTTCGGAGCGTGGGGGCCACGTATGTTGCCATTTTTCGCAACATCCCCCTGATCGTTCAATTTTTCATCTGGTATCTGGCGGCCCCCGATCTGCTGCCGTACGACCTCAGCGTCTGGTTCAAGTCCGAGTTGAACCCCAATGCGCAGTTCTTCATTCTTTCCACCTGTGCGCTCGGGCTGTTTACAGGCGCACGCGTCTGTGAACAGGTACGGTCTGGCATTCTGGCTCTTTCGCGCGGGCAGCGCTACGCGGCCCTTGCCCTGGGCCTCACCCTGCCCCAGACCTACCGCTACGTGCTGCTTCCCAATGCCTACCGCATTATCATCCCCCCTTTGACCTCAGAAATGCTCAATATGGTCAAGAACACGGCTGTGGCTTCCACAATCGGACTGGTGGAGCTCACGTCACAGGCAAACCGTCTGCTGGAATTTTCGGGCTTTGCCTATGAATCCTTTATTGCCGTTACCCTGGCCTATGTATTTCTGAACTTTATCGTCATGCGTCTCATGAGGATGCTTGAAAAGAAAATGCGGCTGCCCTCCACAGGCATGGGAGGCAAAAATGTTTGATTTTGACTGGAGCATCATTGATCAGAGCCTGCCCCTGCTGGGTCAGGGCGTTATGGTCACGCTCAAGATAACGCTGACTTCCATTGTGCTTGGCATGGTCATCGGCACCCTTCTGGCGGTGGCGCGCATATCCATTTATGCCCCCCTGCGCTGGCTTTCGGCGGCGTATGTCAACTGCTTCCGCTCTGTGCCCCTGGTCATGGTTCTGTTGTGGTTCTACCTTATCGTACCACAATTTCTGACCAAATTTCTCAATCTTTCGCCCTTGACGGACATACGCCTTGTTTCGGCCATGGTTGCCTTTACCGCGTTTGAGGCCGCCTATTACGCTGAAATCATTCGCGCGGGCATGAACAGCGTGTCCAGAGGGCAAAACTATGCGGCCCTTGCCCTTGGCATGACCAAGTCGCAAACCCTCACCTATGTCATCCTGCCGCAGGCTTTTCGCGTCATGACGCCCCTGCTGCTGACCCAGGGCGTGATTCTGTTTCAGGATACGGCCCTCGTATACATTATAGGCCTTGCAGATTTTTTCCGCACTGCCACCAACATTGGCAAGACCACCGGCTATGAAATAGAAATGGTGCTCTTTGCGGGCGCTGGCTACTTCGTGGTCTGCTTCTGCGTTTCCCTGGCCGTAACCGTGGTAAAAAAGAGACTCAAGCTATGAATACTCCTACCGAAGAAGCAATGATTGTTTTGAACAACGTATCCAAGTGGTACGGTGATTTTAATGTGCTGCGCAACTGCACCACCAGCATCCACAAGGGCGAGGTGGTGGTTGTATGCGGGCCTTCCGGGTCGGGCAAATCAACGCTGATCAAGACTGTCAACGGGCTTGAACGCGTGGAGAACGGCCAGATATTCGTCAATGGCACTGAAGTGACCAGCAAGCGCACCAACCTTGCGGAGCTTCGCAGCCGCGTGGGCATGGTCTTTCAGCACTTTGAGCTTTTTCCCCATCTGAACATCATTCACAACCTTGTTCTCGCGCAGGAAAAAGTGCTCAAAAGAAATCGTGAAGAAGCCAGAGAAAAGGCTCTTGCCCTGCTGAGCCGGGTGGGGCTTGACCAGCATACGGAAAAGTACCCCTCGCAGCTTTCGGGCGGCCAGCAGCAGCGTGTGGCCATTGCGCGCGCCCTGTGTATGGACCCCGTGGCCATGCTTTTTGACGAACCGACCTCTGCCCTTGATCCTGAAATGATCAATGAAGTTCTGGATGTTATGGTGGAGCTTGCCTACGAGGGCATGACCATGATGGTGGTCACGCACGAAATGGGCTTTGCCCGCAAGGTTGCGCACAGGGTGCTCTTTATGGAAGAAGGACTCATTCTTGAGGACACGCCCAAGGAGCAGTTCTTTGACAGCCCGCAGACCCAGCGCGCCAAAGAATTTCTTGCCAGCATCATCTCGCACTGATTTTCGTAGCGGCGCAGCCCGTTCATGACGGAATGCGCCATATATCCAAGAGTTTCCCTCAATTACAGGAAGGCCGCCCCTCACGGGGCGGCCTTCCTGCAATTTTGTTGCGGCGCGCTGCACTCACGAGCAGCGCAAAAGCACAATAAGAGTTTTAGGGGGGGCATGGGGGAGGAGACCCTTTTGCAAAAGGGGCCCTCCCCCACAAAGACTGGCCTTTCGCCGTGAAACGACGCTAAGCCACGCTAAGCCACGCTAAGCCACGCTGGGCTTGCGGGCCTGGGGATTCAGGCAGTTTTGCGGCAGCCTGCCGTCCAGAGCGTCAAATATTTTTTGCGCCGAGGACTCGCCCATATCCACATGCGAGTCGATGGTGGCAACGCCCCGGTGCGGGGTCATGAGCACTTTGTTCATGGTTCGCAACTCTGGATGCGCATGCGGTTCGTGCTCAAAAACGTCCAGTCCGGCTCCGGCAATGCGGCCCTCTTTCAGGGCGACCACCAGCGCTTCTTCATCCACTACCGGGCCGCGCGCGGTATTGATCAAAATGGCATTCGGACGCATGAGCGACAGCTCCGGCGTACTGATGTAATGCCGCGTTTCATCGGTCAGGGGAATGTGCAGGCTTACAAAGTCGGACGAAGCCAGCAGTTCTTCCTTGCTCAGGTACTGCGCGCCGGTGGCGGCTTCAAATGCTTCATTTCTGTGGCGGGCCGTATAGCTGAGGCGCATGTTAAAACCCTGCGCGCGCTTTGCCACAGCAAGGGCTATGCGCCCGCTGCCCACAATGCCCAGAGTCTTGCCGCTCACCCGCAGGCCCATATGAATGGTGACGCCCCAGGGAGTCTCGTCATTGCGTACCGTCATATCCCCATCGCGCAGCTTGCGGGCCACGCCAAGCATCAGCGCCCAGGCGAGATCGGCCGTATCGGTGGTGACGGCATCGGGGTTGTGCGTCACCCATATACCAAGGCGTGTGGCCTCTGCCACCGGGATATGGTCATAGCCAACGCCATAGCTGGAAATGATTTTGCACGTGGGAGCAAGGGCTTCCATAACGTCAGTGTCAAGATGCTGCAATGTGGCGACAACGGCGTCCACCCCTCGCACGGCGTCAATCAGCGCTTTTCCGGACAATCCTTCCGCAGGCCCCACATCCACCTGGCAACGTGTGCGCAAAAGGTCCAGAGCTTCAGGCAGTACACTACGGGTTACAAATACGCGAGGTTTAGTCATAATTTCTCCATTCTTGGCAAAAAGGCATGAAGTACCGTATTAGGCGGCTTTGAGAGGAAATGCAAGATTTGGGGGGGGGCGCTTACCCATTGATGGGTCCAGCAAAGGGGGCAATGAGGGCAATAGCGGTGGCTAGGGCATTTTAACTTTGAAAAAGTGTAAATGCGCTAAAATACAATAAAAATTTTAGGGGGTGGGGGCGTGGGGGAGGAGACCCTTTTGCAAAAAGGGTCCCTCCCCCACAAAAAAACTGTTTATCCACGCAGTATGACCTAGGGGCTGTTTCTAATTAATGATTTTGCGCCAAGGGCAAGGAAAAAGGCTTTTTTACGAAAGGAGTGTACTTTTGCGGTACATGACAAGAGTAAAAAATGGCCTTTTGACGCAGCCAATTGGACAAAAGAATTATTTAGAAACAGTCCCTAAAGAGATCTCCCCAAAAGCGGCCTGGTGCTTAGCGATTCCATATCCGCCAGCATTTTGTTTTTCAGCGCCGTGGCCCTGTCTGTCTCCAGCATGATCATATCCACCTGGCGTGTGTGGATGAGCAAATAGCCCAGAAGGCGCGTCTTCATCAATGTTTCTGTGGCGCTGTAGCCTTCGGCCACGGCAAAGACCGAGTCGTCCTTCACATCGGCGCGGAACCCGTGCTGCTCCAGCAGGTCAGCCACCATGCGGGCGCGCAGCCGACGGCGTTGCCTGTCCGCAGCTCCGCCCTTGAACTGAAAGTTCACGAAATTTTCGTGGCTTTGCTCACCCGCAAGGCTTTCTACTGTGCAGAAGTGATAGCCATAGCGAGCCTGCAAGATCATATAGTTATCAGAAATGATAAAAAAGTTTTTGTTGGCCATGCTGTTGGGCGCGGTACTTTCAAGCTCTGGCTTCATGGTGCTCTCAAGCATGATGGTCATGAATCCCGAAGCGCTGGCCGCAGGCGGCCCGGCCCACGGCACTGCGACCATACCGTCCCAAAGGGCAAGCATGGGCGCACTGGCAATCACATCAATATCCACGATGGGGCCGGTCACGCGGTGCTTGAATCCACCGCCCATGTCCACAATCCAGTATTGCAGCTTGGCTCCGGCCCGCAGTTGTTTGCCCATGCGCCTGCTGACGTCGGCGTCTTCCTCTTCAAACATGAGCCGGACGGACTTTTCATGACAGAAGCGGGTAATGTCGTGCAGGGTACGGCAATGGGCAGGCGTGAATTCCGGCGCGTCGGGGTCCAGAAGATGCAGGGGCACCATGAGCTGGCTCAAAGCCTGGAGTCGTTGATGCACGGGACTGCCAGCCATGAGATTGGTCGGCTCCACCGCTGTGGAGGCAAGTTGCGGCTGCCTATCGGCAAAAACGGCGCAGCGCCCGGCATCCAGCGTGGCTTCGCCTGCGCCGTGCAGCAAGAGGCAGGCGTCGGGCAGGCTGAAGACGGCTGGCAGCTGGTATTCGCGCGCTACCGATGCCAAATGCCCGGCCATGCCCCCTGTTTCACTCACGAGCCCGGAGGCGCGCGAAAGCAGCGGCGCCCAGCGCGGCAAAGCCCGTTCCACCACCAAAATGCCATCCTGAGGAAAGGAAAGCATGTCCGCTTCCTTGCGGGCCACAAAGACCGGCCCCATGCCAACGCCGGGGCTTACGGCCACTCCGCCTGCGGCCAGCACCTTGAGCCCGGCGGGCAGGTCAGCAAGCACAAAGGCTTCGCCTGCCTCCTCTCCTGCCCCCTGATGCTCGACAGTACTCTGCTCCGTGGCGGAATTGGCCTCACGCAGTGGGCGGCTTTGTAAAACAACGATGCGCCCGTCCTCGGCATCAAGGGCCCACTCCACATCCTGTGGCTCGGTATAGTACGCTTCAAGGGCTATGGCCACTTTTGCGAGGTCAGCCGCCTGTTTGTCGGTAAGACTTGGGGGCGTGCCCTCGGGCCCGGCCAGCCGTTTGTGGATCAGTTCCGGCGGAACCTTGCGGCTGAAAATATACACGTCAGGGGTAACCACACCGTCCACAACGGCTTGCGGCAAGCCGGGAACGGCATTGAGAAGAATCTGCTCGCGGCCACGGCTGGCGGCCACGGGATCGCGGCTGTAGGCCACGCCCCCGGCTGCGGCGGGCACCATGGCCAGCACCCCCACGCACATGGGCGCTGCATCGTCTGGAATGCCGTGCTGGTATCGGTAGCTCATGGCCGTAACCGCATACTTGCTGGCGATGATCTCCTTCCACACTTCACAGGCTTCTTCAGGCGGCACATTGAGTTCAGACCTGTACTGCCCGGCAAAGGTGACGCCCAGGGAATCCTCGCCCACTGCGCTGCTGCGCAGGGCCAGTTTTAGCCCTGGCCCGGCCTTGGCGCGCATGGCGTCCACGGCTTCGGTGATGCTTTTTTCAAGCTCGGGCGGCAACGGGGCCGTGAGCACAGACTTTTGCAAGGCGGCGGCAAGGCTGAAGACTTCATCCAGGCTCTGCATGTCCGTGGCCTGAATGCGCCGGTTCAGTTCGCTCTGCAGGCCGTTATATTCCATAAAACGGTAGTAGGCGCTGACGGTTACGGCAAAACCGTCCGGCACGGTAAGACCAGCATTGGCGGCGACTTCGCCAAGATTGGCCATTTTGCCGCCAACCAGGGTGAGGTCGCTCAGGCTGATCTGGTCAAGGTGCAGGATGAGGGGGCCGTCCTGATGGGGCATTTCCTCCAGCATGGATTCCATTTCTGAACGGATGCGGTCAAAGGAATCCTGCAGGGCGGCATAGGCGTTGTCGGAAAGTGCGTTGAGATCGCGCACCATCTGAAAGACGGCGGTAACGGCGCGCGTGCTGACGGCATGCACATAGTCCATGCCAAACGGCCTCGCGCCCGTAAGGCGGTCTTCCACCTCACTCATGGCTTCAAGGGCGCGCTTGTTGGCCGAGAGCAGACGGCGGAACCGGGCGCAACGCTCGCGCAGCCGTGCCTTCAGTTCTTCCTCCCGGGCCAGTACCGCCGGATCCGGCTCCGAGGGCTGCTCACGCCC
Source organism: Desulfovibrio sp. (assembly GCF_034006445.1). Lineage (NCBI taxonomy): Bacteria > Pseudomonadati > Thermodesulfobacteriota > Desulfovibrionia > Desulfovibrionales > Desulfovibrionaceae > Desulfovibrio > Desulfovibrio sp. The sequence goes on along the minus strand of NZ_JAVESS010000001.1, from coordinate 162,584 downwards.
CAGCCAGTGTCGCAAGTATTTGAGCAGAGCCATGCTACACAGCGGAACGAACCGCTTCCTCCATCTTGATGATGAGCTCGCTGATGGCAACGGGCTTGAGCATGTAGTCGTACGCACCAAGGTCAAGCCCTTCCACGGCCACTCCCATGCAGGCATGTCCGGTCAGCAGAAGGACGGGCAACTTGGGCGCTTTCTGCTTCATGTGGCGCAGGGTTTCAAGGCCGTCCATACCGGGCATGCGCACGTCCATAACAACGATGTTGAATGGGTCCCCACCGGGGGCCAGCGCTTCATCGACCATGTTGAGGGCGGTCTGCCCATCGGGCGCAGTGGCGACCTCCATTCCGCGCCTGACAAGACGCTTCTGCATCAACTCCAAAAATTCCAGTTCGTCGTCCACAAACAATGCGCGCATGGGGCCTCCTCGGTTACAGGCAGTGCCGCGGCCAGGCCGGGCAGGTTGCCGATGCGTTGTTTCTTGCCGCCGGTGGCCGCCGGAATGACAATTTTTCCGCGCGGCCATTCAATCAATATGCTGTCTGGCGCGTACACGCCCCAAAATCAGGATTCAAGCCACATGCGCCTTGCGCTGCCCAGGCGCGTGCATGTGCGCCTGCATGCGCAACGCCGGAGCGCTCTCAAAGGGGTACTGCTCCTGTGCGCTCAGGCTGTTCGTCAGCCTTGCCGCGCCCCGTCTTTTCGCGACCGCGCCAGATCGCTCTAGACCGCGCCCCCGTCTTCCGTCGGCAGCTGCGGCGGCTCTGGCGGCAGGGTTACGCTGAACGTGGTGCCCTGCCCAACCTGGCTCTGCACTTCAATGCGCCCGCCCAGTTTTTCAAGTATGGTATAGCAGATGGCCAGCCCAAGCCCTGTTCCCTCGCCAACCTTCTTGGTGGTGAAGAAGGGATCGAAAATACGCGACATGGTTTCCTGATCCATGCCGGGGCCGGTGTCAGTAAACAGTATGCGAACGCCCTTCTTCCACGCAAGCGTGCGGATGGTCAAAGTGCCGTTTTTGCCAATGGCGTCAACGGCATTGTCAATGATATTGATAAATATCTGCTCAAGCTGCGCCGGATCGGACAGGATAACCGGAACTTGCGGATCATAGTCCCTGACAATGGAAATACTGCGGTTGGTGGCTTCGGTTTTGAGCATCTCCGCAGCCTGGTCAGTCAGGGAATTGATGAGAATTTCGGTGCGCCCCGGATTCATACGGCGGCCAAAGCCCAGCATGCGTTGCGTAATCCCCTTGGCCCTTTTGACATGCTGGTCTATTTTCTCGGTACTTTCGAGAATTTCCTGATAATTTTTCATGCTGGTCTCGTCTTCGTCTTCCAGCAGGTCGCGTATCCACCCGGCATTTTCCTGAATGAGCATCAGGGGATTGTTCACCTCGTGCGCCACGCCAGCGGCCATCTTGCCGAGAGCCGCCATCTTGCTGGACTGGAGCATGCGGGCATCAATATGGGCCTGCTTCTGATCCGACTCTTCCAGCGAGGCCACAAGCCGCCGCGTACAGAGGTCAGCCCCCATACAAACAAGCCCGCTGCCCAGAACCATAAAGAAAATGATCAGCGCCTTGAGCTGGCGTAAAGGCCGCAGACTGTCGCGTACATCATCCAGCACAACAAGCCGCCAGGGCATGGACTCCAACGACATCACGGCGGCCAGCATTTCCTGTCCTTCGGGCGTCTTGAGGTACTGGGTGACAACAGTTTTGCGCGTCAAATCGGGCAGGGCAACATCGAACGTATCCATGCTCTTGCCGTGATAACGCGAATCTGTTTGCAGTTCGCCCTTGGCGTTGATCAGAAACGCATCGCTGTGCGGCCCGGAATACACGCGGCGCAACAGAGCCACCACGGCGTCCATATCAATGGTGGCCCGCACGATGTAACTGCGCCCGCCCTCATGCCGCAGCACGGCAATGATGAAGTGCGGCTCGTTTCTGTAGCCCATGAACACATCGCTGACATGCACGCCCTTGCGCAACACCTCCCTGAACCAGGGAGTATCGGAATAGTTGTTGTCCCTGAGATCGTACGGCCCCACATAGGAGACGTGCCGCCCGTCCATGCCGATAACGCCCACATCCACAAAGGAACGGCTGTTATTCTGCATGACGCTGAAAATTTCACTCAGGCGCGCGGGATTGCTCAGGTCGGCATACGGATGGGTAAAGGCCAGATTTTTGATCTGGGCCACGCGCTCCACCATAAAGGTGTCCAGCGCGCGGTGCTTGCTGCTGGCCACAGCCTCAATGCTCGCACTGATCTTCTCGTCATAGATGACGCTCAGCCTGTCTATGCAAAAAAGGCCCAGGGCCACCAGCGGCGTCAGCGCCATGAGCAGCAGGGTAAGCAGCAGGCGACGGTAGATGGCCTTGTAGCCACGATGTGGTGTGGGCGCGGTTACGGACATGCTTGCTTCTCCTCCACACCGGGCGCGTCCTGTGCCAGGCTCTCGCCCCGGAACAGCATACGGCAGTGGTTCAGCATTTCTTCACGTCGTGCGGCCACCTGCGCTGCGTCCTGCATGATCATGTCCAATTGCCTGGTGTGGATTGTCATATACCCGGCAATGGCCAGCAGCAGTTCGCCCTCTTCGCGGTCCATGCCCTTGAGGGTGGCGCTGACGGCGTCGTTGCGCACCGTGGGAGCGAACCCAAATTCCCACAGGATTTCAGACACAAAGCGCACGCGCAAAATGCGCCGCTCAATGTTGGCCGCTCCGCCGCGCAGATGGAAGGTGAGGTAGTTTTCCGGAGTGCGCTCGCCAAGGCGTGCCTCCACGGACACAAAATGAAAGCCGAAGCGCGAATGCAGGCTGCAATAGTCGCGTGAAATCATGAAATAGTTTTTTTCTGAAAAATACGCCGTTTGCGCCGCAGGGTCCAGATTGGGATTGGCCGTGGCCTCGAAGAGCACGGACAAAAATCCCTTGCCGTCCACGGGCGGCGGCCCCTGCCAGGGATAGGCGTTCATGCCGCGCCAGAGCGCGCGCATGGGTACGGACGCTATCTGGTCAATATCAATCACAGGGCCGGGAGGGGTCACGGCGAAACCGTCACTGAGATTAACCACCCAGAACTGCTTGAGCACCTTGTCGCGCAACTGTTTTACCCGCTGCGGCGCGTATTTTTTTTCCGCTCCAAGGGAGAACATGGCGCTCACGGCCCTTTCATGGCAATAGCGGGCTATGTCGTGATAGGTCTGGCAATTGGCCGCCTTGAATTCCGGGCTGTCCACGTCCATGGTCAGGGGCAGGATGCGGGCCGAGGCTTTTTGCAAAATACGGTACACCGGGCTGCCCGGCATATAGTCGCGCCCGGGCGGCACGTTGGGTAAAAGCGACTCCTGCCTGTCCGCATACACCTGGCAGATGTCGGAACACAGGGTGATGCTCTGCCCGTTTTCCAGCGTGTCCAGTGCCCCGGCCATGCCAAAAATGGCTGGCTTGCCGAATTCCCGCGCCAGCGAGGCCAGGCGCGAACCGGCCAGCCCCTCTTTGGCAATGATGCCAGCAACGCGGTCCATCAAGGCGCCCCAACGATAATTGTCATCAGGCACAACCAAAATGCCGCCAGGCGGAAAGCGCCGGGCGTCCTCCCAGCGGCGCGCCACGCAGACAGGCCCCGCCACCCTGCCGGGACTGACGGTATACCCGCCCGAAAGACGCAGGCTGGGGCCGACTTCAGGCAGCACTGGCGGCATGTCCACGGCGTCCACCGGCAGGGGAATGGGCCGCACCAGCAGCAAACGCAATTCTCCTTGCGGCGTCCGCACCCAGGAAAGGGAAACCGGGCATGCCAGAAGTTCTTCAAGCTCAAGGGCCAGAGCAGCCACATCCCTGGCCGTGTCGGCGTCAAGAACAAGACATGCCGCGTCATCGGGGCCGGCAAGACTGACGATTTCGCGGGGCGGCTGCCTGTCCACCGTGGCGTGATCGGCAGGCAGCACCGAATAATCCAGTTCTTGCGGCAGGCCCTGGCAGGCATAGACGTGAACCAGTTCTCCGTGAGCGCGCACAGGGCTGCACGAATGGGCAAGTCCGCCCCAGGAGCCTTCTTCCACTGCCATGCAGGTTATGCACACGCCCGCCCCGGCATCGGTGAGGCCCCGCGCGCGACGGTACACAAGAGCCTGGGCGCGCTGCTTGCGCGCCAGCGTCAGCTGTACCGCGTGCAAAATTTCCTCGTCAGACGCGTCCAGAGGGACGGAAGGCCCCCAGAGGATCAGGCCGGGATCGTCGCTGCCACGCGCTTCAGGCGGCCACAGCCGCCCACGCAGCACCAGCCGCATGGACTCGTGCTGGCAGGAGGCGCGCAAATGTGCCAGCGCTGCACGGATTTCCCGTTCCAGGTCAGGCGGCAAGGGCGTATCTTCAACCAGTTGGCCGAGACTGCGCGACAGCTTGGCCAGATGCTTTGGCGCAAGCCCCCCTGCCGCCTGAATACGGCGGTTGACCTCGCTTTGCAGGTCACCACTCTGTAAAAAATGCTGGCACCCGGCCATGGTGATGACAAAGCCTCGGGGCGCCAACTGGGGATGCCGCCGCCGCACCTCTTCAAGGCGCAGGGTTGCCGGGTCCACCAGAGGAAAACCGCCCTGGCCGGAAAGCGCCTCGAGATCGGAGTCCTCACCAAGGGGCAGCACCAGCGGGCCAAGAAGGCACACTTCCGGCTCGTACACATCCTCGGCCACTTTTTTCTGAAGCTCGCCAAAACGGGCGTACAAGGCCTGGCACGGGGCCGGATCGAGCCTTTCAAGCTGCTTGACGCACTGAAAAACCTGGGTGGCCATGCTGGTGCACAGAGCGCGCACCCGATACAGCCCGAAAGGATGGTCGCAACACAAGGTGTATTCAAGGGCGGTCATGGTTTCCTGAAAGGTGTTCCATGCCGTTAAGAAGAGCTTGAAGGAATGGTGCCGCAGTGCAAAGAAGTGCTCGGCCTCGCTGTCGGAAGCCGTGACACTGGCGGCGGCGCGTCTGGCGGACCGCGTAAAAAAGCCCAGAAGGCGTGAGAGAGACATGTCGGCTCCAGAACTCGTGACAAAGCCCCGGATACATACGGGACCTGTGCGCCAGCGGCGGTATCGCCGAACCGCAGACACGGAAATACGGCATATGCCGGAATATCGCCCCGATATGGCCGCCCATTCCCGGTTGTTGCCGCTGCCAGATGGCAACGCAGGCAAAACGGGGGCCTGCCAGAACCAGGGCCAGCCGGACACAGCCACACGCCAGGAGCATACCGGGTACAAACCGGGCGCAGGCGCTGTCCATGCGGATATTCTGCGGATTCCGGCTTGGGCGAAAAGCAGGCTTTCTATTACGAAAAAGCGTGCTTTACTGGCGCATTACAGAAACAATAAACACCGTTTTATTCAGCCGCAAGTCAAAAACGCATGTCAATTCAGCCTAGCATAAGCACATACAGCCTTCAAGCCGCATGTGACAGAATTCGCAAATATAATCCGCGCGGCTGTTGCTGGAGCATTTTAACTTTGAAAAAGTGCAAATGCTCTAACGCTGCACTTTCGTGCAGCGCGCCACAACGTGGCGTGGATTCAGCCGGAAATCGTATTTTTCGGCTGAATGAAAACTTTGAAATGCTTCTCATTTCAAAGTTGATCTACTCTAGAGGTCAGCCCCGCTGCGGGGCCACGCCGTTCTGGCCGGAGGGCACGGGAGGCTCGCCCTGCTGGGCTGCCGCCCCTTCCGCCAGTTGGGCCAGAGCGCGCAGTTGCTGCATGCTCTGCTCCAGAAACTGCGGGTCGCCAACGTCCTGGCGCAAAAAGTTGTTAATGGCGGGCATGCTGGTGATGGCAGCGTCGATTTCGGCATTGGTGCCCCGCGCGTAGGCTCCGATATTGACCATATCTTCAACCCTGCGAAAGGTGCTCATATTGCGCGTGACCACGCGCCCGGCCAGGATGTCCTGCCGCTCGCAGATGTCCGAGCGCAGACGGCTGATGGAGCGCAGCACGTCAATGGCGGGAAAGTGCCCCTGGTCTGCCAGATCGCGCGTAAGCACAATGTGGCCGTCAAGAATGGAGCGCACGGCGTCGGCAATGGGTTCGTTAAAGTCGTCGCCGTCCACAAGGACGGTGTAAATGCCTGTAATGGTTCCCTTGGCAGAACGCCCGGCCCGCTCAAGCAGCTTTGGCAACTGGGCGAAAACTGTGGGCGTATAGCCCTTTGTGGTCGGCGGCTCGCCCACGGCCAGGCCGACTTCGCGGGCGGCCATGGCAAAACGCGTCACCGAGTCCATCATGAGCAGCACGTCCATGCTCTTGTCACGAAAATATTCGGCCACTGCTGTGGCCGCGTAGGCAGCGCGCATGCGCACCAGCGGCGACTGATCGGAAGTGGCGATGACCAACACCGAGCGGGCCATGCCCTCGGGGCCAAGGTCGCGCTCCATAAATTCCACAACTTCGCGGCCGCGTTCGCCTATGAGCGCTATGACGTTGACGTCGGCGCGCGTGTACCGCGCCATCATGCCCATGAGGGTGGACTTGCCGACGCCGGAACCGGCCATGATGCCCACGCGCTGCCCCTTGCCAAGAGTGAGCAGGCTGTTGACCGAGCGAACGCCGACATCAAGGATGTCCGTAATGCGGGGGCGCTGCAAAGGGCTGGGCGGATCGGCGTAAATGGGCGCAAGCTCGGGATGCCACTGCTGGCGGGCCGCCTCCGCCCATTCCGGCACAAAGGGACGCTGCTCTTCCACCTGACGGGCAAAATCGGCCTTGGCATTGTCGCCCATGGGCAAGGGAGAGGAATAGAGTTCCGTACTGACAGGCGGGCCCGCGTCCAGGGGCGTGCCAAAAGCGTCAAAGGCGCGGCCCAGAAGCTCCGGCCCCACGGGAAAAACCGGCGGCAGGCTGGTATTGCGGATGCGGCTGCCGGGACGGATGCCGCGCATATCACCATAGGGCATGAAGAGCAGGTTTCCGTCGCGAAAGCCCACCACTTCGGCGGCGATGCCGTCGTCCGCATCATCGGGCAGCATGTGGCAGACAGCCCCCAGAGGGGCGCGCAGGCCGCTGCCTTCAGCCACAAGGCCCACGACCTTGTTGACCTTGCCATACAGGCGGACGGGGTTGCTGGCTTGCAGCAGCTTGATGCAGGCTTGGGGGTCAAGTTTCATGGCAGAACCCCGGATCAGCGGCCTTTATCCGCACCGGGCAGAAAACCGCCCTGCGAAAAAACGTCCTGGTCGTCATGGCCGCCCTTTCCATCAGGCCCGGCAGTCCCGGAAAGCCCGGAGCCGTCAGAGGGGGCAAAAGCCCGGGCTGAAAGATGTTCCGTCAGGCCGGATTCCTCCGCTTCAACTTCAAGGGGAAAAAGCTCGTCTTCCAGTTCCGCCAGCGTCGGGTTTTCGGCCTGGCCGGACGGGTGAGCCTGGGCGGCAGCCGTCATTTCCTGGCTCGCATTTTTTGGGCTCGCATTTTTTTGGCCCGCATTTTTTTGGCCCGCATGTTTTGGGCCAGCCGGGGCTTGCATGGGGGCAGCGCCGTGAGAGGATTCGGCCGACTGCGCGGGTGCGGCGGGGGCATAATCTTCGCCTTGCTGTCCGGCAGGCGCGGCAGTTGCTGCGCCCGGCTCCTGACCAGGCGATTCGGAGCCTGCCTGCTGATTCACGTCCGCAGCGCTTGGCACATGCCTTTCTTCAGAGGGCCAGCGCTCCGCCGGGGCAGAAGCGTCGGCCTGCGCGGCAGTCCATTCCGGCTCCTCCACCATCAGGGCGTCGGCGTCGGATATGAGGCCATGGTGATCTTCCGTCAGCGCAGGTTCGTCCGTGGCGGGCAAGTCCTGACGCGGGCTGTCCTGAAATGGGCTGTCCTGAAATGGGCTGTCCTGGCCCTGGGGCGCGACAGCGGTTCCGCCAGCCGGTTCGCCTGCCCCAGTTTCGGGCACGGTTTCGGGCACGTGAGTGGCCTCGGCGGCAGTCAAATCTTCGGGCAAATCAGCAGGCAGGTCGCCCGGCAGCCCTTGCGACAAATCTTCCGGCAGATCTTCCGGCAGATCTTCTGGCAGACCAGGGGGAAGTTCGACATCCAGAGGGTCAGCATGGGCAGGGCCTGCGGGCTGTTCATCGTATCCCGCTACGTCCGGTTGCCCAGCGTGCCCATCCACATGCGCCCCATGTGCTGATGCCTGCTCCATCTCGGGAGACAGGGCCGCAATGCGTTCGGCCTCCTGACGCACCAACTGGCTGACAGCCTCACCCTGGCGCGGGTCATCCTGACCTGGCCCCAGAGTGAGGCAGGACAAAACACCGTTGACCAGTTCCGTATAGAGTTCGCGGCGGCAATCAACGCTGCCGCTGACGCTTTCGGCCAGCAGACCGCCCCGCCCCACCGAGGGATCGCCGCTGACGACCCACTGTTGCAGTTCGGGCACGCGCTCGCGCGCTGCCATAAACATGTCGCTGACGGTTTCTTCGTCGTCGGGGTGCACGCGCAGGGTGATGGTGGCACGGTCTTCAAGAAGATTCAGCGCTTCAAAGACCAGAGACTGCAATATTTTTTTGTGCTCTTTTTCCAGCATCCAGCCGATGCCAGCGGTAACGGCCTCCTGCGTGAGCAGGGCCAGTTGTTCACGCCAGGATTCGCAAATGGCGTGACGCTGCCTGTCCAGAGCATGAAGCACCGTGCCAAGGGCCTGCCCTATTTCAGCACGAAATTCCTTGAGTTCCTGCCCGGACTGATCCATTCCGGCCTGAAAACCATCGGCCTGCCCGTTTTCACGCAAGACTTGCGCTTCTTGCCGCAAGGCCTGTGCCTGCGCCAGTTCCGCTTGCGCCTGGTTTCTTTCTTCCTGGGCCTGCGCCTTTATGGCTGCGCTTTCGTGCGTGAGCCGCTTATTCAGTTCTTGCGCTTCAACCCTGGCTTCTTCCAGCACTTTCTGGCGCTCGGCATAGGCCGCGCCAAGTATTTCGCGCGCACGCTCCTCTGCCTTGGCCCGCACCCGGTCAAAATAGTCTTCCTGCTGCTGTTGCTGCATACGTTCGCGGCGCAGGGGCTCCTGCATGGCGTCAAGCTGCTCCACGGTGGCTTCACGCTCACCCATGAAGACAGTTCCCCATTTTTTGCGCAACTGATCTGACGCCATGACTTTTTCCAGCTTGCAGTTTTTACAGAAAACGCGGTTCGGGCAAGAGTGCCGTCATATTTCTCAAGGGCTTCAGGCCGCCAGGCTTAGACGAAAACTTCGCCCGCGCCCCTGCTGACAACCAGCTTGCTCTCGGCCTCAAGGCGGCGCACGATCTTGACGATATTCTGCTGTGCGGCTTCCACGTCCGAAAGCTTGGTGGGGCCCATGTACTCCAGTTCTTCGCGAATCATGTTGCCCGCGCGCTCGGACATGTTCTTGAAGAACTTTTCCTTGAGATCGTCAGTGGCGCCACGCAGGGCCAGCGTAAGATCCTCATTGGAAATTTCCTTGAGCATTTCCCGCACGCCCCTGTCGTCAATATTCTTGCAGTCCTCGAACACGAACATGAGGTTGCGGATATCTTCGGCCATCTGGGCGGAATCTTCTTCGATCTCGGACAGGACTTCTTCTTCGGTGGCGCGATCCACGGCATTGAGGATTTCGGCCACGGACTGGACGCCGCCCACTTTTTTGCCTTCCTTGCCGCCCATGGCGATAAGCTGGCTTGTGAGCACCTTGTCCACTTCCATAAGCATGTCTTCAGGCACGGCCTCAAGGCGCGCCAGACGCATGAGTACCTCGGCGCGGACGCCCGCAGGCAGGCTTGTCAATAAATTGGCAGCCTGGTCGGGATGCAGATGACCGAGAATGAGGGCCAGGGTCTGCGGATGCTCGTTACGCAAAATCTGTGAAAGAAGGCGGGGGCTCACCTGCTCCAGTTCGCGGAAGGGCGCTGGCCCGGTTTCGAGACTGAGCGAGTCCATGATGTACTTGGCGGTTTCAGGATCAAGGTTCTTGACCAGCATGCGCTTGAGAATATCACTGCCGCCTGCGATCATGTCCACGCCTTCCACAAGGGACTCATGAAAGTCGCGCAGCACTTCCTCCACATCCTCACGCGGCACTGGCTCCAAGTCCACAATGGCTTTGGAGATTTCGGCTATTTCCTGCCTGTCCATGCGCTTGAACACGTCGGACGTGAACTTGTCGCCCATGGCGAGCAGCAGCACCGCTATGCGCTGTTTGCCGGTCAGCTCCATCTCAACTCCTTCACCTCGGCCCTGGGGCAGAGGGATTTTAGAAAACTCTGATTAAAGATCCTCTTAAAAACGCGCAGGTATTTCCTTAACAAGGCCCGATCTTTTAAGGCGCGATCTTTTTATGAAGCAGGAGTGGACCCTTCCGCCCCCGACTGTTTCAAAAAAAGTGAAGCAAGGCCGCCAAATGGAATACATCAGCGTTTTCTTTAATCCTTGTCAGAAAGCCAGCGCTTGATAAGCCGCACGGCCTGATCCATATGCTGCTCCGTAATGCGGAACAGCCGCAGCTTCAACTCTTCAACCCGTTGATTTGTCTCTCTTTGCGCCCGGCGCAAGGTCTTGAGCTGGGCGAGGGAAGACGACGCGGGGCCGCTTTCATTCCCTGTCTGCAGGCTTGGTCGTGACGGGCTAGGCTTTAACTGTTTCATCTCTCTTCATCCAGCCGCGCACCAGGCTTACCACCTGTTCCATATGGTTGTCCGACAGGCTGAAGATGTGCGCTTTCAGTGCTTCAATGTCCTTGAACATCATATCGTCCTCGTCATCCCCACCGCCCAGCAACGATTCGTCTTCAGTTCTGGCGGCCTCTTCCAGCGCCTCATAGAGAGCAAGCTGCTCTTCGGCGGCAGGCAGACCTTCCAGACCTTCGACCATTTCGCCCGCTTCGACCTTGGGGCGGATAAGCGCCAGCACCACAGGCCGCACAATGAGCATAAGGAACAGGAACGCCAGCAGCGCATTGAGCAGGGGCTTGCCCAGGCGTTCGGCGTAGTCGGCCAGCATGTCGGCGAAGTTGGGATCCTTGGGCGGCTCCGAGTCGGTAAAGGGCGCGGAGCTGACCTCCAGGGCATCGCCCCGGGCCGTGTCCAGACCCACAGCGTTGTGCACCAGCTGGCGCACCCGCTCAAGCTCTTCGCTCTTGCGCGGCATAAAGGTCCAGGTGCCATCGGTCTTTACATACGTGCCATCAATGAGGACTGCAACCGTCAAACGACGCAATTCACCCACATTTGAAACAATCTGCTGTTCTTCTTTGTTGATTTCATAGTTGGTGGTACGTGATTCACGTGTGCCGGTCTGGTCTGAAACCGAACCGGTGATGCCGTCGCCACGAAAATTCACATCCGGCGCGCCCGCTTCAAGGTTGGCGCGGCCCTGCTGGCTTTCTTCCTGACGGTATTCGCTGCGAACCGCTGTTTTTTCAGGATCAAAAAGTTCGCGGCGTATGGTTTTCTGGCTGAAATCCATATCGGCATTGACCTTGGCGATGACGCGGCCAGAGCCGAAAAGGGGCTGCAGCATTTCTTCAATGCGGCGTTCAAGGTTGCGCTGCACGGTCTGGCGGTATTCCATCTGGGTGGTGGTGATGCCCGCCAGGCTGTCTTCTTCCGGCTGGTAAAGAACCTTGCCGCTGGTGTCGGTGATGGAAACATGTGCTCTGTCCAGCCCTTCAACGGACATGAGCATCATATTGAGAATGGCGTTGATTTCTTTCTGGTCAATCTTGACGTTGGCCCTGGTAAGCTTGAGAACCACCGAGGCCGAGGGAGACTGGCGCTCTTCGACAAAAAGGCTGCGGCGCGGGATGACCAGGTGCACACGGGCGCTTTCAACACTGGGAAACTGGCTGATGGTGCGGGCCAGTTCCCCCTGGAGCGCGCGCGAGTAGTTGATCTTCTGCACAAAGTCGGTCTGCCCGACCTTGACCTTGTCAAAGATCTCAAATCCTATGCCCTGCCCCACCAGGCCGCCTTCGCCAGCTATCTTGATGCGCTGGTCGTAAACCACTTCCTGCGGCACCATGATGGTGGCGCCGTTGTCGGTGATGCGGTAGGCCACCTTGTCGCCCTGCAGAGTCTTGATGACCACGCTGGCGTCTTCAGGGCCAAGGTTGGAATAAAGAACCTTGTATTCGGGGCGGCTCAACCAGATGGACAGACCTATGACCGCAGCCAGCAGTCCGACAGCCCCGCCAACGGAAGCAATGCGTTGCAGTGGGCTCATCTTGGCCCATATAGCCGCAAGGGCGTTGACGAATTGTTGAATGAATGCAGGCATGTTCCGCTCCTGTGCGCTTGAGCGCTGGTTTTCCGACGCCAGGGCCGGGCTTTACTAGCCATAGCAAGAGCTATGCCACTATATAAACATGCGGTTTTGACAGACCCATCAGGCAGCGCGCCCCGCCGAAGGCGCTCAAATTTGTGACGCCATAAAAAAACCTTTCCCCAGCGGCAGGGCCACATGGGGAAAGGTCGTTCAGGAGCGCGAGTTTAACTAAAGCCACACCGCCAGACGGAATAAATCAGCGTTTCCCCAGACAGAGTCGTCACGAGATGAATTTTCAGTCATATCAAGGAGAACGAGCCTTTTATGCAGGGAGTGTACTCTATTGATACTCGACAGGAATAAAAGGCGAAGTTCGACGCAGAGATGCCTGAAAAGGCGCTCGTGACTACACTGTCTAGAGCATTTAACACTTGAAATGCTCGCGTACGGCAGGCAAAAGCCCGCCTACTCGCATTTCGTGGCAAGGATTTTCAGAAAAATCCTTGCAGAGCATTTAACTCATTTCATTCGTAAACTGCTCTAGAACTGCATCTTTGAAATTTCTTTGTACGCTTCCAGAACCTTGCCGCGCACGGCGGTGGTCAGCTTCATGGCAAGGCTGGACTTCTGCATGGTGATCATGAGTTCCTGCACGTTTTGCGTACGCCCGGAAGCGAAGTCGTCGATGGCGTTATCCTTCACGTTCTGCAACTGACTGACCTTGTTGAGCGAGTCCTTGAGCGTTCCCGTAAAGCTGTTTTCGGGCATCACCGGCGTTGAAGCCTTGCCGGGGAACTGCATCTTGTCCACCTGTGCGCCGAAGTTTTCACCGGTATCCACCTGGCTGCGGGCAAGGCTCTGATCCAGAGTGCGGGAAAAAAGCGTCTGCCCGCTGACCGGCGACCCTTGCTGCAAGCTGCCTGAAACCTTGCTGAAATGCTGTATGGCTTCGCTATAGGCGCGCATGCCCGTTGCCTGAATGCTCATGATGTTCTCCTGACGCTACCCGCTGGTTCCATTTGCCCGTAAAGACGGATGCACAGTGCTATTTGCCGATCTCAAGAGCCTTGACGTACATGCCCTTGACGGCGTCCACGGTGGTGACGTTGGCTTCATAATTGCGCTGGGCCGTCATGAGGTTGGCCATTTCCTCCACCACGTTGATGTCGGGATACATCACGTAGCCTTCGGCGTTGGCATCGGGGTTGCCCGGCTCATACACGCGCTTGAAGGGGCGGTTGTCCATTGTCACGGCCATAACGCGCACCCCTTTGACCGATCGGTCAAGGGCCGATTGCATGTGGACAGAAAATGGGTCGTCCACATCAGCCGTCTGCTGCACAACGGTGCGCCTGCGGTAAGGACCGCCCAGGGGCGTGCGCGTGGTCTTGGCATTGGCCAGGTTCATCGAAATGGTATTGATGCGCGTACGGTCGGCCGCAAGGCCCGATGCGCTTATGTCAAATGCTGTCATGAAATCCATGACGTCCTCCTGATACGCAAAAATCCGTGAAGGCCGCCCGACCTGCCCTGCATTTCCTGCAAAGCGAGCCGGACTGAGCGCAGCCCGTCAACCGGACGGCGTTTTTTAGAGCATTTTCGCATTGAGAATATCTATTCTCAATGCTTACGAGACGCTCGCTCCGGCGTTCAACCGCGCAGATAAACTGCGCTTACGCCTCCGCTGCGGGCGTCTGCTCACGCATCCGCCAGAGCAATTTCAAAGAGAAATTGCTCTAGGCCTGCTTGCCGTCCTGTATGACGTTATTCACGCCTTCAAACGTTTTTGTCAGAACTTGGGCCAGAGCCGTAAACTGTAACTGGTTCTTGGCGTGCTTGGCCATTTCCTTATCAAGGTTCACGCGGTCTTCACCGTGAATAAGTCTGGGCTTGAAAGCCTCCGACCACTCGGGCCTGAAGGATGCAGGATCAAAGGTCAAGGGAATGTGCTCCTCGCTGGTGCGGCTCATCTGCCCTTCCATATTCTGCCCGAGAGCGGTCTGAAGCTCTTTTTCAAAGCTCAATTCACGCGGCTTGTAGTTGGGGGTGTCAATGTTGGACAAGTTGCCCGCAATGACATTCTGCCTTTGAAGCTGCATGTTCATGACCGTGCCGACCAGGCCGACCTGACTGCTGAACAAACTTTTCATGATGCCTCCCGCAGTCCTTATGGATTGCTGACAAGGCGCAAGCAAAACCTGTTCCATTTTTATTTATTATAATAAAAACAGTATATTACTTGAAATATTACAGCGCATAAAAACCTCTGGCCCGGACATCGCCATTTTGTTGACGAGGCCGGGCCAGAGGTTTTCAGGCCCCGGCGTACCCTGGCGGGCACGTTCGGGGCAAAGGAACTTGGGTCAATGCGTTGCGGGACTCTGCGGCATTATCTACAGGCGCATCTGGCCGTCAGTGACGCCCAGGGCCCGCAAGCGCAGATAGACCTCAGCGCAGGCCGCAGCGTCAGATTCGGCGTTGTGGTGGTCAAGGGCAATGCCGAAATGCTCGCAGACATGGTTGAGCTTCTTGGAAGGCAGGGGCAGGCTGCGCCGTGCGCCCTTGAGCGTGCATAAAAAATGGTATCTGGGAGCTTCGGCCCCGGCCTCGCGGCAGCAGGCCTGCAACACGCGCCTGTCAAAAGAGGCGTTGTGCGCCAGCAACGCGTCGGCCCCGTCCATGAAGGCTTCCATTTGAGGCCAGACTTCGGCGAAGGTGGGCGCGTCTTTGAGCATGGGCCAGGTAAGCCCGTGGATTTCCGTAAACATGACCCGGGAAGACGGCGGGCGGATGAGGCTGTAAAGCCGATCCACAACGTGTCCGTCCTCAATACGGGCAAGGCCCACAGCACAGGCGCTGTGGGCCGCGAACCCGGAGGTTTCAAAATCTATGGCCACGCAGGGCGCGGCATGTACAGTGAGCATGTTACTCCACGTTTTTATCGGCGTTGCGTGCGGCTTCGGCCAGACGGGCCATGATGTAGTCACGCATGTGGGCGTCGTCGTTTTCAAGGTTGAAGCAGCGGGCGTCCTCGTCCATCAGACCATCGGGCACAAAGTCGCCCTTGTCTTCAGCGTCCGTGACCATGTTGTTGTAAAAGCAGACAGACAGCCAGCGGTTATCCGGTTCATCGTCCACCACGTCAAGCAGCACAAAGAGTTCACGTTTGGTCTGGGCGGCGTGCCGGGCACGCAAAGAGTAGCTCACGCCGGGTCTGGCCTTGAAGGTAAAACTCATGCCGCTGTGCGCGGCCACAAAATCCATATAGGCTGTAAAAGCCGCCTTGGCGTTCTGGGGGTCAATTTTCCAGCCATCAAGAAATTCCCGCAATTCCTGCGAACCCGTGACGTTCATATCTGCTCCGGTTGTTTTATCTACCCCACTGCCAGGGCGGAGTGCCTATTTTCAGGCCCCATACGCCCCGCTTTTCTACAACGGCCTGGTGTTCCTGTATCATCCAGCGGCGGCAAAAGATAGCCCTGCAATTTTGTCTGTCAATCCAGGCCAGCCCTTCCATCACCAGCTGATAGTTGACAGATGCGCCCCCAACCTGAATAAGCGCGCTTATGGTGCCCGACTCGCTCTCGCCCACGGGTTCCACCGTTACCCTTGTGCCGCGTGGCATGATCTCGGCAAGGCGTTGGCGTGCCTCGGCCCCGAAGGGCTGGCTCAGGGTCGGGGCCTCTATGCCATAAAACCGCAGCACCACCTCAGCTTCGCCACTTTTGCCTGTCTTGCTGACGGAAATGGTGTTGCCATCCTCCACGCGAACAACCCTGGCGTCCCAGGCAAGGGCCGGGAGGCTTCCCCAGGCAAGACAGATGGTCAGACAGAAACAAAAAATCCGGATCAGCATACTCCCCCCGGTGCGCGTCTTGAGTGCCTTCGCCATGCTGTGCCCAGGCGGCCGCATGGGCAGGCAAACGCGCCAAAAATGCAAAAAAAGTCTGGATGTTAGAGTGTTTTACTTTAAAAATGGCTACATGCTCTAACGCTGCACGACCGTGCAGCGCGCCGCACTGTCGCGTGGATTCTGACGAAAACAGTATTTTTCGAAGGTGAAATCGCTCCAACCACCGGGGATATATGCTCCCAACGGCGCTCTGCGCAAAAATCCAAAAGCGAAAGCCGGTTATACAGGTACCGATACCCCAAAAACAATGCCCGTGCCGCAAGCCCTTTGTCAAGGCGCGGCACGGGCATATATGGATAGACTGACGCTCTGTTACGAGGGCTTTTGTCTTCGGGCGGCGCGGGTTGCGCCCCGCCCCATGCCGTGCAAAAGGCTCAAACGGCCCTGGCGCGGCAGGCAGGCAACATAGGCCTGCGTCACGCTATCCCCCCCAGACGGAACGGCCCACCTGATAGGCCGCCAGGGAGACCACGTAGGCTACGCCAGTATTGAAGATTATGCTGAAAATCAGCCAGCCCCAGCTGCCCGCCTCCTGCTTGATGACAACGAGCGCCACAAAGCAGGGAGAATACATAAGCACGAACAGCATGAGGGAAAGCGCCGTGGCTTTTGACCAGTTGCTGTCGCTCTTCAGGCGTTCGGCCAGGGGAGCGGCGTCTTCGGGATCCTGTGCGCCAATGGCGTAGGCCGTTCCAAGGGTAGCCACAATGGCTTCCTTGGCGGCAACGCCAGCCAGCAGGGCAATGTCGGTGCGCCAGTCAAAGCCCACAGGCTTGGTGGCAGGCTCGACGGCCTTGCCCAGGCGTCCGGCAATGGAATAAGCCAGTTCTTCTTCACCCAGTTCGTCACGCACGCCGGTGAGCTCTTCCTCAAGAGGGGCACGCTCTTCAGCGCCTTCAGGGAAGGCGGCTATCTGAGTTTCAAGCTGCTCGATCTTCTGCTCATAGGGCGCGGCCATATCTTCGGGCATCTTGGGGAAGGTCATGCCAGCCCAGATGATGATGGAAATGGCCACCAGCACGGTACCGGCCTTTTTGAGGTACATCCAGGCGCGTTCCCAGCAGTGCAGCAGCAGGCTGAGCAGGGTGGGCATGCGGTACGGCGGCAGTTCCATAACAAAGGGCGTCGCTTCGCCCTTGACGATGGAAGAACGCAGCAGGCGCGCCACCAGCAGGGCCATGACCCAGCCGACGAGCATGATGATGAACATGACCATGGGCGCATCATCGGGGAAGAATGCGCCAGCCAGCATCAGAAAGACCGGCAGTTTGGCGCCGCAGGCCATGTAGGGCAGGGTCAGCAGGGTCGCCAGTTTTTCCTTGGGGCTGCGCAGGGTGCGGGTGGCCATGGCGCCGGGGATGGCGCAACCGCCAGCAATGCCGCCGGAAATGATGTAGGGCATGACCGAAGCGCCGTGCAGGCCGAAGAAACGGAAAATGCGGTCCATCATGTAGGCCACGCGGGCCATGTAGCCGCTGTCTTCCATAAAGGAAATAAGGACAAACATGATAAGAATCAGCGGCACAAAGCTCATCACGCTGCCGACACCGGCAACAACGCCGTCCACGATCAGGGATTTGGCAAGACCTTCAGGTATCACGTCGCCCAAAAATCCGCTAAGCCAGGCAAAGCCGTCTTCAACCCAGCCCTGAGGATAGGCGCCCACCTCAAACGTTACGTAGAACATGAGGTACAGCACGCCAATCATGAGCAGCGGGCCAATCAGCGCGTTGGTGAGCACTTTGTCCAGCTTGTCGGAAAGGGCCAGGCGGTCTTTGCCGGGGTCCTGCTGGAAAACGCCGTCCCGCAGGATGCTGCGGATATAGCCATAGCGGTGGTCTGTGATGAGGGACTCAAGATTGGCGTTGAGCGTGGCACGCGTATGGTCGGCGATTTTTTTGCGCATGCCTTCAAGTTCGGCAGCGGTTTTGGGGTCGGCCTTGCGTACTTCGTTCAAAATGACGTCATCGCCTTCAAGCAGCTTGAGGGCCACCCAGCTTGGCAGGTAGCGCTCTGTGAGCAGCTTGGTGGCCACGATGCGCTTTTCAATCTCAAGCAGAGCCTCATCAAGCTCAGCGCCGTAAGAAATGCGCATGGGCTCGCGTTTGCCCTTGCCGCTCAGTTCAACGGCGGCTTCCATTGCTTCCTTGAGGCCTTCGCCGGTGCGGGCCACCATGGGCAGCACCGGAATGCCAAGAAGGGCACTCAGGCGATCCATGGCGATATGCACGCCCGAATTGCGCGCTTCGTCCATCATGTTGCAGGACAGCACCACAGGAGTGCCCATTTCAAGCATCTGCACGGTGAGAAGCAGGTTACGCTCAAGGGCCGAGGCGTCGACCACGTTGATGACAGCCTGCACGTTGTCGCTGGCAAGCTCCTGCCGGGCCACGAGCTCTTCCTGCGAATAGGCAGTCAGGGAGTAGGTGCCGGGCAAGTCCACCAGGATTACGCGCGTGCCATTTACATTAACGTGGCCTTCTTTTTTATCAACGGTAACACCGGGATAGTTGCCCACATGCTGGCGAGCGCCAGTATAGCCGTTGAACACCGTGGTTTTGCCGCAGTTGGGGTTGCCAGCCAGGGCGATACGCAGGGCATGGCCGTGGTGGCCATGCTGCGCATGCTGGCCGTGGTGCTCATGCTGACCGTGCGCTCCCGCGCCATTATCCAAATCTTTCGTCTCACTCATGCAAGTGCCCTCCCGCTCCGCTAAAGACGCAAAAAAACCCATGCAGACCACTGTTCATGATCGTGCCGGAAAAATTGCTCATACTAGCCGTCCTGGAGCTTCTGATTGTGACAGTCCCTGGGCGGGCACCATTTCTGTCCTGCGCACGCCCGCCACCGCCATTGAATGACGTCTGGGTCCCCCGGAAAAAATGAAAATGAATTCCAAAGTCCTAGCGGGTTTAAATGGTTGCCGCCAAAAAGTCAAGCGGCCAGAAATTTTTTTTGCCCGTTCGCCACCCATTCAACCAATACATAAGGATAGTTATACGACGCATAAAACATTCGCCCGACTGAGAAGCTTGCTTCCACAGTCGGGCGATTCACTGGAGCCATGAGGACTCTCCTCTCGAAGGGTGATGCAGTCAGACCCTGAAATCACCTCTGCCTATGCGTCACGCAGACATTCGCGCAGGGAGGAGACGCCGCAAGAATGCACCATTTGCAGGGGTATGTTGCGTGAGCGCGCAACCTGCACGGCCTTGCGCTTGGCTTCATGAGAAACCTTGTTGGTAAAAACGATCAGGGCGTCGGGGTTGCCGATCTTGTCAACGAAATTCCGTTCATTGCGGCTGATGCACTTGAGGGAATGCCCATTTTCCTTGGCCGCAGCTATGTAATCTTTTTGCAACCTGTCCATGCCGCCTATAAGTGTTACGCACATGTTCTGCTCCTTGCTATGTCGGGCCCGCCGAAGCGGTCAGCGCCGGTATGGGTGAATCGCGTTGACTTATTTGTAATTGAAATTCAATTTCAATGTCAAGGCCATTTCTCCTTTTTCTCCAACATTTTAAAAAATAATTTTATTAATATAATAACAGACTAATATTATATGTTATTTTACCCAAAAAAAGCCCCCATCATGTTTTCAAAGCTTAAGCCTAGTGGCCTTTTTTGCTTTGTCTACCTGATGGGGGTCATAGCAGTGAAGGGGGCTTTTACGGCAGAAAAAGGGAGGCTGAAGCATGCGGCCTTTTTCAAAGACAGGAGCGCTCCCTCCTCCGCTTTAAAACCTTGCAGAAATGGTAACACACTATATTCATTACTGTTACAGATAGGAAACTTCGTGGTACCACGCTCAACTAGAGTAAAAGTTTTAGGGGGTGGGGGCGTGGGTGAGGAGACCCTTTTACAAAAGGGTCCCTCCCCCACAAAGCCTTTCTTCCCTCCCCACAAAGCCTTTCACAGCGTAATCGCTCTATCCATAAGCCGCATGTTATTTCCAGCGGGCCATGAACTCTTCGGCGCTCTTGCCTTCGTCAAGGTGCTTGAGCAAGGCGCTGCCAAACACCACGGCATCGGGCCGGGCATCGGCCGGCAAATCTTCCAGCTGTGCCGGTTCGCGCAGGCCGAAGCCCAGGGCAAGGGGCAGCTTGAAGACAGAGCGCGCCCGGCGCATGGTTTCCGCAACCTTGGGGGCCACATTGCCGCGTTCGCCGGTAATGCCCATAACCGAGACCACATAGACATAGCCCTCGCCATCGGCCGCATACAAAGCCATGCGTTCGGCGCTGGTGTTGGGGCCAACCAGGGGGATAAGCGCTATGCCCTCTTTTTTCAGGGCGCTGCGCAGCGGCTCTGCCTCCTCATGGGGCAAGTCCGGCACGATAAATCCGTGAACGCCGCCCCTGGCCGCGTCATGCGCCAGCTTTTCATAGCCGTACTGCAAGAAGGGATTAAGGTAGCCCATCAGCACCACGCCAGCCTGAATGAGGCCCTTGCGCTGTATGAGATCCATCAGGATGCCGCGCAGGTTTACGCCGTCGCTCAGGGCGCGGCGTGAGGCTTCTTCAACCACGGGACCGTCGGCCACCGGGTCGGAAAAAGGCACGCCGATTTCAATGATGTCCGCGCCGTTTTCATCCAGTTCCATCAATGTGGGCCAAAAGTCCGTCTGATTGGGGAAACCGGCGGTAAGAAAGGGAATCAGAGCCGGACGTCCTGCGGCAGTGGCCTTACGAATTTTTTCTTCAAGCAGGTTCATGACTACACCTCGCCCTGCCCCTGGGCAAAACCCAGGGCCTTGTTGATGATGCCAAGGTCTTTGTCTCCCCGGCCTGAAAGATTGATCACCACCTGCTGCCCCGGCTTGAATTCCTGCGGATGGTCAAGCACCCATGCCAGCGCATGGGACGACTCCAGAGCGGGCAGGATGCCCTCGGCGTGGCACAGGCGCTGGAACGCGGTCAGGGCGTTGGCGTCCTTGACCATGCCGTACTGCGCGCGGCCGGTCTTGTGCAGCCAGGAATGCTCGGGGCCCACGCCGGGATAGTCCAGACCGGCGGAAATGGAATGCGAAGGCTCCACCTGGCCGTCGTTATTCTGCAAAAGCATGCTGTACGCGCCGTGCAGCACGCCAGGCGTGCCCAGGTTAAGGGGAGCGGAGTTGAAGCAGCCCGGCTCGCCGGTGCCTGCCGCCTCCACGCCTATAATGCGCACGCTCGCATCCTCAAGGAAGGGATGGAACATGCCTATGGCATTGGAGCCGCCGCCAACGCAGGCCACCACGGCGTCTGGCAGCTTGCCGGTTTTTTCAAGCATCTGGGCGCGGGTTTCGCGGCCAATGACGCTTTGCAGTTCGCGCACCAGCAGGGGGAAGGGATGCGGCCCGGCAGCCGTGCCGAAACAATAGTGAGTGGTTTCCTGGCTGCTGATCCACGCGCGCAGGGCTTCGTTAATGGCGTCCTTGAGGGTGCGGGTACCGCTTTCAACAGGGTTGACGGTAGCGCCCAGAAGCTTCATGCGCATGACGTTGGGGGACTGGCGCTCCACGTCTTCAGCGCCCATATAGACCGTGCATTCCAGCCCCAGACGGGCGGCGGCGGCGGCCGTGGCCACGCCGTGCTGCCCTGCGCCGGTTTCGGCCACAAGGGCCGTCTTGCCCATATGCTTGGCAAGCAGCGCCTGGCCCAGCGTATTGTTCACCTTGTGCGCGCCCGTGTGCAGCAGATCTTCCCGCTTGAGCCAGAGATCGAAGCCCAGTTCACGCGACAGCGTGGGACAATGGGTCAGAGGGGTTTCACGTCCGGCATAATTGTGCAGCAAATCCTGCAACTCGGCCTGAAAGGCCTCTGTGGGATAGATGCTGTGCATGGCCGCTTCCACTTCCATAAGCGGCGGCATGAGCAGCTCAGGCACAAAGCAACCGCCGAACTCGCCAAAATATCTGTTTTTCATGACAAATACCCATTGCCTTTCTGTTTGGAGGCAACCCCGAGAGCGGCTGCCAGCTTTTGCGCATTTTTCAGGCCAGGCGCATCTTCAACGCCAGAATTCAAATCAATGCCGTCAGGTGAGCAGAGACGTAGGGCCTGTTCCACAGTATCCGCACTTAAGCCCCCTGCCAACAGCCAGGGATGCGGGGCAGGCAGATGGCTCAGATCCTGCCAGTCCAGGCGGGTTCCACTGCCGCCCCCAGTGAGGCCGGCGTCAAGCAGATAGCAGGCGCAGGCCCCGGCATGTTTTTGCAGTTCATTATAGAGCAACGCCCTGTGACAATAACGGCCGGGCCAGATGACCCGTATGACCCTTTGCACCCCCACGGCCATGGCGCAGTCCTTGTCCTGTCTACCGTGCAGCTGGGCCATGTCCAGCCGCGCCTCAGCCATTATGCGGCATATCTCGTCCGCGTTCTGGTTCACAAAAACACCCACACGCAGCATTGTTCCGCTTTCAAGGGATGCCACGTGGGCCGGGGTCACGTTCCTCGGGCTTGGGGCGTGAAAGATGAAGCCGCACATGCCCGCTCCCAGTGAGGACGCCATATCAAGATCCTGCTGGCGGGTGAGACCGCAGACCTTAATGAGCATGACCGCTGCCCTCCCCCGGCTTTTCCCGGCTTTCACCAAGGGGGCGCGCGCCCTTCGCCGCTTCTTCCAGCAGGCCCGACAACGCGCGACCCGGCTGCGCTCCCTCCATAAGGGAACTGCCCACAAGGGCGGCGTGGAAGCCTGCCTTCGCGGCTGCCAGCAGATGTTCGCCCCTGCCGATGCCGCTGGCGGCTATCCACGTTTCGCCATCCTGCGGGGGGCAGGCGCGGGCCAGATCAAGAGCAGCGCCCCTGTCTGTCTTCAGTGTTTCCAGATCGCGGGCGTTGACCTGTATGATGCGCGCCCCGCTTTCACGCGCCAGCCGCAGGTCTTCGCGGTCAAAAACCTCGACCACTGCCTGCATGCCGTGGCTTTCAGCCTGTTCACGCAGTGCCCGCAAGTCGTTTACGTCCGGCGTAAGCCGCACGATAAGCAGAAGGGCCGATGCCGGGGTAGCCGCCGTGGCA
Source organism: Desulfovibrio sp. (assembly GCF_034006445.1). Classification (NCBI taxonomy): domain Bacteria; kingdom Pseudomonadati; phylum Thermodesulfobacteriota; class Desulfovibrionia; order Desulfovibrionales; family Desulfovibrionaceae; genus Desulfovibrio; species Desulfovibrio sp. Next base: position 139,411 of record NZ_JAVESS010000001.1, on the reverse strand, counting down.
GCCACCTGCAAGGGGTCAAAGATGAAATCCTTGCGCAGCAGGGGCGGCCGTGCCCCCGTATACAGGCCAGCCTCCGCCGCCCGCTCCAGATACTCCAGGCAGCCCCGGAAATGCGCGGCTTCCGTCAGGATGGAGAGGCAGGCGGCTCCTGCTGCAGCATACTGGCGCGCCACCTCTTCCACCTCAAGGCTTTCGCAGATAATGCCGCGCGAGGGCGAAGCCCTTTTGTATTCCGCCACCACTGTCAGGGGACGGCCCTCAATGACCACAGGGGAACCGGACGCGCCGCGCAGGGCCGCCAGAAAATCCGGGCGCGGCCCCTCAAGAGGAGCGGGCATGCCGCCCTGGCCCGCCAGCAGGCGCAGGGCGTCCACCTCTGCCTGTTTGGCCGTGCGAAAGCGCTCAAGCAGCATGCAGCACCTTCCTGCCGAAACCACCGCTCACGGCTTCGCGGGCACGGGCCATGCACAGGGCCATGTCCATATTTTCTTCCAGCAGATAGATGGCCATGCCCACATTGAGCGTGACCATGTCCATCATGGCGCGTGGCCCGTTGCCGTCCAGAATGTCCTTGAGCACTGCCACGGCCTCATCCTTGCCGTTGACCGACAAGTCTTCCACCGTGCAGGGTTCGATGCCGAAGTCCGCAGGGTCAAGGGTCATCTGCGTCATGGTGCCCGCGTGCAGCACGGCCATCTGGGCAGGGCCAATGGGCGTTATTTCATCATAGTTGCCAGCACCGCAGACCACGGCGGCCCGGTAAAGCGGCGACTGAAGGAGGGTTTCGGCCACAAGGTTTACCAGTTCCGGGCGGGCCACCCCCATCAGCAGATGGCTGGGGCGGGCCGGGTTGATCATGGGACCGAGGATGTTGAAAAGCGTACGCACGCCGAGTTCCTTGCGCACAGGGCCGATGTTGGCGAAAGACGGGTGAAAGTACGGCGCAAACAGGAAGGCGAAATTGCGCCGCCTGACCATTTCGGCCACTGAGGCCGGATTGTTATCCAGAGCAATGCCCAGGGCTTCCAGGGCGTCGGCGCTGCCGCATTTGGACGAAACGGCGCGCCCGCCGTGCTTCACAACCCTGTAGCCCATCCCCGCCAGAACGAGGGACGTGGCCGTGGAGCAGTTGAAAGAGTTGCGTCCGTCGCCGCCGGTACCCACCACGTCAATGGTCGTGCCGGAGATGCCGTCCACGCGCACGGATCGGGCCAGGGCGGCGCGGGTGGCGTGGGCCAGCTCAAGGGCGCTTTCGCCCTTCATGCGAAGCCCGATGAGAAAACTGCCAGCTTGAGCCGGACTCATCTTGCCGTCCATAAGGGCGGCAAAACCGGCTGCCGCCATCTCCGCACTGAGGTCTTCTCCACGGGCCAGGGTGTCCAGAATGGTCGCAAAGTCGCTGGCGTCGCTCCCCGCGCCCATGACGGACTGGGGGAAGTTGCCCAGCAGCCGCAGGCCATCGGGCGTGAGCACCGATTCAGGATGGAACTGCACCCCAACCCAGGGGCGGTCATTGTAGCGCAGGGCCATGACTTCGCCTTCCGGGCCGCGGGCCGTCACCGTAAAACGGGGATTTTCCGCGTCCTCATCGGCCCGCACCACCAGCGAATGGTAGCGCCCCACCCGCATGGGGTTGGGCAGGCCCGAGAACAGGCCCATACCGTCGTGCACGATTTCCGACTGTTTGCCGTGCATGATGCAGGGGCCGACCTCTACCCGCGCCCCTGCGTGCAGGCCGAGCAGCTGATGGCCCAGGCACACGCCCAGCACGGGAATCTTGGGACTCAGACGTTTGAGGAATTCGGGGCAAAAACCCGCATTGGCTGGATGCCCCGGCCCCGGCGAGATGCAGACCATGGCAAGTTCCGGGTTGGCGGCCATTTCCAGCACAGCCGGGTCGTCATTGTGCAGCACCACAGGCTTGTGTCCCAGGGCGTAGAACGCCTGCACAAGATTGTAGGTGAAGGAATCGTAGTTATCTATGAGCAAGAACATTTTCTTCGTCCTCCGCACGCAGGGCCAGGCGCATAATGGCTGATTTATTGCACACTTCTTTCCATTCCATATCCGGGTCCGAGTCGTGGACAATGCCTCCGCCCGCCTGCCAGAAAAGCCTGTTGTCGCGCAGCCACATACTGCGGATGGTGATGCCCATATCCAGATTCACGCTGTCCTTGTCGAGTCCCAGCCAGCCGATGCAGCCCGCGTAGGGGCCACGGCTGCGGCCTTCAAGCTCGCGGATGATCTGCATGGCGCGGATTTTGGGCGCGCCGGAAACCGTGCCAGCCGGGAAAGTGGCGGCCAGCACGTCCAGAGCGTCCAACCCGGCATCAAGACGGGCCGAAACCCGGCTCGTGAGGTGCATGACGTGGGAGTACCGCTCCACTTCCATGTAGCGCTCCAGAGTCACCGTGCCGGGGCGGGCCACGCGGCCAAGGTCGTTGCGTCCCAGGTCCACCAGCATGACATGCTCCGCGCGTTCCTTGGGGTCATCGCGAAGCTCGGCAGCCAGGCGGGCGTCTTCCAGATCGTCCGCCCCGCGCTTGCGCGTGCCGGCGATGGGCGAAAGCTGCAGGCAGCCCGCAGTGCAGCGCACCATAACCTCGGGCGAAGAGCCGAAAAGCGTCAGTTCAGGCAATGACATGTAGAACATGTAGGGCGAGGCGTTGAAACGGCGCATACGCCTGTAAAGCTCAAAGGGATTGCCCATGAAGGGAGTGGAGAACCGCACCGAAGGCACCACCTGGATGGCCTCGCCCTGGCGCAGCATCTCCTTGATCCTGCGCACGAAGTCCTTGTAGCCCTCTTCGCCGGGTTCTGCGCACACCTTGTCAGGGTCGATGTCCGGCCCGGAGCCTCTGGCGGCGCGAGGTTCCAGAGACTGGCGGGCGCTTTGCAGGGCGCGGTGCTCGCCAAGACTCACCTGGCAGAGACGGTTGTACAGATGGTCAAAAACCAGCACTGTCGCTGGCAGCATGAGTATGCAGTCGGCCTCGTTCTCGGGCATGATGCTGGCCAGGGTGGGATTGAACAGCCCCGCCATGCCGAAGCCAAGGTAGCCGTACAGGGCGCGGGTAATGGGCGGCAGATTGGCTATGTTTTCCGGCGGCGCAATTTCAAGGCTGCCCATAAGTTCCCGCAGTCCGTCCACAAAGGGGCGTCCTTCAAAGGCTGCGACGGAGGCCAGCCTCTGATCCTTCACGTCCACAACCAGCTTGCCCTCGCGGCAGAAGATAAAGAGGGCCGGATCGCAGGCAAGGATACTGTAGCGGCCCCAACGGCCATCGACCTCGGCGCTTTCCAGCAAAATGCCGTTGCCCGCGCCCACCATGCCCATAAACAGGCTGATGGGCGTATCCATATCCGCTGGCAACCAGCGGGCAGACTGGCGCAGCGTAAGCGAGTGCAACTTGTCACCGTTCTCTTTCATCTGCCGCATCCTTTGGGTTTTAGGGAACCGCTGATCAAATGGCTCCCATAATCTTGTAAGCAATACCTGGAAATGCTGAGTTTTCGTGCTTGGCTAGGCGCGAGCCTTTTTTGAGGGGGGGCTGGACTCTTCGTCCTGCCCCCCCTCAAAAAAGGCGAAGCAACAACGCCAAACGCGAATAAATCAGTATTTCCTCAACATACAAAAAAAAGCGCCGTCTCCTGTGGGGAGACGGCGCCTGAATACAGCTATGCCAACGTATCGGAACTATTTAGCCCGCACGTCTCCCCCACGCAGTTGATTGCGCCACCACCAGCCCTGAAGGCTGCAAGAAATGGTGTTGGGGAATGAGTTCATGCGAATACCTGAGTCCTTTTACTTTTGTGTGATCCTACACATGTCCCCGCCTGCTGTCAACAGAAACATGCCGCTTTTATGCGCAAAAACCACAGGCGGGTTCAATGCCGCCCACAAAACGCCTACTTTCCGAACAGGATTTCCTGATAATTGGGCAGGGCCCACAGATCGTCCGCCACGCGGGTTTCCAGCATGTCCGCATGCTTCCGAACCCTGGCCATGTGCGGCAGCACTTCGCTGCAATAGTGGCGGGCGGCATCAAGGCCCACGCCCAGGGCGTCAGCCTCGGCCACCACGTTCTCAAGCGCAGCGATGGCGGCCTGCATCTGGCGAAGCTGCTCGGTCACCTCTTCAAGGGTAATGGTTTTGGCTTCCAGTCCCAGAGACCGCATACTGGCGGCGGTGCTCGCAAGCTCGCCCTGATAGCGCATGGCGGCGGGGAATATGATTGTGCGGGCCATGCGGATAATCAGGTTGGCCTCTGTGCGCACGGTCTTGCAGTACTGCTCCACATAGATGTCCTGCCGCGCCCGCAGTTCCGACTTGTTGAGCACGCCAGCCTTTTCATACACTTCCACCACTTCGGGGCTGACAAGCACGGGCAGCGCTTCAGGGGCGGTGCGCAGGTTGGGCAGCCCACGCCGGACAGCCTCTTTGTGCCAGATTTCGGAGTATCCGTCGCCGTTGAAAATAACGGCGCTGTGCTCCTCAATGACATGGCTGATGAAGGACTCCAGAGCTTCGGTGAAGCTTCTGCCCTCACCCATTTCCTTTTCAAGCCAGTCGGCGGCAAAGCCCAGAGAATCCGTCATGATGACGTTGAGCGCCGTGATGGAACCCGCCGCAGACTGGCTGGATCCAAGGGCGCGGAACTCGAAACGGTTGCCGGTAAAGGCCACGGGGCTTGTGCGGTTGCGGTCGCCGGGGTCGGCGGGCAGCGGAGGCAGGGTGTCCACGCCGATGTTGAGCGCCCCGCGCTTTTTGCCGTTGGCGGCATCGTCGATGCGCCCGGCGCGAAAAGCCTCAAACACTTCGGTGAGCATGTCGCCGAGGAAGATGGACATGATGGCCGGGGGGGCCTCATTGGCGCCCAGGCGGTGGTCATTGCTGGCGCTGGCCACAGTGGCGCGCAACAGGCCGCCGAACTTGTGCACGCCACGGATCATGGCCGCGCAGAACACCAGAAACTTGGCGTTGGCGTGCGGCGTTTCACCGGGATCAAAGAGCGAGCCGAGATCCGCGTTGCCGATGGAATAGTTCACATGCTTGCCCGAACCGTTGACCCCGGCAAAGGGCTTTTCGTGCAGCAGGCACTTGAGCCCGTAGCGCTTGGCCACGTTACGCAGGGTGGACATGATGATGTGGTTGTGGTCCACGGCCAGATTGCTGACCTCATAGAGGGGCGCTATTTCATACTGGCTGGGGGCCACTTCATTGTGGCGGCAGCGCACGGGCACGCCCAGCTTGTACAGCTCGCGCTCCACTTCCATCATATAGGAAAGCACCCGCTGGGGAATGACGCCAAAATACTGGTCGCTGAATTCCTGCCCCTTGGCCGGACGCGCTCCAAAAAGGGTGCGACCGGCTATCTGTATGTCGGGCCGGGCAAAATTGAAGTTGTGATCAATGGCGAAATATTCCTGCTCAAGCCCGGCATACGCCACCACCGGCAGTTCCGTTTCCTGCCCGAACAGGCGCAGCACGCGCTTGGCTTCGCGATTGAGCGCCTGACTGGAGCGCAGCAGCGGCGTTTTTTTGTCCAGAGCCACGCCCGTCCACGAAAGGAACATGGTGGGGATGCACAAAAAGGTGCCGTTGGGGTTTTCCATAATATAGGCGGGGCTGGTCACATCCCATGCCGTGTAACCACGCGCTTCGAACGTCGAGCGCAGGCCGCCGGACGGAAAGGAAGAGGCGTCGGGTTCGCCGCGAATGAGCATGGAGCCGGAAAATTCGGCAATCACGCCGCCGGAGCCGTCGGGCATGAGAAAGCTGTCGTGCTTTTCAGCAGTCTGCCCGGTAAGCGGGTAGAAAATATGGGTAAAGTGAGTGGCCCCTTTTTCAATGGCCCAATCCTTCATGACTGCGGCCACGGTGTCGGCGATGGAGGGGTCCATGCGCTGGCCGAACTCGATGGTCTTGCGCAGGGAGCGGTACACGCTCTTGGGCAGGCGCTCGCGCATGACGCGGTCATTGAAAACGTTGCAGCCAAAAATGTCTGTGGGCCTGGTATCGGCGAAATTGAGAGGGGCCGCTTCAGGCTTGTAGGTGGTAATGGCCTGAATGGCATTGTGTCTGGCGGTTTTGCTGCTCATATACAACCTCGCGTCGAAAAGGGGCTGACGCACCAAAAAAAATCGTTCTGAAACTCTTCCGCCGACGGGCCGGGCCGCAAAGAATCCGGACAGCCACATGGCGCAATGCCTTGAAAAAGGCCGGCAGACTGTCGCCCACCGGCCTCATGCCTGATCTAGTTGACGCCGACAATCTCGATTTCAAACGTGAGGGCCTTGCCCGCCAAAGGATGGTTGGCGTCAAGGGTCACTTCATCAGCGGTCACTTCAGTAATGGTCACATCCATCTGGCCCTGTTCATTGGACAGCTGCAGGGGCACGCCCACATTGAGGGGGATGTGATCCGGCACCTGGGCGCGGGCCACGGTGAACACCAGTTCCGGGTCGGCTTCGCCATAGGCTTCGGCCGGGGCGATGGTCACGGTGACGGTTTCACCGGCTTCGCGTCCTTCCACGGCAGTCTCAAAGCCGGGAATGAGCATGCCTTTGCCCATGACGAATTCCAGGGGGTCGCGCTCGCGCGAAGAGTCAAACACTGTGCCGTCTTCCAGGGTTCCCGTATAGTGCGCGCGCACCGTGTCGCCTTTCTTGATAGGCATAACTACTCCAAATGGTGGTCTGTGGGCGATTGGCGGGTGCCCTGCCGCATGGTTCCATATGCGCGGCCCTGCGGCACAAGCGCATGAAAAGCGCCCGTTGTCAAAAAAAGAACCAAAACACGGCAAGCTTTTTATGTCAATGTGCCAGTGCCTACGCGCACTCCTGCGCCGGGCCAAGGCTTGACAGTGCGTACCATGACCGGGATAATTGTAAATTACCCCCCAGAGGTGATCTACTGCCCGGGCGCGGGCAGCAACAGAAATTTTTGAGGCATCCCCAGAGGTATCTATGTCCGACATTCGCTCCAGTTATACTGATAATCAACACTTTTACGGCCGCCACACACCGCGCGAACTGGCAGAAACCTTCGGCACTCCGCTCTATGTGTATAACGAGGACGTGCTGCGCCAGCGGTGCCGCGACCTCATGGGGCTTTCGAACCATCCGGGCTTTGGCGTCAACTATTCCATCAAGGCCAACGCCAACCCCGTGCTTCTGCGCATGGTGCGCGAAGAAGGCCTGGTCGTGGATGCCATGAGCCCCGGCGAATTGTACATGGATCAGCTTGCCGGCTTCACGCCCGAACAGATCCTGTATATTTCCAACAACAATTCGCGCAGTGAGCTGCAAAACGCCCTTGGGCACGGTCTGCTTGTCAGCGTGGACTCACTCTCCCAACTGGACGACCTCGGCGCCATCAACAAGGGCGGCAAGGTTATGGTGCGCTTCAACCCCGGCATCGGCGCTGGCCACCACGCCAAGGTCGTGACCGCCGGCAAGGAGACGAAGTTTGGCGTCAACCCCGGCCAGATGGACGAGGTTTTCGCCCTGCTGAAAAAGCACGACATGACCCTGGCGGGCGTCAACCAGCACATAGGCTCCCTCTTTATGGAGGCCGAAGGCTACCTCAATGCCGCAGAAGTGCTGCTGCATCTGGCCGAACAACTGCCCAAGGGCGCACTGGACACGCTTGAAGTCATCGACTTCGGCGGCGGTTTCGGCATCCCCTACCACAAGTACGAAGGGCAGGCCCGCCTGGACATGGCGGAACTTGGCAGCCGCCTGCACGCCCTCATCAGCACATGGGCCGAAAAAACCGGCTATACCGGGCGCTTTCTTGTGGAACCGGGCCGCTATGTGGCCGCCGAATGCAGCGTGCTGCTTGGCAGCGTGCATGCCGTAAAAAACAACGGCGACAAGCGCTACGTGGGCACTGACCTGGGCTTCAACGTTCTGGTGCGCCCCGCCATGTACGATTCCTTCCACGATGTTGAAATCTACGGCGAACCCGGCGGAACTCCTCGCAAAACCATGGTGCAGACCGTGGTGGGCAATATTTGCGAAAGCGGCGACATCCTTGCCAAGAATCGCGAACTTCCGGAAATATGTGAAGGTGATGTGCTTGGCATACTTGACGCGGGCGCATATGGTTTTACTATGAGTTCCAATTACAACCAGCGCCAGCGTCCGGCTGAAGTGCTCATACAGAGCGACGGCACGGCAAGGCTCATCAGGCGGCGCGAATCTCTTGAAGACCTGGCCCTTTGCCTTGAGGGTCTAGAATAGTCACATATAACTTCGTAACGGACTGCCGTGACGGAACTGCGATTCTGCCGTGATTGAACAACGCGGTCTGTCCGCTCCTCAGAGTCGGCCCACACCTGATCTGAGCACCTCGCCCCGCGCCGTATGGCGCCTCACATGGCCACAAATGCTCATGATGTACCTTGTGTTCTTCATGGGCCTTGTGGCCGTGTGGGTCGCGGGGCAGATCAGCGCCGAGGTTCAGGCCGCCCTGGGCATGGTCAACCAGTGCGGCATCCTGCTCATGGTGGTTGCCATGGCCATCTCCAGCGGGGCCACCGCCGCAGTCAGCCAGTCGCTTGGCGCGCTCAAGGTGGCGCGCGCGCAACGCTACGTTGCCACCACCGTTTTGGGCTGTTTTGCCCTGGGCTTTGTGGTGGCGCTGTTTGGCTGGTATTTTGGCGACGCCATTCTGGGCGTGCTCATGGTTCCGGACAGCATCAAACCCCTCACAAAAGAGCTCTGGCAGGTCGGCATGCTGGCCCTGCCCGCCCAGTATGTATACGCGGCCACGGGCGTCATGTTTCGCGCAACGCGCCAGGTCATCCCGCCCCTGTGGGTGGCGGCCGTTGTCTGCGTCGTCAACCTGTTTGCCTGCCTTGGCTTTGGCCTGGGCTGGTTTGGTCTGCCCAACTGGGGCTATATGGGCCTGGCGTGGGCCACTGTAGGCTCACAGTGCCTCGGGGCCATATGCAACTGCGCCCTGCTCATGAATTCCGGCTATCTGCAACGCCGCACCCTGCCCACGCTGCGCTGGCTCAAGGCAGGGCTGCCCTATCTGTTCAAGGTGGCACTGCCCGCCGGGGCCGCGCAGGTTGTCTGGCAATCCGGATACCTGACCCTTTTCGTTCTGGTGGCCTCCCTGCCTTTTGACAGCGTCAACGCCCTGGCCGGGCTCACCGCCGGTCTGCGCGTGGAAGCCCTGTTATTTCTGCCCGGCATGGCCTTCAGCATGAGCGTTGCCGTTCTTGTGGGCAACAGCCTTGGTGCTGGCAAGCCCAAGGAAGCAAAAAAGGTCGCCCTTACCATGGTGACCGTTTCAGCCCTGGGCATGAGCCTTGTTGCCGCCCTGCTCTGGCCTTTCAGGCAGGATATCGCCCTGCTGCTGTCGCAGGAGCCGGGCACCCAGGCCCAGATTGTCAACTACCTGACCTATAACCTGCTCTCCACCCCCTTTTCCATCGCCAGCACCGTCATGGGCGGCGTCATGACCGGGGCAGGAGCAACCAAGTACAATCTGATGATTTTTGGCGGCACCTTCTGGCTGGTGCGCCTTCCCCTCGGCTGGCTGCTTGGTCATATCCTGTGGGGCACGGCCTCTGGCGTCTTTGTGGCCATGCTTGTTTCCCAGTGCCTGCAAACCAGCATCATGCTTTACGTGGTTCTTCGCCGCGACTGGATGCGCTTTGTCATGATCCGCAGCCGCCAGCCCAACCATGCCTAGAGCATGTACGCTTTGAAAAAATGTAATTGCTCTAGACAGTGTAGTCACGAGATGAATTTTCAGTCATATCAAGGAGAATTGGCCTTTTATGTAGGGAGTGTGCTCTGATGGCACTCGACCGGAATAAAAGGCGAAGTTCGACGGAGAGATGCCTGAAAAGGCGCTCGTGACGACACTGACTAGGCTAATCTGCTCTAGACGCCCGAAAGGGCCCCCCGGCAGCAGACACTGCCCCCCTCAAGGAGAATATCGTGAGTAAAAACTTTCTTCCCGTAAGCCTGGATGACAGCCAGGCATATTATGATCTCTGGCAACGCACCCCCCAGCGTTCGCTGGACTATACCCTGGCCAACCTTTGGGGCTGGCAGGATTATTACGGTCTTGAATGGTGCTTTGACGATAACTTGTGCTGGATACGTCAGACCCGCCCCTACCAGATCTGCTGGGCCCCTGTGGGCGACTGGAATGCCGTGGACTGGAAAAGCCTTCTGCCCTGCTCTTTCAGCGAAACCGCCCATACCATAGTGCGCGTGCCGGAAAAACTTCTGCACACATGGCAGGAACACCTGCCCGGCCTCGTGGATCCCGAAGAAGACAGGGGCCAGTGGGAGTATCTTTACAAGCAGGAAGAACTGGCGGATTTGCCGGGCAACCGCTATCACAAAAAGCGCAATCACTATAACAGCTATATCAAAACCTACGGCGAGCCAGACTACCACAGCCTGGACGACGCCATGGTGGAAGACGTGCTGTCCGTGCAGGACGACTGGTGCCAGTGGCATGAATGCGAGGACTCCCCGTCGCTGCGGGCCGAAAATGAGGCCATCAACCGCGTGCTGAGCCATTGGAACAGCTTTCGCGGGCTTGTGGGCGGCTCCCTCTATGTTGACGGAAAAATGGTGGCCTTCAGCGTTGGCGAAAACCTGGACGGCGAAAGCCTCGGCGTTCATTATGAAAAAGGCCTCAGCGGCTTCAAGGGCGTGTACCAGACCATCAACTGCACGTTCTCCCGCCGCGCCGGAGAGGGATTCACCTATATAAACCGCGCACAAGACCTGGATGAAGAAGGTTTGCGCCAGGCCAAAATGACCTATTTGCCCGCCGATTTTCTGCGCAAGTACAAGGTTAGCATCCGCAAAGCCTGATGCCCGGGTTTTTTGCCAAAATCTGATGGAATGTCCCGATCTTCTGGGGACGCCGCCAAGGGATCAATCCCCCCTGGCCCGTATCATGCGGGCCAGGGGGGATTGGCGCTTCTGCCCCGGCGGTACACACTTTCTCAGGATCAAATCCTCAAAGCCGCTCCAGCGGCAGTGGCTGCCGGCGTTGACACCATTGTGCTGAGCCGGGCGAATAGTGTTGCAGTTGGGCGAGTACACCCTGATAACGACAGAAAGTCGTTGACCTCTCTTACATGAACGAATATTTTTCCAATTTGACAGGCGTATTACGAGTTTCGCCCCAACCGCTTGTACGCTCGGAGGACAGATGCAATACGATTTCGACACGGTCGTGGAAAGACGAGGCACAGGCAGTGACAAGTGGGACAGTTATGGCCCCGACATCCTGCCTATGTGGATTGCTGACAGCGATTTCAAAAGTCCACGACCCGTGATTGAGGCCATCCGGGCGGTGGCTGATCGAGGCATTTTCGGGTATAGCAAGCCGGATGGAAAATTTGAGGCCGCCTATGCCGGATGGATGCACAGGCGTTTTACCTGGCAGGCCGACCCTGCCTGGGTGGAGTGGTGTCCTTCGCTCGGCAACGCCCTGGCCATGACCATCCGCGCGTTTACTGTGGCGGGGGATAATGTGGCCATGCTCAGCCCGATTTATCCGCCGTTTATCAATCTCTGCCGTCTGAATGATCGCATCCCCGTGCAAAGCGCTCTGGTGGGTGAAACCTTTGCAATTGATTTCGCAGACCTTGAAAAAAAACTCGCCTTGCCCGCCACAAAATTACTTTTGCTGTGCAACCCGCACAATCCCACTGGCCGAGTCTTCCGGCGAGACGAATTGGAGCGCATCGGCGAACTCTGCCTCAAGCACGGTGTTATCGTCTTTTCTGACGAAATCCACTGCGATATCACGTTCAAAGGCCGCCATATCCCCTTTCCGTCCCTTTCCCCGGCCTTGGGGGATATTTCCCTTGTGGGGCTAAACGCGAGCAAAACATTCAATCTGGCAGACCTGCGTTCCGGGGCCGTACTTTCCTCCAATCCGGAATTACGACAGCGTTTCGCGGCCGAGCGCGACAAATGCAAACTTGGCCGCTGCTCCCTGGGCGTGGCCGGTGTCACCGCCGCCTATAATGATTGCGCGGATTACGCTGACCAGTTGCTGGGCTACCTTTCCGCCAACATCGCTCTGGCCGTGGATTTCTTTGCAAAGCACACCCCTAAAATCAAAGCCTACCAGCCCGAGGCCACGTTTCTGCTGTGGTTGGATTGCAGAGCATTCGGCCTGGACCAGAGTGGAATAGATGACTTTTTTCTCTCCAAGGCCAAAGTGGCCCTTAATTCGGGCGCGAGTTTTGGCGAAGGCGGCAATGGTTTTGTCCGCATGAACCTGGCTTGCCCCAGAAGTCTTGTGCAGGAAGGGTTGGATCGGATCAAAGCGGCCTTTTAAGGCATTCCCCGCATGAGTACAGCCGGAAGAGACAATGGAAGCAGCGTCTTTTTATAACAATGCTTCAAGACAGAACAATTCCTGCATCAAGTCCAACTTCCAGACGGATAATGATGCAGGTATCACATTTTCAGACCAGTCATCTTCCTGGTCGTAAAATCACTACTCCGCCTTTATTTCAGTTTCGACACATACTGAGCCAAAACGCGACTCAGTATCTACGTCTCTTCCCAGGCTTCTGCGCAAAAAAGCTGCTGTTCGCGGATTTTGCGGCTTCTGGAAAATCATGTCCGGGCTGCCGTGTTCGACGATACGCCCGGCTTCAGTAAAATATATTCTGTCGCTCACTTCTTCGGCAAAGCGCATTTCATGCGTAACCAGCACACATGTCATGCCTTCATGCACCAGATCGCGGATAACGTTCAGCACCTCGCCCACCATCTCGGGGTCCAGCGCAGAGGTTACTTCGTCAAAAAGCACGAGTTCCGGCTGCATGGCGAGAGCCCGCGCTATGGCTACGCGTTGTTGCTGTCCGCCGGAAAGTTCCCCCGGATAGGCTGCAACACGCTGCTCCATATGCACTTTGGAAAGCAATGCATGCGCACGTTCCGTTGCTTCTGCCTTTGACAGACCAAGGACGCGTACAGGTGAGAGGATGAGGTTCTGCAAGACGGTTAAATGCGGAAACAGATTATACTGCTGAAAAACAAAGCCGACGTGCGCACGCAAAGCGGAAAATTCCCGTTCGCGGTGCAGCTTGTGAACCAGGGTATCCCCTATACGTATATAGCCCTGCTGCGGGCGGACCAATCCTGTCATGCAGCGCAGCACGGTAGATTTTCCCGAACCCGATGGCCCTATAATCGAAACGACCTGTCCGCTCTTGACGAAAAGATCAATGCCCTTGAGCACCTCTGTGTCGCCAAAGGCAAGGTGGACGTCCCGCAATTCTACCAGCGCTTTTTCTGCGGGCCCAGGCTGAGTGGCCAAAACATGGTTATTTATATTCATAGCGTTTCTCAAGCACACGCGTAAGACGTGAAATTGGATAACAATACAGGAAAAAAAGGACGACCAGCGCGGTATAACTCAAGATGGTAAAATCCGTACGCCCTGCGGAGTTGCTGGCTATACCCGCGGTAAGAACAACATCATTGACGCCAACCAGCGAAACCAGCGACGTGCTCATGGTAATGGCTGTGTAAACGTTCATCCATGGCGGCAACATGCGCCGCAAGCATTGGGGCAATATAATGAACCTCAATGTCTGTATGCGGCTTAAGGCAAGTGACTGCGCGGCTTCCCATTGTGTTGCCGGTATGGACTGGACTGCCCCGCGAAAAATCTCCGCAACTTGCGCACTGGCGGGCAGGCCCAGGCCAATGACAACTTTCACCCAGTCGGGAAAGGGGAAGGTATGGCCTGCAAAATACAATTCAAAGGGGAAAACGTAGGCGCAAAAATAAATCAGAACAAGCGCTGGGGCATTACGAAAAAACTGTACATACACATTGACCATGGATCGGAACGGTCGGACGGGAGAAATGGAAAAGCCACCCAGTACCAACCCCAACAGGGTACCGAGCACCATTGCGACAAGGCTGATCTGAATGTTCACCCAAAGCCCCGACAACAGCGTCGGCATCCAGAGTATCAAAAGGGATGTCGCTTCGGGCCAGCTGGTGGCAACAGACAGCAGTCCCGCCGCGAGCAGGGCTGCGCACAAGGTGTAACATACAGCAGAATGCGTGAACCAGGCATTATTCATTGCCCGCCCCACCGCAACGCGAAAAAGCATGGAAGGGTACACTTACTGTCCATAACCGGGCATCCTTAATTTTTGCTCCAGCCATTTGCCGCAAAAACTCACCGTCAGGGTCAGCAGCATGTAAAACACCAAGATAAGCAGCAGCAATTCCAGGGCATTATCCCGTTGTCCCCAGATCATGACAGATTCATAGGTCACGTCGCCAACGCCGATGGCAGAAGCCAGCGTGGTCATTTTTACCAGATCGACAAGGTTGTTGATAAGTGCAGGTAGCGCGAAGCGAAAAGCCAGGGGAAGCCGCACATAAATCATGCTTTGCCAGGGATTCAACGCGGAAGCCCGGGCAGCCTCAATGATATTGGGGCTGATGGCATCAAGCCCCGCGCGTAAGGCCTCGGCATTGATTGCCCCTTTGTGGAGCGCTATGACAAACACTGCCCAGGCGAAAGAGGGAATGATATTCCCAGGGATACCAGCATATTGCGTCAGCAGCATATTGAGCACCAAAAAGGCGAAATAAAGCTGAACAAGGGCTGGCGTGTTCCGGGTAAACTCTACAAAAGCACGGACAGGCAACATGAGCCACTTGTGCCTGCTGGTCAGCGCCATGGACATCAGCACGCCGACCAGCAGACTCAAAGGGATAATACAAATGCTCAGTTCAACAGTCACCAGCATTCCACGCATGAAAGCCTCACGGTCAATCATGTCCAGAACAAAACTGTAGTTCAGCCCCAGCGCTTTCAACTGGGTCAAACACCATTCCAATGACTGCTGTAGCACGATATTGCCGCCTCTTACTTTTTATCTGCAAATTTATTGTGCAGTTCCACAAGAGCGGCGCTGGGGGGTTTAAGGCCAAGTTTGCTTTCAAGATCTATCAGCCAGCCGCTACGGTGCCATTCTTGCACAATGCGATCGACAGCGGCAATGGTGTCTGCTTCGCCCTTGCGAGTCCAGATAACAGAGTTGCCTGGCAGGAGGTCTTCTGTAATGGGTGTATGGTACGCTTCCCACTCGCCTCCTTGCTGCACCAACGGGTAAATAAAGGTTGAGTCATGCACTGCGGCGACGCATTGGCCACCTTTCAGAGCCAGTATGGATTCCGCAGAGGTTTTGAAGCCTTTGGGCTTGGCGCCATATTTTTCGGCCAAAGGACGCGCATAGCTGCTGCCTTGGGCAAGGCATACAGTTTTGTCACGCAAGTCTTCCCATGTTTTTATCCCGCTGTTACGGGGTGTCAGCGCTACGCCGTCAACGCGGTAAAAAGGTGTCGGCGCATAGCCAAGGTTTTCTGCACGGTCAGGTGTCAGTTCCATATTGGCGATCAGCATGTCGACTTTACCAGAGGTGAGAAACTGCACCCGCGTTGCTGTGCCCACTTCCACCAATTCTATTTTCACCCCAAGGTCTTCCGCCAGTTTTCGCGCAAGGGCCGGGTTCCAGCCGGTAAGCTCTTTTGTTACGGGATCAAGGGCTCCGAAGGGGCCGCCAATAGCCAGGACACCAACGGTTACTTTGCCGCGGGATTTTATTTTGTCCATAGTGGCATCGGCATGGGCTACGGTCCCAATGGCAAGGACCATCAGCGCAGTGAGAACAAATTTTCTAAGCATACTACACGCTCCTGAATCAAGTGTTACAAGTGCATACGTTATTTCCGCGAGCGCCCATGCGGAAACATGTTTCCGACCAACAAACACTTTTTAGGAAGCCTTGATTAACGAGCCTCCTGAGAAACGCGCTGGTATTTTGTTTGGCAAGGCGCGATCTTTTTTTGAAGCAGGAGTGGACTCTGCCGTCCTCGACTGTTTCAAAAAAAGTGCAGCAACGCCGCCAAACGAAATAAATCAGCGTTTCCTTCAAGCGGGAGTGTGGAGAGTAAGAGCCGTGCGTCTGTAGACGTATCAGAACGTATTTTCTCCAGTTCGCGCAGCCATCAGCGATATCCCGCAGAAAAGCAAAAAAAAGCCCCGCGAATCTGCGAGGCTGCGCTATGAGGAGGATTGTCCGGCGGAAAGTCTGAACCGGACGAAAAAGAAATGATGACGCCGGTCAGAAATCCTGGCGGGACGACCTGCCCCACAGCGCCTTCAGTCAGGTTACCACAAAGGCCATAAGGTCTTGTGGCTTTGTAAAAAGACCACGGGCACCCGTGGGTGCTGTGCAATACGGCAGGAATGAATATTCCATCTTTTCGCGCACCCCCCGCCGTGTCTTCATTAGCTGCTCCATGAGTAATAACATGTGAAAAACTATCCGTAAAAAAACGCTCACTGTCAACCTGGATATAAGATCGCCGGGAAAAATATTTTCCCATACCCCCCGATAAAATACACAAACTTACGCGTTACATGACACCATCTAGTCAATATACTCCAAAGAACACATATACTGCCCGTCTTGAGCACAAAATCCTGTGAGCATGTTTCTATATTTTGAGCACGCGGTTGGAACCGGCTTTTCCGCACGCCAGATTTGCGCCCGCAAAGCCGCTGCGGCCTCGACCGCGGCCCCGCATTCTGTCATGCTGCCGCCGAGGGGTTTCGCCAACCGCGCAGCGCGCAAAATGCTCCAAAGAAGAAGCCGATGATTCTGAAAACATTTCTGTTGTTTGTGGTAACGGCCATTGCCGAAATTGTGGGCTGCTATCTGCCCTATGTATGGCTGCGCAAGGGTGGTTCCCCCTGGCTGCTTGTCCCGGCGGCGCTGAGTCTTGCCCTGTTCGCATGGCTGCTGACCATGCACCCGGCGGCCAGTGGGCGCGTGTACGCGGCATACGGCTGCGTGTACGTCGCCACGGCCCTTTCATGGCTCAAGTTTGTTGACGGAGTGTCCCTTTCAACCACAGACATGCTGGGCGGCGCAGTGGCTCTTGTCGGCATGCTCATCATTGTTTCCGGCTGGGGCAGCCCTGCCTGAATCCCGCCTCACGGTCGCGGCAGGCATTCGCCATGAATGCGCGGTACGATTTAGCGGCACGATGTATCCATAAAGAAAGGCGCAACAATAGTGGGCGTGATGCACGCCTTGTGAACAGATATTCCCAAAGTTGATTCGCTCTGTGTTCTCAACGCCGCCCCGTTCATGCTCACAAGATGAAATGGCGCGTCAATGGATGCACTCAGCAAGGCGGCCATGCCACCGGCTTCAAACCGGCTCACCCCACCAGAGCACGCTGCAGCATGTCTGCCAGGCGTACGGCCAGATCGTGATCGTCACTGGTTTTTCTTCCGCTGACACCAAGCCCGCCGACGCACCGACCATTGACGGCCATAAGCGGTATCCCCCCTTCCAGGGGCGTAAGGGAAGTATCGCAAAAATCCGAGGCGGCAAGCTGCTCGCGTTGCAATCTTTCCCGAAAGGCCTTGGTACTTGTTCCCATACGCATGGCAGTATATGCCTTGTTTTGCGCGATGGTCACCACCCTGTCGGGTGTGCCGTCCATTCCCCAAAAGGCCGCAAGCTTGCCGCTGGCATTCACGACAGCCACGCAAACGGGGGAACCTTGACCAGCCTCATTTTCAACTTTTCCTAGCAATTCAAGTAATTTAAGTGCTGGCAACGTTTGATGCATGAGGAATCTCCTTTACGGGATACGGCTTCGGCTCATTTTTTGGCAATGCCGTGCTTTTTCATTTTTTCATAAAGAGTAGCACGAGAAATACAAAGATATTTCGCTGCCTTGGTCACATTCCAACGCTGTTCTTCCAAGGCGCATGTGATCAGATGCGCCTCGCTTTCAGCAACACTCTGAGCAAGATCGCTCTGCCGCAAACCCTCTGCTGGCGCACTGCGAGATTCGGCCTGCCGGGTGGCTGCTGATTCCACATTCAGCCCCCATTCGAGTTGGGCGGCGCTTCTTTCGTTGCGGATATCCAGAGGCAGGTCCGCTGCGCCTATGGTATCGTGATTGCATAAGCTCAGGGCTCTGATCAGGATATTTCGCAGTTCCCGTACGTTGCCTGGCCAGGAATAGGCCATCAGAGCCTCCATGGCCGTTTCTGTAATGCGCACTTCAGTACGGTTCATGCGCTCCAGAAGGTGCCGGGTCAGCAGAGGAATGTCTTCCCGCCGCTGATTCAAGGGGGGAACGTTGAGTATCAGGGGGCTGATGCGATAGTACAGATCCTCCCTGAAGTGCCCCTCGGACATCATTCCCTTGAGATCCCGGTTGGTAGCCGCAACAAGCCGAAAATTGGCCAAACGCTGCTTGGTTGAACCCACGCGGCAAAAGCTGCCATTTTCCAGCACACGCAAGAGTTTGCTTTGTACGGCCAAAGGGGTGTCGCCTATTTCATCAAGAAAAAGCGTGCCGTTATCGGCCAGTTCCAATTGGCCCACCTTGCCATCCTTATGCGCCCCCGAGAAAGCGCCGGGCGAATATCCAAAGAGTTCAGATTCAAAAAGCTCCTTGGGAATGGCTGCGCAGTTTATGCACACAAAAGGTCCTTCGCGGCGATCGCTCTCGCAATGAAGAGCCCCGGCAGTCAGTTCCTTTCCCACGCCCGTGGGGCCGAGAATCAAAACAGGGGAGCCGGTTCGCGCAAAACGGCTCAACATGTTCTTGTAGTGACGGATGGTTTCGCTTTCGCCGATAATGGATTGCAGGCTGTAGCGTGAAGAAAGCGCGCTCTTGATCTTTTTGGCATAGACAGAAATTTTTTTATCTAAATCTTCCAGCCTCTTATGCGTCTCGCCCAATTCTTCGTGCGAATTGAAAAGCGCCTGGGAAATCATGCCTGTTGAACCATCGTCCGCCTTGAACGGAATGCGGTTAACAACTATGCACCGTTCGCAATCCTTTCCCTTGACTCTGCATATATTGCCCAGTTCGGGCTTACCGTGCTCTATGACCTGCGGCGCGCGACTGTCGGGGATGAAATCTGTGATGCGCCGTCCCACAATTTGTTCGCGGGTAAAGCCCAGGTAGTCGGCATACGCCTGATTCATAAAGCGTACGTAAAGATTGCTGTCACAAATAAATATACCTGTCGTCAGGGAATTCAGGACAAACTCAAGGTCCAGATCAAAGGGGGGAAGTTTTTTTGACATGGGCACTCCTTGTGCAGGCCGTGCGCATCGGCCATATCCAAAGGGGAACACAGAGCAGATATACTCTGCATGCGCGAGTACGCGGTAGGAGGGTTATACCCGCATCTTCCCATCTCTTCCACAGGATTCCATCCTGCCGTGCTTCAATGCCTGCATGCCCTGTACAGGAGCCGCTACAGTCCGTAGCGGCTCCTGTCTTTGTTGAAGCCGTTAGTGGTTAAAAATACTTTTTGTCCAGATGTTCGTACTTGGGCAAATAGCGTGTGGGGAGCGCCAGGGCATCACGGCGGAACGGCGGGGCAAGCCGGGTGCCGTCAGTCATGATCTCAATAACGGCCGGCCGGCGCTTTTGTCTGGCTGTTTCAAGGGCATTGGCAAGGTCTGCCTGCGTATTGACGGTATACCCGTCAGCGCCCATGGCCTCGCCTATCTTGGCGTAGGATTTTGACCAGATGTCGGCCCCTACAAAACGGTTATTGTAAAAATCCACCTGGTTCTTCTTTTCCGCGCACCATGCGCCGTTATTATAAACAGTCGCGATAACAGGCAGATTATACTGCACTGCTGTAGGCACCTCAAAAAGACTCATGCCCCATGCGCCGTCGCCAGCGATGGAAAGCACAGTATCTTCCGGGCATGCCAGCTGCGCGCCCAGGCCAGCCTGGTAGGCAAATCCCGTGTTCCCGAAGGTGAGGGTGGCCACATGCCTTTTGGGGTTTTTGAACCTCAGGTAGCTGTTGGCCGTAGAGGACGTATTGCCGATGTCAGTAGTGGCAATAACGTCATGTTCTGTGATGAACCTGCCCACCACTTCCAAAGCCTTGCGCGGGTGCATGCGCCCTTCCAGAGTTGGCTCTTGGGCTATCTGGGCTATTTCGGCATACCAGACGTCCAGTTCAGCCTTTACCTTGTTGCAGACGCTGGTCAGATCGCGGGCTGGGGCCATGTTGGCCTTGAGGCGCTGAAAGAGTTCATCGGAGGCGTCCTTGGCGTCAGCGCAGAGCCCCACGGCCACGGGATGGGTTTTGGCAATGTGCATGGGATTGATGTCCACCTGCACAATTTTGAGATCCTTGTGGAAATAATTGATATCGTCTTGCGGCAGCGTGCCGAAATACGAAAGGCGGGTTCCCACAGCCAAGACCACATCAGCGTCGCGAATGGTGCGCATGGCCGCCTTGGAGCCCATGTAGCCGATGGGGCCCAGCCACAGGGGATGATCGCAAGGGAAAGCATCGTTGTGCATATAGGTGGTGGCAACGGGCGCGCCAAGAAACTCAGCCAGCATCTTGATGGTTCCCACACAGTTGGCGTCCACCACTCCACGTCCAGCCAGGATCACGGGATGCTTGGCATTTTTCAGAACCTCCACAGCGGCGGCAAAATGCTCGGGCTTGCCGATGCCGCCGGGGGACACGCGGTACTGGGAAGGATGCAAAATTTCTTCATCAATTTCGCCATAGAAGTAATCGCGCGGAATATCGACAAGAACGGGGCCACGCATGGCGTATGCCGCGCGAAAGGCCGTGCGCATGATGTCGGCGGCGCGTTTGGGGTGCGGCACGCGAAACGCCGCCTTGGTGATGGGCTTGAAAAGATTCCACGTATCGCATTCCTGAAAACCATCCCACCCCACCGAAATGCTGCCTGCACTGGGAGAAAGCACCACCATGGGCGAATGCGCCATGTTGGCTGTTGCCACGGCTGTCACATAGTTGGTGATGCCAGGGCCATTTTGGCCGATGACCACTCCCGCTCTGCCAGTAAGACGGCTGTAGGCGTCTTCCATATGCCCGGCGGTCTGTTCGTGGCGAACTGAAATAAAGTCAATGCCAGCAGCGGGATAAAGATCCAGCATATCCATAAAAGCGGAACCGAGGATGCCGCTCACATGGGTAACCCCTTCCTGAACCAGAACTTCCGTCATGGCCTCACTGGGTGTCATCTTGGGCATGTAAATACTCCTTATAGGGTTGCAGCATGGACGCACGATGCCATGTCCAGTCAGATTACGAGATGTAAATCTGATTTTTTCATCCTGGTTTGAGCAAATACTGATCCAACCCCGCGCGCACCCGTCCCAATCTCCCGACAAAGAAAATAAACCATTGTAATTTAGCTAGATACGTGAACTTTTTATTTCACCGATCGCATCCTGCCCGCGCAGAAAGCCGCCAGACGTCCCTGACATTTTACTCAGGGCAAGACAAATCGTCTGGATATCAAGACGATGGTAAAAAGTATGTCTAATCTTTCATACATATTCCTGGCCGCCTGCGATATTTTTCAGAACGGTTTCTCCCAATACACAACAATCATTGCTGATTAATGATGTGGCATGCTTTGTGCTGTTTTGCACAAAACTGACTTTGCGTTCGGACGTGTGGCAGCCGTGACAGCAGCCACCACTATTTTGATAATTAAAAAATGTTTTGCAGTGCCAAGGGGAATCGAAGAAAATTGCAACTATACCCGCATCGTGCGGGGAGGACACAAGGAGGACAAGGAATATGGGTGCCCAAATCAGTGATGCTGCTCAAAAAAACCTACGCCGTGTTGTACTATCATCCATCGTGGGGGCTCTTATTGAGTGGTACGATTTTTTCTTGTACGGCGTTGTGGCGGGTATTGTTTTTAACAAGCTGTTTTTCCCTGCGGTCAGTCCTGTGGTGGGCACCATCATGGCATTTGCCACCTTTGCTGTGGGCTTTGTGGCCCGCCCGTTGGGCGGCATCATTTTTGGGCATTTTGGCGACAAGATAGGCCGTAAAAAAATGCTCATCATCACCCTGGAAATCATGGGGGTAGCCACCGTAGCCATTGGCTGCATCCCCTCATATGACAGCATAGGAATATGGGCGCCCATTCTGCTGGTCGTCTGCCGCCTGGCTCAGGGCATCGGACTTGGCGGCGAATGGGGTGGCGCAGTTCTTATGGCCTTTGAATCGGCCCCGGCAGAAAAAAGGGCCTTCTATGGCGCTCTGCCCCAGATTGGCAATCCTTTGGGCCTTATGCTGGCCACAGGCATCATCGGGATCCTGTCCTATACGCTTTCCAATGAAGATTTTCTGGCCTGGGGTTGGCGCATTGCCTTTATATTGAGTGCGATCCTTGTTTTTGTCGGCGCTTATATTCGTAACTCAGTTGAAGAAACGCAGGATTTTTCCGCAGTTAAAAAAGAAGTGGAAAAAGTGCGCTATCCAATGATTACAGCCTTCAAGCGCTACCCCAGAACCCTTTTTGCCTGCATGGGCGCCCGGTTTGTGGAAGGCATTGCTTTTAACGTCTTTGGGGTGTTCTCACTTTCCTATCTGACGCAGACGTGTGGAGTGCCCCGTACTCTGGCATTGACAGTTGTTATGGCTGCGGCCTTTGTGATGGCCTGCTGCATCCCGTTCTGGGGAGCGTTCGCCTGCCGCGTTGGCAAGGGAAAAATATTTGGCGTCTCGGCCCTGCTGCTGGGCGTTGCAGCCTATCCGGCCTTCTGGGTACTGCACCACTACTCCAACACCAGTTTTATTCTTGTTTACCCTGCGGTCATCATTCCTCTTGGCGTTATTTACTCGGCAGCCTACGCCAGTATGGCCAGCCTTTTCTCCGATGCGTTTGACCCCACAGTACGTTACTCCAGTATTTCCTTCGTCTATCAGTTTTCAGGGATTTTCGCTTCGGGCATCACCCCGATGATTGCCACAATTCTTGTTCAGGCCAATAACTCCCAACCCTGGTATCTTTGCGGATATCTGCTGATAGCAGGCGTCATCAGTGCCCTGGCCACAGTCTGGCTGGGCAGCATCCGCCGTAACAAGGTCGAGCCTCTCCCTATGGGATAAGCCTGCTGTCGGCAGGCGGCCGGGCGTAAAACACCCTACATTTGTAAATTGTCAGCTGATTTAAACAGATAGCCACCAGGCTGTTTCGCCCTACTCATTGGACTTGCTGGATCGCATTAAATGCCGATCCATCAATACGAGTGAGGGTGAACAGCCTGGTGGACTCGTTTAGCGGGGCGGTGCCATTTGGGCACGTCAGTTTGAGATATGCAGGTGTAAAATTGTCCTGATAACTGCGAAATGCGGCGCGTTACGTGAAAACCTGCGAGTGGCTTATCTGCTGTGCGCATACACATATTCATGCATAACAACATAGCATATCAAATCCATTACGGCAGTATCAGAGCAGAATTACAAAGCCTAAAAAGTAAATTATATATTGGGAATACTAATAGAGACAAAATAAAAGGCACTTACAGCAAAAACTGTAAGTGCCTTATTGATTTGGCGTCACCAACGGGATTTGAACCCGTCTTAGCGGCTTGAGAGGCCGCCGTCCTAACCGGATAGACGATGGTGACAGCGAGACTCTTTTAAGAAGGTAATGAAGTAATGTCAATACGGCGGCCCGCTAAAAAGAATGCGTTGCCGTTTACATATTTGAAGTGGTAATGTGAAAAAAGACCGGATGTTCCCGGCAAATTCCGCCTGGAGGGCCCTCCATGTTTTCCTGCCTTCGTCTGCTTTGTCTTGCATCTCTTCTGCTTCTGACAGCCGCATGTGGCGGCAAGAACGTCCCCCCCCGTGACGGTACAGCCCCCTCATGGATGGGCACCATCGCCGATCTGCGCCAGTTCCCGCAGAATCTTGACGTGTACGCAAAAAATTCCGGACAAAATAAAAGGCTCATTTCCCAGGATGAACAGGGCCGCCAGGTGGCCCGTTTTGACCGCATTTTCTTTGGCCCCTGGGAGATGCGCAAAACATCCGTACGCAAGCGCGACGTGGCCGCCGTTTTTGGCAAGGCCAGAGGCTACAAACAGGGCAGTGAGCGCTGGACGCAGGTGGAATGGGACGCCATGGCCCGCAACGCCAACCTCAAAAATTTTCCGTCCCGGGCGCAGGCCGCCATTACTGTGCGCAATACCGACCTGAGAGAAATGCCCACGCACCTGACGCGCTTTTCAGAGCCAACGCCTGATCCACGCGCCAATCCTTTTGACTATTTTCAGTACTCCTTGCTGCCCCTGGGAACGCCCGTACTTATTGCCCACACCTCCAGCGATGGCAGATGGCACTTTGTGGAGTGCCCCATCGCGGGCGGATGGGTTGATGCCGAAGATCTGGCCCTTGTGGACAGCAGTTTCGCCTCTCTGTACCGCAACGCCTCGTTTGCGGCCATTGTGCGCGACAACGTGCCCCTTGCCGGTCAGCCCAACCAGTATGGCGCTTCGGCCCCGGCACAGCAGAGCGTAAGCATAGGCGCCATCCTGCCCATGCTCGCCGGCGGTGCCGCCGAGGGCTCGGTGGTTGCCGGCAAGGCCGACGCGCCCCCGGTAACCCTGCTGGCTCCTGTCAAGGACGCCAACGGCATGGCCAGTACAGCGCCGGTCACCGTTTCTTCCGCAGACGTTGTGGCGCGCCCCTTGCCCCTCACGCCGGACAACGTGGCCGCCGTGGGCAATGTCATGATGGGCCAGCGTTACGGCTGGGGGGGCATGTTTGGCGAAAGGGACTGCTCTGCCCTCACCCGCGACCTGTTCACGCCATTCGGCCTCTGGCTGCCGCGCAACTCCAGCGGGCAGGCCCGCGTCGGAACCGTCAGTTCTCTCGAGGGCATGACGGCCAAGGAAAAAGAAGAGACCATCATGCGCTACGGCGTGCCCTTCCTGAGCCTTGTGGGCATGCGCGGGCACATCATGCTCTATGTGGGCAAATACAATGGCCGCCCTGCCATCTTCCATAATGTCTGGGGCGTCCGTACCGTGGAAGGCAATGACGATAACGCCCGCTTTGTCGTTGGCAGAGCGGTGGTCACATCCATCACGCCCGGCGACGAACTGAAAAACCTGTACAGGGGCACAACTTTTGTGGACAGGCTGCGCACGCTTTCCACCCCGGCGGACACGCTCCAGTGAACCGCCTGCAACTGGAAATCACAGCCGCGCAGGCGGGCCAGAGGCTTGACCGCATACTGAGCGCCGCGCAGCCGGACATGTCGCGGGCGGCCTTGCAGAAAGCCATTCAGTCCGGCCACTGCACGGTGGACGACCAGGCCGAAACCAAACCGGCAGCCAAGGTGAAAACAGGGCAGGTGGTCGAGTTCCACCTGCCGGAAGTATCGGGCCAGCTTGCGCCTGAAGACGGGGAACTGGAAGTGCTCTGGCATGACGAGCACCTGGTGGTTTGCAACAAACCCGCAGGCCTCACCGTGCACCCCTGCCCCTCCTGCCCGGAACAGACGCTGGTGCAACGACTGCTTGCACGTTTTCCACAACTTGGTAAGATTGAGGGGCAACGGCCTGGCATTGTGCACCGGCTGGACAAGGATACCAGCGGCCTGCTGGTTGTGGCCCTGACCGAGACCGATCGACTCATCCTCAGTCAGGCCTTTGCTGATCGTCAGGTTCACAAGGAATACCTGGCCCTTGTGGCCGGGCTTCCCCCTTTGAGTGGTCAATGCCTTGAACCTGTGGGGCGTCACCCCACGGCCAAGGTAAAAATGGCGGTTGTTCCAGAGAACAGGGGCGGCAGAAACGCCCATACGGAATGGCGGCGGCTCTGGCATTCAGAAGATAACAGCGTTTCACTGCTGGCCGTACGCATCCATACCGGCCGCACCCATCAGATCCGGGTGCATATGTCCCATCTGGGATACCCCTTGCTGGGCGACAAACTCTACGCACCCAAGGCAGTGCAGGCCATGGCCCCGCGCCAGATGCTGCACGCATGGCGGCTGACATTTGCCCATCCTGTCAGCAATGAAACCATGAGCTTTACCTGCCCGCCGCCGCAAGACATGCCCGATGCGGCCCTGAAAGCCAACCTGCGCATGCAGAGGCTGATTGTTACAGGTAACCCCGGCAGCGGTAAATCCGCCCTCACGGCCCTTCTGGGCCAGATGGGCGTGCCCGTTGTCAGCGCCGATGCTATTGTGGCAGACCTCTACGCCCCTGGCGGCGCTGGCAGCCAGTGGATAGGACGCCTGCACGGCGGCAGCCTGCTTGAGGCGGACGGGGCTGTAAACAGAAAGGCGCTTCTTGCCGCCATGCAGCAAGACATGGTCTTGCGCCGCGATGTGGAACAGGTTGTTCATGCCCTGACCCGGCAAGCCCTGGAGGATTTCTGGCGGCGCACGGAAGCGGCAGGCGCGCCGCTGGCCGCTGCGGAAATCCCCCTGTATTTCGAATGCAGCTGGCAACAGTTGTTTTCTCCGCCGCCCCTGACCGTGGGGGTCTCCTGCCCCCTGCCCCTGCGCAGCGCGCGCACAGCGGAAACCAGAGGCTGGGATCAGGAAAAAATGGCCGCGCTCGAGTCATGGCAGTGGCCTGAAGACCGCAAGATGGCTGCCTGCGACATAGTGCTAAAAAATGATGAAGATTTGCAGCATCTTAAAGACGAAGCTATTTGCCTGCTTGAAAGACTGCGCCTCCATGACCAAAAAAAGCGTCAGGAACTGTTCCAACGCTTGAATTTACTTTGGATTTAACCTCGAAAAATAAGGCTCTACAGAGCCTCTTTCATTGACACCTCTTACTCCAAGCGGATATGCTGATTAATTATCACAAGAATTTGCTAACCTTTTTGGAGCGCGCCGCATGTCAGTCCCTTTCAAGGCCTCTGACGGCCCTTTTGCCAATCCTCTGATTCTGGCACTGGAAATTTCCAGTTCAGCGCTCCTGCACGATCGCAAGGAACCTTTCCTGCGGGCCAGCCTGTCCAGCATTGGCGAAACCCTGCACTGCGGCCAGGTGCTCCTCGTTGAGTACATCAACGACCAGTGGGCAGAGCCATATATCTGGACAAGCTCCCTGCAGAGTATGGCCTGCAACCTGCTCCCGCCCGATCTTGCTGAGATGGAGCCCATACTGCAAGCCTTCAGCGAACACAGAAGCATTTGCATCGCCGATGTTGAAGACCTGCCCGAAGGCCCGCAAAAAACAAACTTTCAGGCCCGCCAGATCAAGTCTGCTTTCTGCATACCCATTTTGCACGAAGGCCAGCTTTGTGGTGGCCTCTGCCTTGCCCGGCGCGCCTCCGAACAGCAATGGGCAGTGGAAGAAACCAGCATCTGCCACCTGCTGGGCAATATCCTGGCCATGGTGCTGACGCATTTTCGCCTTTACGGCCAGTTACGGCTGAAACACAGGCAACTGCGCGACATCCTGGACGCTTTTTCCAATCCTGTCTGTATTATAGACATGGAAACCAACAAAATACTGTTTTCCAACAAAAGCGTGCAGGAAAATTTTCCCGACTCGGACGATCCAGAAAACGAATTCTGCTACAGCAAACTCATGGGCCGCGACAGCCCATGCCCCTACTGCACCAACTCCATCATTTGCGAAACGGGCGAACCCTATCAATGGACCTACCAGAACGAACTGTCCAAACGCACCTATTCTGTGGTGGACAAGGTCATCAAGTGGGACAACGACAAACCCGTGCGCCTGTCCATTTCCACGGACGTCACCGACATCCTCCGCACCAGGCATGAAAAACAGTCGGCTGTCATAGCCTCCCAGGCCAAAAGCGAGTTTCTGGCCCACATGAGCCACGAAATACGCACGCCGCTCAATGGCATCATTGGCCTGACCCATCTGGCCCTGCAAAGCGCCCCCGCCGGAGAACTCAAGGACTACCTGCTCAAAATCCGCTCTTCTTCCACCAATCTGCTCGCCATCATCAACGATATCCTCGATCTCTCAAAAATCGAGGCCAACAAGATGGTGCTGGAAAACGTCAACTTCAGGGTCGAGGAAGTCCTGGACTTTGTGCACACCTCAATACGTTTTCCCCTTGAGCAAAAGGGGCTTGAGTACACCTGCGAACTGGCGGAAGATGTCCCCCTCAAGCTCTGGGGCGATGGCTTGCGGCTCAAACAGGTGCTGCTCAACCTCATGAGCAACGCCGTCAAGTTCACGGCCAGAGGCAGCGTTGGCCTGCGGATCGCGAGAGAACAAACTCAGGGAGTCGATAGCCTGCACTTTGTGGTTTCTGACACTGGCATGGGCATCAGCCGCGAATATCAGAGGCATCTTTTCGATCCGTACACGCAGGCCAGCTCCAGCATCAGCCGCCGCTTCGGAGGCACGGGGCTTGGCTTGACCATCTGCAAACGCATTGCGGAACTCATGAAGGGCAGCCTGTGGTGCGAGAGCGAACTCGGAACCGGTTCACGGTTCCACCTGTGCATCCCCTGCGCGCCAGCCCGCAACGTTTTTTGCCAGACAGACGATGAGTCGCACAACGTGCCGCCGCTGGAAAACACAGAGGATCTCAAAATCCTCCTGGTGGAAGACAATGAGATCAATCAGGAAATCGCCAAGGCCATGCTGCGCCACCTCAACATTGAGCACGACCTGGCCAGTAACGGGCGCGAAGCCGTGCGCATGGCTCTGGCAGGCTCGTACGACGCCGTCCTTATGGACGTGTATATGCCGGTTATGGACGGCATGAGCGCCACCAGGGAAATCCGGCAGCAGATGAAAACCGGCAAAAAAGACCTGCCCATCATTGCCATGACCGCCGTGACCCTGCCTGAAACTGTAGACGAAATCATGCGCTCCGGCATGAACGACCACATTGCAAAACCCGTCAACCTCGCGGCCTTGCGAAAAACACTGGCCCACTGGCTCAACCGCTCCTGACCGTTTCGCCTCAGCCGCCGCAATAACAGAATAATGGCACCCAAAATCAGCAAAACCAACGCCGCCCGGCAACTGGAAAATCTGGGCATAGCCCATACCCTGCACCAGGTCGCCGTGGATGAAAACGACCTCTCCGGTGTCACCATGGCCCGCCAGTTGGGGGTCGCCCCGGATATTGTATTCAAAACCCTTGTGGCACGGGGCGACAAAACGGGCGTGCTCATGGCGTGCATCCCCGCCCATGCCGAACTGAATCTCAAGGCCCTGGCCGCCGCTTCCGGCAACAAGCATGTGGAAATGACGCCCCTCAAGGACGTGCGCCCCCTCACAGGCTACGTGCGTGGCGGCTGCTCCCCCCTGGGCGGCAAGAAGAACTATCCCGTATACCTGGATGTCAGCGCTCTTGCGCATCCGCAAATCTACATAAGCGCGGGGCTGCGCGGCGTGCAGATTTTTCTGAACCCCGAAGACCTTGTGCGGGCCGTGAATGGCACTGTGGCCGAACTGGCCCGCAACCCCGGCGCATAGAGCATTTTACCTTTGAAAGATGAAGCATTTAAAGGAAGCACTGGTTAAAGAGCCTCCTGGAAACGCGCTGGTATTTCCTTTGGCAAGGCGCAATCTTTTTTCAAGCAGGAGTGGACTCTTCCGTCCTCGACTGTTCAAAAAAAGTGAAGCAAGTCCGCCAAACGGAATACATCAGCGTTTCCTAAAGGTAATCTGCTCCAGTTGTCGCAGCCCTTTATCAACCCGCGCGTAGGGAGAAAAGCATGCCCAGGCCCCGCATTCTCGTGACCGACTTTGACGGCACCATCACTGCGCACGATTTTTATAAGCTGGTGGTCGGCAGCCTGCTGACGCCCCAGGATATTGCCCCCTGGCAGGAATACCGGGATGGTAAAATCACGCATCTGGCCGCCCTGCAGCAGATTTTCGCCAAGCTCCGCGCTCCGGAGTCTGAGTTGAACCGTCTGGCTCTGGCCATGCAGCCCGATCCACGCCTCGGCAGCGCTGTCGCCAGCCTGCGGGAGGCGGGCTGGGAAATCGTGGTGGCTTCCGCCGGATGCGACTGGTACATCCGCCGTGTGCTGGCCGCAGCCGGGGTCAGTCTTCCTGTTTACGCAAATCCCACAAGCCATGAGCCCAACGGCAGCCTGCGCATGCTGGCCCCCACAGACTCACCCTTCTATTGCGCCGAAACAGGTGTGGACAAGGCGGGCATTGTGCGCTCATACATACGCCGTGGTTTTACGGTCGCCTTTGCTGGCGACGGCTTTGCCGACCTGCCTGCAGCCCTTGGCGTATCCCCGAACCTGCGCTTTGCGCGGGCGGATCTGGCTGTGGCTTTGGGCCGCTACCACGAAGATTTTCACACCTTTTCCGTCTGGTCGGATGTGGCCGACGCCCTGCTTGCCATGGAAAATCAAGGTAAACTCCAATGAACAACAGCCAGATCCGCGTCCCCAGTCTTGTGCGCATCAAGCCGGGCGCGCTGCCGCGCCTTGGCACCTACCTGAGCCGCTCCGGCTTTACCGATGTTCTTGTGGTGTCCGGGCAACTTCCCGAAGCGGTCACCCAAATGGCGCGGCAAGGGCTGGAAAACAACCGCATACACTCCGGCCCCTGGGTTGAGGTGGACGACAACAGCTTTGAAAACGTGGTGGAGCTGTTCGCCCTGCTGCCCAAAAAGACCATGGCCATTGTGGGCCTTGGCGGCGGCAAGGCCCTGGACATGGCCAAGTATCTGGCCTTTCTGGCCCGCCTTCCTTATTTCGCCGTGCCCACGTCTCTTTCCAATGACGGATTTTGCAGCCCGCAATCAAGCCTGACCATGCACGGCAAACGCCGCTCCCTGGCAGCCACCCTGCCCCAGGGCGTCATTATCGATGTGGACGTGTGCCTTTCCGCCCCTCGCGCGCTCTGGCTGTCCGGCGTGGGCGACCTCGTTGCCAAGCTCACCGCAGTTCATGACTGGAAGCTGTCCTTTCACAACACGGGAGAGCCGGTCAACGACCTGGCGGCCCTGCTTTCTGACGCCACTGTGCACCAGTTTCTGGCCAACCCCACCCACGATGCCTCGGGCATGGCCCTGTTGGGCACGGCCCTCATGCTTAACGGCATAGCCATGGAAATTTGCGGCAGTTCGCGCCCCACCAGCGGCAGCGAACACCTCATCTCGCACGCCCTGGACGCCACGTCCGCCCACCCCCGCCTGCACGGCCTCCAGGTGGGCATGGCCGCCTACTTTGTCAGCAAGTTTCAGGAGCGCAACACAGAACTTCTGGCTCATGTCTTTACCAAGACCGGTTTTTGGGATGCCGTGCGCGCTGCCCCCTTCTCCAGGCAGGAGTGGCTTCACGCCATAGCACTTGCCCCCGACATGAAGGAAAACTTTTTCACCGTGCTTTCTTTGCGGGACTGGCTGCCCGAGACGCTCCGCATCCTCGACAACGATCCCTTGCTGGCCGGCTGCTTTGTATAGACCTGCCGCCTGATGCGCGCGCTTTTCACTGCCGGAATGACACACGCCCGTCCGCGCTTGTCATTCCGGTTCAAATTCTGTACTTAGCAGCCAAACCGGATCCGGCTTGTGCCAGACAAGGTTTCCCGCCACTCCCGGCAGTGTTGAAACAACACATCCTGTGGTCGAGTGGTGGCATGCTCCTGGATATTTTAGAGCATTTAACGCCTGACCTACCCATTCAAGCAGGCAAAAGTCCGTCTACGCATATTTCATGGCACGGATGGGTGTGATCTTTGAGACGCAGATTCTCAAGAAAGCGCTGATTTATTCCGTTTGGCGGACTTGCTTCACTTTTTTTGAAACAGTCGAGGATGGAAGGGTCCACTTCTGCTTGAAAAAGAATCGCGCCTTACCAAAGGAAATAACTGCGCGTTTCCAGGAAACTCTTTAATCAGTGCTTCCTAAGGGGCTGTTTTCAAATTAATGATTTTGCGCAAAGGGCAAGGAAAAAGGCTTTTTACGAAAGGAGTGTACTTTTGCGGTACATGACGAGAGTAAAAAATGGCCTTTTGACGCAGCCAATTGAACAAAAGAATTATTTAGAAACAGTCCCTAAAGACCCTATACTCAAGATGCCGTTTTACAGGCACTCCCTATGCAGCCCGATATCGCTGCCAGCAATCAATAGCAAAAAAGTATGTTATGAGCATCAAGCAAAAGCTGTTTACAATTTTTATCGTTGCGCTTCTTGGTTTCACGGCCGTTTTCCTCGTGAACTACTTTGGAACGCAAACAATAAACAGGGCATTACAGGCCAGCCTGAACGCACAGCAGGCAAAAATATTCATGCTTGAAGCCCGCCGTTCCGAAAAAGATTTCCTGTCAAAAAAGGCGCTGGATCTGCTGGAAAAAAATGACATTGCCGTTTCCAGCGCCATGCAAACCCTTTCGGCTGTCGCGCAAGACCAACCAGACCTGTCCAGCGCCAGCAATGGGGCAAAAACCCTGCTGCAAAGCTACCGTGACAGGTTCAGAACAGCTGCCACCGATGTGCAGGTCATGGGCCGCAACGAAAATGAGGGGCTCAGCGGCAAACTGCGCACCGCCATCCATCAGGCAGAGAGCATTTTCTCGGCAGCGGGGGATGATGCCCTTATGGCGGGCATGCTCATGCTGCGCCGCCGCGAAAAAGACTTCATGCTGCGAGGTGACCCCAGCTATCTGGCATCTTTTGAAAAAGATACAGCGGCGCTACGCCAGAAAATCGCTGCATCTGAAAAATACCCGCAAGATCGTAAAGAGTTGCTGACGGGCTTGCTTGAAACTTACCGCTCCGCTTTTGCCGAATACGGCAAAGGGGCCGCTGCGCTTGAAAAAACCATGGGCGAACTTCAGGAAACGAGCCGGACTCTGGAACCCCTGCTGGACGAACTGGCCGTTCAGGCCGCCAATGAACTGCAACAAGTCCGCAACCAGGTAGCCTTCATGATGGACGGGGCCGAACTGGGTACGGTACTTCTGCTTGCCGGGCTTATCCTGTGGGCCATCCGCTCCATTCTCAATTCGCTGGCGCGGCTCCAGAACTGCTCGCGCAGGGTTGCCTCCGGGCAGTACGAGGCTTGCGAACAAGAGCGCTTTACCGCTGAACTGGAATCGCTGCGTAAAGACATTTCCACCATGGTGGCGACGCTGCGCACCAGTATGGAGGAGGCCGCGCGGCAAGAGGCGCAGGCAAAAACCGAATCCGCAAAGGCCCATGACGCCATGCGCGAGGCCGCACGCGAAAAAGACACGGCGCACAACCTGCTTATTACCATGCAGGATGCGGCGCGCACGGCTGAAGGTATTTCACGCCAGCTGACGGAATCCGTTGCCGCGCTCGTGGTGCAGACGACCCACGTACGCGATGGCGCTGAAGACCAGAAGGGCCAGATTCAGGAAGTCTCCATTGCTATGGAAGAAATGAATTCCACCGTGACGGATGTGGCGCGCAACGCCGCTGGCGCAGCCGCAGGCGCGGAACAGGCCCGCGCCATCGCCTTTGAAGGGGGTCGGCGCATGGGCGAGGTGGTGGCCGCCACCGGCTCCGCCCATCAGGAAGCGCTGGTCATGAAGCGGTCATTGCATGCGCTTGGCACAAGTGTCGCGTCCATTGAGCAGATCATGGACCTGATTACCGATATTGCCGACCAGACCAACCTGCTGGCCCTGAACGCGGCCATTGAAGCCGCCCGCGCGGGTGAGACCGGACGCGGCTTCGCTGTGGTGGCTGACGAAGTGCGCAAGCTGGCTGAAAAAACCATGGGCGCCACCAGCGACGTTAACAAGGCCATCCGGAACATACAGCAGGGAACCGAAGACAACATGGCCGCTATGGACAAGGCCTCCGCCACCATAGAAAAAAGCACCGCCCTGGCCGACGAAGCGCAGCACTCGCTGAACGCCATTGTAAAAATCGTTTCTGACACGGCGGATCAGGTCCGCTCCATTGCCACCGCTTCTGAGGAGCAGTCTGCCAGCAGTGAAGGAATCGTCCGTTCATCGGAACGGATTCGCATGATTGCCGAAACCACCACGAACGAGATCGGGCACGCCGCCCTGGCCATCGAAAAACTGAACGCGCTGGCGCTGGATCTCAAGAACATTATCGCCAATCTCCACAGCTCCTAATAGCCACCTTTAGTTCAGCGTGTCTTCTGGCCGCGGTGCAGTCCTGCACTGCGGCCTCATTCATGCGATCACCCACATCCCCCATGCCTGCGCCCCCGGTCTTCATCCAGAACCGCGTAATCCACGGCCTCGCGGCATCTCCGCTTGATTCCGACCGCACACTTCGGCCTGCACGATTCGGCCCACGTCACCTGCACCCCGCGCTCACTGCTTCCAGCCCTAAAACAGCGTCAGGCTTGACTTGAGGGCATAGTGCGCTACCTTTTTTACACAGTAACGCCCCGGTGCTTCTTATTTTCAAGAGCACTTTCATTTTACAGTTGCTCGGATAATTGTGGGAACAAATGTGCGACAAAAGGCGCGACAGTGCAGATGACCTGTGCTGCCTGGAACCCCAAAGAAGGAGTGCGTAATGCGTTGCGGATGCCTATTTTCAACGTGAATTTCCCCAAAGATCAGCTGAGCTGTTTTCGCTCGGCTCGCACTCTGCCCGACGGCCCACATTGCAAACGGGATATGCTGATGACAATGACAAATAACACCGCAGCGTCCATGCCGGACTTACAGCCCGCTCTGGATGCAACCCTTGAAAAAATACCCTCCTTTCCCAGGGATTTTGTCCAGCACCGCCAGCTGCTTTCAGACCTCAAGGAAGAGCTTGTGGATCTTTGCGCCGCAAAAGCCGCCAGCGCCGATATCCCGGAAGACCTCCGCTGGAGCCTCGCACGCGACATGCCCGATTTTTCCACTGGTGCCCTCTATGTGAAGCGCTACTCCCTGCCGAGCATGGCAGGCATCGTTTTTCTTGGCTTTTTTGTTGGCGGCCTGCTGTCAAAACTGCTGGGGCTCATTGATATGGGCGGGGAAATCATAAGGGTGGCCACGGTGCTCGGCATGCTTTACGGCGCGGAGTTTCTGGCGGGCAACCCCAGGGCGCGCAGCCGCCTTTTGCTTCTCCTTGGCCTTGGCGCGCTGACAACCTTTGCCGCCAGCATGGTGGCAGGCGTGTTACGGCTGGCTTCCTGGGCGGACTTCAAAAGCGCCGTCTTTGGTTCCAGCGGCGCACCGGGCCTGCTCAAACGCCTGTACCTGCTGCTTGGGGCCGCCTTTCTTTTTGTGCTGCTTGCCAAAAAAACCACCGCGCTCGATATGGCGGCGTTCAGGATTTCGCTGGAGCAGCAGGCCCAGGCCCGTGCGCGGAATCTCATGACCTTTTTCACGGCCTGGGAGCAGTTGCGCACTGAACTGGACAGCCTCAGGGAACAGGGCCAGGTAGATACGCACACAGGCAGATGCCCCAGAAACGACTGCCCGCTGGCCCTTGGCGTCATCCATCTGCTGGACGGCATGAATACGGAAGCCAGGCGCTTTCTCTCGGAACAGCTTGCTTTTATGGGCTATAACCCCGGCGAGGGGCTCAGCCACATTGTGTGGGACGACGCCCTGCATGCCGAACTTTACGACACCGTCGGGCTTGTGCGTAACGGTGACCGCTGCCGCGTTTTGCGCCGCTATTCCCGTTCTGGAGACACTGTCGTCAAAGGGCACGTGCAAAAAGAATTCCCGCCAGCCAAGGGGGCGCATCCACCGGGGGGGGCGTCCACAGCGGAAGCATCTGCAGGGGGAGCATCTGCGGGGGGAGCATCTGCGGGGGGAGCCACGGCATGAAGATACTGGGCATCGACCTTGGCACCAGCAATACCTACATCTATGGCGCACACAAAAGCTCCACGGCCCCGCAGCCTGTGCTGCTGCCCCGCGTCAGCGCGCCGGACGGCTGCGTCGAAACCGCCATCCTTTATGAAGACGGTTCGCCCCTGCTTATCGGGCATCTGGCGGAGAGCGAGTATTACGCCAACCCCGGCATGCGGACGCGCCGCAGCCTGCGCTGCCAGTTCAAGCCCGAAATAGGCGAAGAAAATGCCGAAGCGGTTGGCTGGATGACGGACTTTCTGCGCATGCTGCGCGAGGCCTTGCCGCAGGACACGCTTGAGCCCGACAGCCAGCTGTATGTGGGCATTCCCGCCCGCACGCGCGAAAGCTTCGGCATACAGCTCGCGCACTGCTTCAGGGATGCGGGCTGGCCCGTGCCCGCTCTTATCAAGGAATCCGACGCGGCCATGATCTCCTGCCTGCAGTCCGGGGCCATTGAACTGGATGATCTGGAACACAGCCTGCTTATTCTGGACTTCGGCGGCGGCACCTGCGACTTCACCCTGGCGGAAAACTCCAACATCCTGCACAGCGGTGGCGATCGGCTTTTGGGCGGGCGTCTGTTCGACGATCTGTTCTTTCAGCTTTTCTGCCGCCAGAATCCCCACTTGCAGCAAGAGGTGCAGGCCGACAATTGCGAGTATTATGTCCATTGGGTTTTGTGCAAGGCGGAAAAGGAACGCTTTTCCAAGATACTGCAAAAGGATGCCGACAGCGACGTAAGCCTGCACCTTTCGTGGTACGATGCGGCGGGCACGCAAAAACACGCCTATCTGCACGAACTCACCAGGCCGCAGGTGGTCAGCGCGGCGGAAAGCTATGTGGCTTCAGAATCCCTGCTAACCATGCTCAGCCAGTATGCCAACAGGGGTTCGCTGGGCACTGTGGCCGGAGAAATGCTGCAGGGCCGCCAGGTGGGCCTCATCTCCTGGTTCAAGGACGTGCTTTACGACATACGGCGGCTAAAAAGCGTCGACAAGGTCATCCTCACGGGCGGCAGCAGCGGCTGGTTTTTCGCCAGCGAGGCTGTTCGCGATGTTTTCGGCACCGACAATATCGTCATGAGCCCGCGTACCTACGAGGATATTGCCTTTGGCCTGGCCCTCTACCCCATGCTGCTGCACACCCACCTCAAGATAAAAAACCTGCTTGAAAAACAGAGCGAAGACTTCTGCCTGCGCGTTGCCGACCTTGCGCAGGGCATCTTTGAAAAACACACAAAGATGGCCGCCAAAACCTGCGCCGAACGCATCGCGGTCAAGGATATCCTGAGCGTTCTTGAGGCCGCCCAGGAGGACAGAAAAACCGTTGAAGAGATCGAGCGGGAAATCAGTGAAAAAATCCAGAATGATTCCGGTCTGCTGGCTATTGTTCAGGAACGCACGGAAGCCGCCCGCAAGGAAATTGAAAGGGAATTGCGCCTGCAGTTCAGCCGCT
Source organism: Desulfovibrio sp. (assembly GCF_034006445.1). Classification (NCBI taxonomy): domain Bacteria; kingdom Pseudomonadati; phylum Thermodesulfobacteriota; class Desulfovibrionia; order Desulfovibrionales; family Desulfovibrionaceae; genus Desulfovibrio; species Desulfovibrio sp. Next base: position 102,324 of record NZ_JAVESS010000001.1, on the reverse strand, counting down.
GGCTGCGTGAAAATGGCGTGTACCTTGTGCCGAGGCTGAATTTTTCCGCCCGCACGCTCAGCACCAGTTTTTTCGACGCGGTACAGGTGAAAGTCTCGCGCCTTACCTTGCTCAACACCATGGATGTGATGGCTGTGGCCGTGCTGCCGGGCATTGCGGCCCTTGCCATTGGCGAAAAAATGCTGCTCACCACGGCTGAGCCGGTTTCCGCCGTCATCGGCGGCGCTGCGGCTTTTGCGGGCACATGGGCGCTGGGCAAATTCGGCAAGAATTTTCTTCGACGGCAAAAGCTGCCCAAATTTCTTCTCAATGAAAAAAACCGTGAAAAAATCACGGCCAAAAACAGGGAATATATTGAAGAAATTCTGGGGCAGGCCTTTCAGGAGATTCGTCAGGATCTCATGGAAGATGCCAGGGGCAAGATACGGTATTCCCTCAAAGCCCTGCTGCAAAGGCTTACGGTATTGAACCATATCCGCGTGGAGCGCGGCGCGTCTCCGGCAGGCCAGGCAGGCCAATGACGTCTTGAAGTGGACGTTTCAGCACGTCGCCCGCGTCAGCAGGAACAGTGCAAAGGTACGACGAGGTACTGCCTTGAAGCCGCGGCGGCTGCCCTCTCTTGAGATCAGAACATTCGCTATACTATGCCAAAGTACAGCAAGCACTCAGACAGTGTCGCAATGGGATGAATTTCCTGCTATATCAAGGAGAACGAACCTTTTATGCAGGGAGTGTACTCTACTGGTACTCGACCGGAATAAAAGGTGAAGTTCGACGCAGAAATAACTGGAAAGGCGCTCGTGGCGACACTGTCGAGGATGGCCGCCCCTTGTGGAGGCGGCCATATCTGTTTGTGCAACTCTGCGTGAAAAGGCGGCTTTTTAGCACCGCACGTCTGTTATAACCAGTTGTCAGCGTCAAGCCGGGGGGGCCTTTTCCACAGAATATCCTGTGCCCCGAAGTAGAGCCTTGATGGAAACCCGTGCCATTGCGGCGCTCCATCAGGCATTACGGCATGCTGTACTCACGCACAAAATTGAACACGTTGCCTTCCACTTCCAGGCCCTGCGCCCTGGCCTTGCCATACCAGACCTGCGCTTCGGCCTTGTTTTCCGGCACACCCACGCCATGGTCATAGCAGGCCCCTACATAGCGCTCGGCCTGCGCGTAACCCTTGTCAGCCGCCAGCTTGGCCAGGCGGAAACTTTCAGCGGGGTCTTTGGCAAAACCATACTTGCCCTGGCCGTGATACAGTGCCAGGTTAAACAGGGCTTCGGCATTGCCCGCATTGGCCGCGCGGGTCATAAGGTCCACCACGGTCGCGTCGTTTCTGGCTACGCCAATGCCCAGTTCGTACTGGTAGGCCAGAAGCACCTGGGCTTCGCTATTGTTCTGTTCCGCCGCAAGACGAAACCACTTGGCAGCCATTTCCATATCCTGCGGCACGCCAAGGCCGTTCTCATAGCAGCGGCCCAGGATGATCTGGGCGCGGGCATTGCCGTCCGAGGCCAGGGGCTGCACCAGTTGCAGAACTTTCTGGTATTGGCCGATATTGTAAGCGGTCCAGGCCTCGTCAAGCTTCTGTTCCACCTTGTCCACGGGTTGCGCGCCCACAGTCAGGGCCGAAAACACAAAAAACGTCATTGTCAGAAAAATCGCAGCAAAATTTTTTTTCATAAAAACCTCCTCATGGTCGCGGCCAAACGGCCACGCCTGATACCTGATACCTGATGCCCAAAAGAATAGCGCTGCCAAATGGACTTGGCAAGGCGGGCCAGGTTCGTCACCCAGGCTCGTCGCCCCCTTGCGGCGCTTCCGCGCCTGGCAGCCTGACCACGGCCATGCCCTTGACGCCCCGCCATGGAGCAGGCACAACCACGGCAAGCCCTTATTCATTTCCAGCAATAATCCGCCCCCAAGGCTGACATACATCAGGAGGCCGAGCATGAGCCACCCCCCGAACAAGCCCCCCCAAGGCTCCGACAACGCGCATACGCCGCACGATGCCAATCTGCCCGTGCCATCGGGGCAAGAGCACGGCGGCCAAGGCTCCGGGGAAGAGCAAAGGCGCGTGATCGACGCTGAAGTGGTTTTTATGTCGGACAGGCAACAGAACCAGGAGCAACATCAGGATACGACATATGGCCGCAACGGCCGTCAGGACGGGTCTGAAGGATACGGCCAGACCGACGGGCGGGGCCGTTTTTATCAACGAACCTTTGGCGGACGCAACTTCGGCGGCTTTCAGTCAGGATCGCCCCTGGGGCAGATATGGATTACCGGTCGGGACAGCTCCAACGCCTGCCTCGCCCCCTGTATCACCTTTGCCATTTTTCTTGTGTGCCTTGCGCAGTTCGGCTTTCTGGCGGGACTTGGCTTTGTGTTCTTTCACACCATAGGGTCACTGGCGGGGACGCTGCGGCAGATGCGCCTCATGACGGCTGGCGTCATGCCCAACCCCTGGCTGTGGCGCATGGGCAACTGGATGCTGTCTTTTCTTGTTACCGTCTGGCTTGCCGGAGGGTTTGACTAGAGCAGATGAACTTTGAAATGCTTCACATTTCAAAGTTTTCATTCAGCCGAGCTTTAGCCGTTGCGACGAAGGAAGCTACGGCTAAAGCTCGGCTGAATCCACGCCACGTTGTGGCGCGCTGCACCTTCGTGCAGCGTTAGAGCATTTACACTTTTTCAAAGTTAAAATGCTCTAACACCGTTTCTCCGTGAAGGCGCTCGGCGTCTGCGAAAGCAGGCGTGCGCCGTGAGGGTGGAGAGGATTTTTGTCCGCGCCGCCAAAGGAAATACCTGCGCGTTTCCAGGAGGCTCTTTAATCAGTGCTTCCTAAAAAAGTCTGGCCGCAGGCGAAGACGGCTTTGCAAGCCCTTCCGGACGGCATCATGAAATTGTGGAGAAGCCAATGACGCCTGACAGCTGGCAGGTCTATGTGCTGGAATGCGCCGACGGCACCCTGTACTGCGGCATCACCTGCGATATGGAGCGGCGTCTTGCGCAGCACAATGGCGCAGCGCCCGGCGGCGCGCGCTATACGCGCGGCAGACGCCCGGTACGCCTGCTGGCCAGCCGGGCATGTTCCTGCAAGGCGGACGCCCTGCGTCTGGAATGCGCGGTTAAGGCCAAACCGCGCAACGCAAAAATCACTTTTTTGCTTGAGGGAGAAAAAAAGCAATGCTGACGGTGGACATAGCTCTGGCTTTTTTTGCGGCGTCTCTTCTGCTTGGTATTGCTCCGGGGCCGGACAATATTTTTGTGCTTACCCAGTCCGCCGTCTATGGCGCAGGCGCGGGCATGGTCACAACACTTGGCCTCGTCACGGGGCTCTGTGTGCACACCACGGCCGTAGCGCTGGGCGTGGCCGCCATTTTTCAGACATCGCCCCTGGCCTTCACCATACTCAAGGCCGTGGGCGCGGCATATCTGCTATGGCTGGCCTGGCTGTCGTTCAGGGCTGGCGCTGCGCTGGCCGTCACCAAGGGCGACGGCGCGCCCTTTCCTGGCTATGCCTCACTGTACCGGCGCGGCATTGTCATGAACGTGACCAACCCCAAGGTTTCGCTTTTTTTTCTCGCTTTTCTGCCGCAGTTCTGCACTCCGGCACGGGGCAGCGTGGCTTTGCAGGTTCTCAGCCTGGGGCTGCTGTTCATGCTGGCCACCATTATTGTTTTTTTCAGCGTGGCCCTGCTTGGCGGCAAGCTGGCCGTGTGGTTCAACAAATCTCCGGGCGGTCAGGTGTTCATTCACCGCGCCGCAGGGCTGGTCTTTGCGGGGCTGGCGCTGGCACTGCTTTTTGCCACGCATTGACAATTGCCATCAGACACTTAAAGCATAGATTACTTCAATCATAGATTGCTCAAGGACGGAACGGCGCAAAATGTCCGCATCCACCGGCACATGTTCTTTCGCACCGGAACGCAGGGCGTTTTTGGCAAAAATGACGGGCCTTGCCTGCCTTGCCGGATTAAGCGCCCTCGCTTCCCCTCTTGGCGCAGCAGCATTTTCAGGGGGCATGGATACTGATCTCACGAATGCCGGTCAGACAGAACTTATTGAAAAAATTTCGCGGCTTGAAAAATTATCTGGCGGCAGACTCGGGGCGGCCCGCCTTGATTGCGCCACAGGCAGCCTGTTCACATACCGGGGCGATGAAGCCTTTCCCATGTGCAGCACATTTAAGGTGCTGGCTGCGGCCGCTGTGCTCAAGCTGCATCCGCAGAAACTGGACAGTCTTGTCCGCATCGGGCCGAAAGAAATTGTCGCGTGGTCGCCTGTAACTGAAAAATTCGTGAACAAGGGCATGCGTGTGCGGCAATTGTGCGCTGCGGCCCTGCAATACAGCGACAATACGGCTGCCAACCTGCTTTTGGGAATGATCGGCGGCCCTTCGGGCCTGACGGCCTTCGCCCGTTCGCTGGGGGACGGCAGCTTTCGCCTGGACCGTACGGAACCCGCCCTGAACAGCGCGGAACCCGGCGACATGCGGGATACGACAAGCCCCACGGCCATGGCGGTTACGCTTGATGCACTGCTGATGGGCGCCGCCCTGCTCCCTGAGCACCGTGAACTCTTGAGGCAATGGCTGACGGAATGCGCCACCGGAGCAAGCCGCATACCCGCGGGAGCGCCCGTCGGCTGGAAGGTGGGGCACAAGACCGGCAGCGGGGCCAACGGCACCTCCAATGATGTGGGCATACTGTTGCCTGCGGCAGGAACGCCGGTCATACTGGCGCTATATCTTACGCAATGCACGGCAGCCCCGAGCGATCGTGATGCAATTCTGGCCGCGACCACCAGCCTGCTTTGCCCGGCAGGGGCGTGAGCGCAAGTTTTAGCGTCTTCTTGACAACTGTTATGGGCAAGGGTATGTAGCCAGACTTTCGAGGTACCTCATGCAGAATTACCGCATATTACTCAACGAACTGCCCCCCGAAGGCAGGGAGTTTCATCTGGACGATCAGGCCATCTGGCAGAACTCCATTGAGGAGTTTCAGATGGACTGCCGGATTACCAAACCCCTGAGCGCCAGTATCAGCGTGCTGCCCACTGACGGCGGCTGGCTTGTACGCGGCAGTCTGACAGGCGAGGTGGTTCTGCCGTGCAGTCGCTGCACCGAGGATGCCCTGGCTGTGGTCAACGCGCGCTTTGAAGATTTTGAGGAACTGCCGGAGAGCGACGAGCTTGACGACGCTGCCGGGCCTTCCGCCGAGCGCTTGCAAGAAGACACTCCGGAAAGCCGCCTTGTTTTTGAGAACAACGTGCCACTGCTGGATCTTGCGGCCATCTGCTGGGAAGAGCTTATGCTCGCCCTGCCCGTGACGCCCCTGTGCGCCGCCACATGCAAGGGGCTTTGCCCCAGCTGCGGAGCCAACCTCAATGAGGGGCTCTGCGCGTGCGAGCACGAAGAACTTGACCCCCGCATGGCTGTCTTGCGCGGGCTCACGCTGCACAAGAACTGAATGGGCATCACAGGCCGCCCCCTGAGATGATATGGCGGCTGTGAAAAAATGGTTTCCGCTGACGGATTGCCGCAGACGGAGCCTAGACATTTCTAAACTTTTTTACTAAACTGCTGAGTCTTGCGGGCAAGTCCTACCTCTGGTCCTGCCCGCCATATCTTTGCCTTACGTGTCCGCAAGGACTGAAAAGGAGAACACCATGGCTGTGCAACAGAATAAAAAATCCCGCTCCCGCAAGGGAATGCGCCGCTCTCACGATCGTGTGGCCATTCCTGCCGTTATTTACTGCTCCTGCGGCGAGCCCACCGTGCCCCATTGCGTCTGCCCCAGCTGCGGCACGTACAAGGGCCGTCAGGTCGTTGCCAAGACCGATAGCGAGTAATGAGCGAGCGCCCCATCATCGCCGTAGATGCCATGGGAGGGGACTTTGGCCCCTCCGTGGTAGTGCCGGGTGCCGTTGAGGCCGCCCGACTTCATGATCTGCATATCCAGCTTGTGGGCGACACCCCCAAGCTTGAGGCCGAGCTGAACAAGCTTGACCTCAAGGACGTGCATTATGATATCGTTCAGGCCGATGATGTGGTGCACATGAATGAAAAGCCCTCGGACATTCTGCGCCGCAAAAAGAACGCCTCCATCCAGGTGGCCTGCCGCCTGGTGAAGGACGGCGCCGCAGACGCTGTGGTCAGTGCCGGACATTCCGGCGCCACAGTGGCTTGTGGCATGTTCATCATGGGGCGCCTTCCCGGAGTGGAGCGTCCTGCTCTGGCCGCGTTGCTGCCTACGGAAAAAGACCCCGTGGTTGTGCTCGATGCCGGAGCCAATGTGGATTGCCGCCCCTATCATCTCTTTCAGTTCGGCCTTATGGGAGACGCTTTTGCCAGGGATCTGCTGAGCTATCCTTCGCCCCGCGTCAGCCTGCTGAGCATTGGTGAAGAAGAAGGCAAAGGCAACTCTCAGGTCAAGGAAGCCTATGAACTGCTAAAGATGGCCCAAAACCTCAACTTTGTGGGGAATGCCGAAGGGCGGGACATCTTTACCGGCGATCTTGATGTCGTGGTATGTGACGGTTTTGTGGGCAACGTCGTGGTCAAGATGAGCGAGGGCCTGGCGTCATCGCTGGTGCGCATGCTCAAGAAAGTCTTTACTACCGGCGTGCTGCCCGCTCTTGGCGGCATGCTGGCCAAGGGCGCTTTCAAAAAGTTTGCCAGCACCATTGACTATGCCGAGTACGGCGGCGCGCCGCTGTTGGGCCTTCAGGGCCTGGCCATAGTCTGTCATGGTCGTTCCAGCTCGCTTGCCATGACAAATGCCATCAAAATGGGCGGTACTTTTGTTCGCAAAGGCACCAACAGCCACCTTGCCGAGACCATCCTGGCCAACGAGGAGCTCACGCGCTTCTCACGCGCCATCTAACCGGCGGTACTACAGAATGAACCCTCTCTGCCATTTGCTTGCGCTGAGCGCCTATGTGCCGGACGCGGTCCTGACCAACGAAGACCTCGCCAAGGTGGTTGACACCAACGAAGAATGGATTGTTACCCGTACTGGCATAAAGCAGCGACACAGGCTGGCCGATGACGAGAACGCTTCCGACCTGGGCCTCAAGGCCGCCCGCAAGGCCCTGGCCGACGCAGGTATGGAAGCCTCTGAACTCACCCACGTTATCGCGGCCACCTGCACGCCTGACGTGCTTTCGCCTTCCCTGGCCTGCATCATGGCGGGGCAGCTTGGCACAGGGCCGGTCATGGCCTTTGATTTTGGCGCAGCCTGCTCCGGCTTTATCTACGGCCTTTCTATCTGCCGCGCCCTTCTGGCCCAGCAGCCAGATGCCAAAATTCTTTTTGTCTGCACCGAGGCCCTGACCCGCCGCGTAAACTGGGCCGACAGAAGCACCTGCGTGCTTTTCGGCGATGCGGCCACGGCCTGCATTGTCGCCGGTTCACCGGGCAATGTTGTGGCCGGGCTTGAAGACGTCATCTGCCAGAGCGACGGCACGCAGCGCGATCTTATTGTGGTGGGCGGCGGAACCAGCAGCCGCTACGCCAAGGGCGATCCCGTCGGCGACGACTTTTTCATCACCATGCAAGGCCGCGAGACCTACAAGCATGCCGTGCGCAACATGGTGCACATTTGTGAAGATGTGCTGACACGCAACGGCCTTACCGCCAAAGACGTGAACCTGCTTGTGCCCCATCAGGCCAATATGCGCATCATTGAGGCTGTGGGCAGCCGCCTGGACATGACCGGCGACCGCGTCTTTGTCAATGTTGACAAGTATGGCAATACGTCCTCGGCCTCCATCCCCCTGGCTATTACGGAAGCCCGCGCCGCCGGGCGCATCAAGGCCGGCGACCGTATGCTCGTCACCGCCTTTGGCGCGGGTTTGACCTGGGGCGCGGCCCTGCTGCGGTTTTAATATTTTCAGGGCTATCCGCGCTCAGGCCGCCAACCTGTAACCACTTTGCCGCGCGGATTTTACACAGACGTCGCGGGATAGAGTCACACTCCATCAAACGATGTTGTGCAGGCCAGAGCGCAGGCCGCCGCGCAATTTTTTTCTTGTCGGCGGCATTGAAATGAGCGCATGGTCACGCTATAAACAGCACACTCAAGCAAAGGCAGAACGAGCATGAGTACAGAGCATTCCGCACCCACCGCTACGCCCACCGCCATTGTTACGGGCGGCTCGCGCGGCATCGGGCGGGCCATTGCCCAAACCCTTGCCCGCGACGGTTTTCAGGTTTTTCTTACCTATGTGAGCCGCCCCGCTGAAGCGGAACAGGTGGCAGCCGAAATCAGGGCACAGGGCGGTCATGCCAGGGCTTTTGCCCTGAATGTCAGCGACAGCGCCGCTGTTTCTGATTTTTTTGCCAATGAAATCAAAGATAAAGTCAATCTTGCCGTATTGGTCAACAATGCGGGCATCACCAAGGATGGCTTTCTTGTGCGCATGAAGGACGAAGACTTTGATCAGGTCATCAACGTCAATCTGCGCGGCGCTTTCATCTGCACCCGCGAAGCCGCCAAAATCATGAGCAAGGCGCGCAAGGGCCGCATTGTAAATATTTCTTCGGTGGTGGGCCAGATGGGCAACGCTGGCCAGGCCAACTACGCCTCGGCCAAGGCCGCCCTGTTGGGCCTTACCAAGTCCTGCGCCAAAGAACTGGCTTCCCGGCAGATCACGGTTAACGCCGTGGCCCCCGGGTTCATCGAAACGGACATGACCGCCGCCCTCAGCGACGAAGTGCGCAAAAGCTATGAAGAATCCATTCCTCTCAAGCGCATGGGCACTGCTCAGGATGTGGCCGAAACCGTCGCCTTTCTCGCGTCGGACAAAGCTGCCTATATCACCGGGCAGGTGCTCGGGGTGAATGGGGGCATGCACTGCTAGGCGGAAAGTCCGGAGACTCTCCCGGCGCACCCCTGAGGCCGGGTTTGGAAGTGATCATTAAATTACCTGGAGGATACCATGTCTGATGTCGCTGAAAAAGTTAAAAAAATTATTGTTGACCAACTTGGCGTGAGCGCTGATGAAGTGAAGCCCGAAGCCAGCTTTGTGGAAGATCTGGGCGCTGACTCCCTGGACCTGACCGAGCTGATCATGGCCATGGAAGAAGAGTTTGAAGTCGAAATCGCTGACGACGATGCTCAGAAACTTCTGAAGGTTCAGGACGCCATTTCCTATATTGAAGAAAAGAAATAGCCAGAGTTTGATCGCCAGATCTGCTGCGTGTGAGGGGGCCTGCAAACCCCCTCCCGCATCAAAGGAGCATGCATGACCCGTCCCCGCGTAGTAATCACTGGTGTTGGCGGCGTTACGCCCCTCGCCAACGATATTGAGAGCACATGGAAAAAACTGCTCGCAGGCGAGTCGGGCATTGCGCCCATCACGCTTTTTGACGCCTCGGCCTATGATTCACGGATCGCGGGCGAGGTGAAAAATTTTGCGCCCGAAGAGTTCATGCCTGTCAAGCAGGTTCGACGCATGGACCGCTTTACCCAGTTTGCCGTGGCTTCGGCCCAGATGCTGCTCAAGGACTCGGGCTATCAAGTGACGGACGCCAATGCCTACGACACCGCCGTGATACTCGGCATCGGCCTTGGCGGCCTGCACACCATTGAGACCTACCATGCCAAGCTGCTGGAGTCTGGCCCCAACAAAATTTCGCCCTTCATGATTCCCATGCTCATTTCCAACATGGGGCCTGGGCAGATATCCATCTTCACAGGGGCCAAGGGCCCCAACATCGTCACCACCACGGCCTGCGCCTCGGGCATTCACGCCATGGGCACGTCCTTCAGCGAGCTTTTGCTCGGCAGGGTCACGGCCGTTATCACCGGCGGCGTCGAAGCCACGGTCACGCCCCTTGGCGTGGCGGGCTTTACGGCCCTCAAGGCCCTTTCGACCCAGCACAACGATGAGCCCACCAAGGCTTCACGTCCCTTTGACGCCAACCGTGACGGTTTTGTCATTGGCGAAGGCGCGGGACTGCTGCTGCTTGAAACGCTGGAATCGGCCCAGGAGCGCGGCGCGAAGATTTACGCTGAAATGGTTGGATACGGCGCTTCCGGCGACGCCTACCATATGACCGCCCCCTGTGAAAACGGCGAAGGCATGGCGCGCGCCATGCAGAACGCCCTGCGCGAGGCGGGCATTGCCCCCTCGGCCATCGGGCACATCAATGCCCACGCCACGTCCACAATGCTCAATGACAGCATTGAAACCAAGGCCATCAAACTGGTTTTTGGCGACCATGCCAGAAAAATCAAGATTTCGGCCACAAAATCCATGACGGGACATCTGCTTGGCGCTGCCGGCGGTATCGAATCCGTGTTCACGGCGCTGGCGCTGCATGACGAAATGCTGCCCGGCACCATCAACCTCGACACCCCCGACCCGGCCTGTGACCTTGATTACATGGCTGACGGTTCAAAGCATATCGCCTGCGAGTATGCCATGTGCAACTCCTTCGGCTTTGGCGGCACCAATGCCAGCCTGATTTTGAAGAAATGGGATAAATAGCGCCCTGTCGCCGCCCTGCCTGAACCAGCAGGAGCGCTCGGGAAACGCGCTTCCCACAGATCCGCCCCCCTCCGCCGGGTCCAGCCTATCCACAACACTGCCCGCCACTGTGGCGGGCAGTATATTTCACTGAGGACCACGTTCATGGATGAAATTCTCCTTCAGGACCCGGAAATCGCACGGGCCATCTTTCTGGAATCGCAAAGGCAGATGGGTAAGCTTGAGCTTATCGCTTCGGAAAACATTGTTTCCACTGCCGTGAGGCAGGCTCAGGGCAGCATACTCACCAACAAGTATGCAGAAGGGTATCCCGGCAAACGCTATTACGGCGGCTGCGAATATGTGGATATGATCGAAACCCTTGCCCAGGAGCGTGCCAAGCTGCTTTTTGACGCCCAGTACGTCAACGTGCAGCCCCACTCCGGCTCGCAGGCCAATATGGCCGCGTACCTGGCTTTTCTCAAGCCTGGCGACACCATTCTTGGCATGGACCTTTCCCACGGCGGGCACCTCACCCATGGCAGTCCGGTGAACTTTTCCGGCCGCCTCTTCAACATCGTGTCCTACGGCGTGCAGCGTGAAACCGGTCGCATCGACTATGACGCGGTGGTCGAGAAAGCGCGTGAACACAGGCCCAAGGTCATCGTGGCCGGTGCCAGCGCCTACCCCCGCGCCATTGACTTTGCCCGCTTCCGTGCCATTGCCGATGAAGTTGACGCCAAGCTGGTGGTCGATATGGCGCATATCGCCGGTCTTGTGGCCGCCGGTCTGCACCAGAGCCCCGTGCCCTACGCCCACGTCACCACAACGACCACGCACAAAACCCTGCGCGGCCCCCGTGGCGGCATGATCCTCTCCACCGAAGACATGGCCAAGACGCTGAACAGCCAGATCTTCCCCGGCATTCAGGGCGGCCCCCTGATGCACGTGGTGGCAGCCAAGGCCGTGGCCCTGGGCGAGGCGCTGCACCCCTCCTTCAAGGCCTACCAGCAGCAGGTGATGGACAATGCAGCCACCCTGGCGGCATGCCTGACCGAAGCCGGATACGACCTTGTGTCCGGCGGCACCGACAACCACCTCATGCTGGTAGACCTGACCCGCAAGGACATCACCGGCAAGGACGCTGAAATAGCTCTGGATACCGCTGGCATCACGGTCAACAAAAACACTGTTCCTTTTGAAACACGCTCTCCCTTTGTGACGTCGGGCGTGCGCCTGGGCGCTGCGGCCCTCACCACGCGCGGCATGAAGCAGGATCATATGCGCACTGTGGGCCAGTTCATTGTAACGGCCATTGAAAACCGTAATGACGCTGCTGCCCTTGAAAAAATTCGTGCGGAAGTTGAAGAGTTCGCCCTTCAGTTTCCCCTGTTTGCCCACTAGGGCCTGACGCTTTTTATGGCCTTTGGCGGCCCGAAGGCTCACCACCTTCGGGCCGCCCCTGCTAGAGCATTTTACCTTTGAAAAAGTGTAAATGCTCTGACGCTGTACGAAAGTACAGCGCGCCACAACGTGGCGTGGATTCAGCGGAGCTTTAGCCGTTGCGACGAAGGAAGCTACGGATTAAGACAGCAATTGGTTAATAGAGCGAACAGCCTGCTGATGGCTGGCGCAAATCGCATTTTTCGGCTGAATGAAAACTTTGAAATGTGAAGCATTTCAAAGTTAATCTGCTCCAGAAATCGGCCTCTGCGCCCTTACGTAAGCACCGTGTTTTTTCGCTCTCAAGGCCCCGGTTCTCCGGCTTGGCTTTTGTGTCTCCACTATGTACACTGTGTGAAATTTTAACGGGTATCTTATGCAACGTCTGCCTTGGCCTGAATATTTTATGAACATCACCTACCTTGTCAGCGGGCGCTCAACGTGCACGCGCCGCAAGGTCGGCGCTGTGGCCGTGAAGGACAAACGCATTCTCGCCACAGGGTATAACGGCGCACCCGCTGGCGTCCCGCACTGTCTTGACATCGGCTGCCTGCGTGAGCAGATGGGCATTCCCTCTGGCCAGCGGCATGAAATCTGCCGGGGCCTGCATGCGGAACAGAATGTCATTATTCAGGCTGCGGTACACGGCATCAATATCAGCGGCGCTGAACTGTACTGCACGACCCATCCCTGCGTTCAGTGCAGCAAAATGCTTATCAACTGCGGCATACGGCATATTTATTACACGGAATACTATCCTGACGAACTTGCCACCACCATGCTTGCTGAAGCGGGGGTGCACGTGGAACGGCTCAACTTCATTCCACCAGTCATCAGCCCCCAGCCGGAGTAGATCCCATGTCTGAACTGGATTACGCCCCCTTCATGCGCGAAGCCATCGCCCTGGCGCGGAAGGGCCGCTGGAAAACCTGCCCCAACCCCATGGTGGGCGCGGTGCTTGTGCGTGACGGCCATGTTGTGGCCAGGGGGTGGCACCATGCCGCAGGGCTTGACCACGCCGAGGTGGCCTGCCTGAAAGACGCTGCCGCCAGGGGAGTGGATCCGTCCCAGTGCACTCTTGTTGTGACGCTGGAACCCTGCTGCCACCAGGGCAAGACGCCTCCCTGCACCGATGCCGTGCGCCAGGCGGGGATCAAGAAAATCGTGGTGGGCCTTGCCGACCCCAATCCCGAAGCCTGCGGCGGCGCATGCCAACTGCGCGAAAGCGGCCTGGAAGTTATTGAAGGCGTCTGCGCTGATGCCTGCCGTGACCTTGTGGCCGACTTTCTGGTCTGGCAGCAAAAGCAGCGGCCCTACGTTATCCTGAAGATGGCTGCCACTCTTGATGGCCGCATTGCCACACGCCGGGGCGAATCCCAGTGGATCAGCTCCGAAGAATCGCGGCAGGAAGTGCAGCGACTGCGGGCTGGCATTGGCCGTTGCGGCGGCGCTGTGCTTGTGGGCGGCGGCACCTTTCGCGCGGACAACCCGCGCCTCACCGTGCGCCCCCTCAGCGATGACGAGCCTGACTGCCGCCAGCCTCTGGCGTGCGTGCTCACATCGCGCCTGCCGCAGCCCGACGCGGATTTTTTCCTGCTGAAAGAGCGGCCCGAGCAGACAGTGTTTCTGGCTTCGCCCGCTGCCGCCGCTTCGACCACGGCCAAAGCCCTGCGCGATATCGGCGTGCGTGTGCTTTCTCTTGGCCCGGCGCTGCGCGGCGGCCCCGACCTGACCCACATGCTCAAGGCCCTGTGGGAAGAACTGCACTGCCCCTACCTTTTGTGCGAAGGGGGCGGGCACCTGGCTCTCAGTCTTCTGGAAGCCGGAGTTGTTGACGAATTTCGCCTGCACATGGCGCCCATAATCCTGGGTGATGAAGACGCGCACCCGCTTTTTTCCGGCCGGGCTCCCCTGAGTCTGGACGAAGCGCTGCGCATGCGCGTTATGGGAACCCATACCAGCGGCGGCGACATCCATATAGAACTGCGCCCCCTGCACACTGCGGAAACAAAGTAGGACACATGTTTACAGGCATTATTCAGGGGCAGGGCGAGGTGCGCTCCTTGCGCAAAACCGGCAACGAGTGCCGTATTTGCCTGCGTCCTCTTTTTACCCTGCCTGACATTGTGGATGGCGAATCCATTGCCGTCAACGGAGCCTGCCTTTCCGTGGAAGAACACGGGGCAGACACCTTTACGGCCTACGCTTCAGGTGAGACGCTCTCGCGCACTACCTTGGGGACGCTGCAAACAGGGCATCTGGTCAACCTTGAACGGGCTCTGGCCCTGGGCGACCGCCTGGGCGGCCACCTTGTGAGCGGCCATGTGGATTGCATGGCCACTGTGCGCGAAGTGCGCCAGGCGGGCCAGTCCCTGCGCTGCCGCATTGCCTTTCCCGCCGAATTTGGCGTCGAGGTTATTCCCAAGGGTTCGGTGACCCTTGACGGCATCAGCCTTACAGTCAATGATTGCGGCCCGGATTTTCTTGAGGTCAACATCATACCCGATACCCAGAAGCGCACCACCATGCTGCACTGGCGTCCGGGTGTGGCCGTCAATATGGAAACTGACCTCATCGGCAAGTACGTGCGCAACCTGCTGCGTCCGTGGGCTGCCGCCGCCAGCGGCGATACCGCCGCGCCCAAAGCCTCAGGGCTGAACATGGATTTTCTGCTGCGTCAGGGTTTTTTGTAGGCGTGACCCGGGGTCGTGCCCTCTGTCGTTTTTGCAATCGTATCACTATAGAATGAACTGCGCACACCATGCGCCGAGGAGTTGCCATGAGCACTATGACAACCATTGCGGGCCAGTTGGACGCCAAGGGCCTTAAAGTGGCCATTGTGGCCACCCGCTTCAACGACTTTATTGTGGACCGCCTGGTGGGCGGCGCACTCGACTATCTGGAGCGCCACGGCCTTGCCTCCGAAAACATCACGCTTGTGCGTATTCCCGGCGCTTTCGAAATGCCCCTGATTTGCAAAAAGCTCGTGGCCTCCGGCAAATACGACGGCGTTCTCGCCCTTGGCGCCGTCATCCGTGGCGGCACTCCGCATTTTGAATATGTCTGCGCCGAAGCCACCAAGGGCATTGCCCACTGCATGCTGGAGCACAGCACGCCCATCGGTTTTGGTCTGCTCACCTGCGACAATATCGAGCAGGCCATTGAGCGTGCCGGTTCCAAGGCTGGCAACAAGGGCGTGGAAGCTGCCGCCGCCATGCTGGAAACCATCCGCGTCATGGAGCAGTTGTAAACCCATGGCCAAGGCCAAGAATGCAACACGGCGCGGCGAACGCGAACTGGCTTTTCAGGTTTTGTACGGCCTTTCCTTCACGCCGGCCCGCACCCTTGAAGAGCTGCGCCGCAGTTTCCGCACCTCGCCGGACAACCTTGCGCGCAGCGAAGAAAGCGGCGTTCCCGTTGATGCCAGCGGCTTTTCCTGGGAACTGGTGCAGGGCGTATGGAGCAACAGCGCAGCCCTGGACGATGCCATCACCCGCTTTTCGCACAACTGGCGCGTGGACCGCATGGGCCGGGTGGAACTGACACTGCTGCGTCTGGCCGTGTATGAGCTTTTGTTCCGCAACGACGTACCGCCGAAGGTCTCCATCAATGAGGCCCTGGAACTAAGCCGCCAGTTCGGCGAAGGCAATGCCAAGAATTTTATCAACGGCATTCTCGACGCCGTGGCCAAGGCCCTTGATGCAGGCGAACTGCAAAGGCTCGCCCCGTCCGCCAATCCCTCCATCTGAATCGGTATGCCCCATGACACAAGAACGCTATAATCCCGAAGCTATAGAAGAAAAATGGCAGGCCCGCTGGCAGGCTGACAATTCTTTTGCCTGCAGCCATGAAAGCAGCAAGCCCAAGTACTATGTGCTGGAGATGTTCCCCTACCCTTCGGGCAACATCCACATGGGGCACGTGCGCAACTATTCCATTGGCGACGTGGTGGCGCGCAGCAAGCGCATGCAGGGTTTCAACGTGCTGCACCCCATGGGCTGGGACGCCTTTGGCCTGCCCGCTGAAAACGCGGCCATAAAAAACAATACCCACCCCGCCGAGTGGACCTACGCCAACATACGCAATATGCGCGCCCAGCAGAAACGCCTGGGCTATTCCTACGACTGGTCCCGCGAAATCGCCACCTGCCGTCCCGAATACTACCGCTGGGAACAGATGTTCTTTGTGCGCATGTTTGAAAAGGGCCTTGTCTACCGCAAAAAAGCCCCGCAGAACTGGTGCCCTTCCTGTCATACGGTGCTGGCCAACGAGCAGGTCATTGACGGCCTGTGCTGGCGCTGCGACAGCCGTGTGGAGCAGAAAGACCTCACGCAGTGGTTTCTTAAAATCACCGCCTACGGCGACGAACTGCTGGACGATCTCAACAAGCTTGAAGGCGACTGGCCTGACCGCGTCATCGCCATGCAGCGCAACTGGATCGGCAAATCCACAGGCGCGGCCATTACCTTTGGCCTTGAAAAAGCCATTGAAGGCGTAGAGGGCATAGACGTCTTTACAACCAGGCCCGACACGGTGTTCGGCGTCACCTTCATGACGCTGGCTCCCGAGCATCCCCTGGTGGAAAAGCTCATTGCGGACTATTCTAACGCTGCTGAAGTGCGCGCTTTTGTGGAACGCATCCGCAATATGGACCGCCTTGACCGCCAGTCCGACAGTGCGGAAAAAGAGGGTATCTTCACCGGCGCTTACGCCATTCACCCCTTCACGGGGCAGCGTGTGCCGCTGTGGCTCGGCAACTTTGTGCTGGCCGACTACGGCACGGGCGCGGTCATGGGCGTACCTGCCCACGATCAGCGCGATTTTGAATTCGCCCGCAAATACGACCTGCCCCTGCGCGTGGTCATAAGCCCCGCTGGCGAGGTGCTGGATTCGGAAAGCATGACCGAGGCCTTCACCGCTGACGGCGTCATGGTCAATTCCGGCTCCTTTGACGGCATGCCCAATGAAGACGGCAAAAAGGCCGTGGCCCAGAGCCTTGAAAAAGAAGGCAAGGGCAAGGCCACCGTGCAGTTTCGCCTGCGCGACTGGAACATCTCGCGCCAGCGCTACTGGGGTTCGCCAATCCCCATGATCTACTGCGATGCGTGCGGCGTTGTGCCCGAAAAGGAAGAAAACCTTCCCGTGCTCCTGCCGCTGGACGTAAAAACGCACAGCGACGGACGCTCGCCTCTGGCCGACACCCCCTCGTTCGCTAACTGCGCATGCCCCAAGTGCGGCGGCCCTGCCCGGCGCGAAACAGACACCATGGACACCTTTGTGGAATCGTCCTGGTATTTCGCCCGCTACACCAGCGCCCGCGACACACAAGCGCCTTTTGACGCGGACGCCATCAAATACTGGCTGCCCGTGGATCAGTATATCGGCGGCGTGGAGCACGCCATCCTGCACCTGCTCTACTCCCGCTTTTTCACCAAGGTGCTCCGCGACATGGGCTTCTTCCCGGCGGAACTTGCCGAACCCTTCAAGAACCTGCTCACTCAGGGCATGGTGCTTAAAGACGGCGGCAAGATGTCCAAATCCAAGGGCAACGTGGTCGATCCCACGACCATGATCCAAAAATACGGCGCGGATACCGTGCGCCTGTTCTGCCTTTTTGCCGCCCCTGCCGAGCGGGACTTTGACTGGTCCGATTCCGGCATCGAGGGGGCCTCACGCTTTATTGGCCGCGTATGGCGACTGTTTATGGAAGAGCAGGAACGCCTGCTGCCCCTCACGGCCTGCGCCGCCACCGATCAGGACGCCACAAGCCCTGAAGCCCGCGACCTGCGCCGCCGCGAACACCTCACGGTGAAGAAGGTCAGGGAAGACATGAGCGACCGCTTCCAGTTCAACACGGCCATTGCCGCTGTTATGGAACTGGTCAACGCCATGTACCTTTCGCGGGAAAAACTGAGCATGAGCGAGGCTGATCGGCGTGTGTTCTCTTCTGCCATGAGCACGGCCATAACCCTGCTCGCCCCCATTACGCCGCACATCTGCGAAGAGCTCTGGGAACGCCTTGGTCACAAGACCTCTGTTTCTGGAGAAATCTGGCCCCAATGGAGCGAGACCGCCATGGCTCAGGACATGCTTACCGTGGCGCTCCAGGTCAATGGGAAGCTGCGCGGCACGGTGGAAATTCCCGCCGAAGCGGACAAGGCCGCCATGGAAGCCGCGGCCCTGGCCGACAGTTCGGTACAGCGCCATCTTGCCGGTCTCACCGTGCGCAAGGTGGTGGTGGTGCCGGGCAAACTGGTCAACATCGTGGCCAACTAGGCCATTACGACTAACTGGAGAAGTGCTTTGTGGGGAGGAAGGCTTTGTGGGGGAGGGACCCTTTTGCAAAAGGGTCTCCTCCCCCACGCCCCCACCCCCTAAAACTCTTGTCATAGTACAAAGCGTTTTCTGATTCGGGGCAGGAATTTCGACGGCAGCGCCTACCAGACTTCACGCCGTATCAAAGTTTATCCACTCTGGTCAGGGCTGTCCGGCCATGCAAAACCTACCTGTAAAGGGGCGCTTTTTTCAAAAAGCGCCCCTTCTCCTTTCCTCTTCCCTGAAAATGCGTTTATCGGTATGGTACTTTCTTGGCTGCTTTCTTTCTAAGGAAGCACTGATTAGAGCAATTTAATTTTTAAATTGCTCTGACGGCTGCGTGAGCAGACGCCCGCTACGAAGGCGCAAGCGCAGTTTACCTGCGCGGTTAAACGCCGTAGTGAGCGTGCCTTAAACTTTGAGAATGAAGCAACGCCGCCAAACGGAATACATCAGCGTTTCCATAACAGCACGGCATACAAACATGAGTACTCCCCATCCAGGATTTTCCTTTCTTGTCTGCCCTGACGGACAACTGCTGCGCGCCCATCTCAACAGGATGCTGGCAGCCCATCCTCCTGCAGCCGGAGGCGGCCTCATGCCCCAGACCGCTCCTGCGCAGTGGGAAAGGCATGTCTACTGGGGGGATGAAGAACCGCCGCAGCGCTTCTGGGAGCAACTGACGCTTCAGGGGCTCTTTGGCGCTCCGCGCGCCCTGATTATCAGGCAGGCCAACCAGTGGCCGGCGGCAATATGGAAAAAGATCTCCCACGCCCTGGCCCGCCCCTCGGATCAGTGCTGGCCCTTCTTTTGCCTTGAGGTCAACTGGGAACGGGGCCAGCCCAAGATTCCGGCCCATCTCGGCAAATTGCCCTGCATGGCCTTTGCCGACAAGCAGGGCTGGATATGGCGGCATGAAGGGCTCAATGAACGCACGGTGAAAAAACACGTGCTGCAGCGCTGCCAGACGCTGAACCTGCGCTTTGAACCCGACGCCCTTGAGCAGTTCTGCGCCTCCGTTCCGCCCGACGCCCTGGCCATTGAAAACGAACTGGAAAAGCTGCTTCTGCTCCGCGCCGCCATGCTGGATGCTGATGAAGCCGCTGGCGCTGCTTCCGGCAGCCGGGAGCAGGACATAAGCCTGGCCATGATTTCCACAGCCTCGTGGAGCCCGGAATGCGACGTTTTCGCCTGCATCCGCCACATGCAGGCAGGCAATCTGCCCGCTGTGTGGAGAGAGCTTGCGCGCAGCAAGGACGGCGACAGCCTGCTCTTTTCGCTTCTGGCCCTGCTGGCCCGTGAACTGCGCCTTTTATGGCAGTGCCAGGCTGGTGAAAATCCTCGTATGCGCCCCCAGGAAGCCGGGGCCAAAAAACAGCTTGCCCAGCGCCTCGGGGCTGAAGGCATCGCGCAGGGCATGTCCCTTGTGGTGGATGCCGAACTGCACGTCAAAAGCGGCCGCCGCAGTCCCGAACAGAGTCTGGATTTTCTGGCCACGCGCATGACGACCCTTTTTGCCCGGGCCCAGGGCCGGGCTCAGGGCAGGCCATGACCGTCGTGCTCACAGAAATCCCTTTGTTTATTGGCCCAAAACGGGCAAAATCCCTATAGTCATATCCCTGCCTCTTGCATAACCTCCAAGACTGCTTACATTATGACAGCAAAGCCAGGCACCATACAACTGCACGCAGGCCACAGAACCCGACTGCGTGAGCGTTTCGAGCATGAACCCGCCGCTGTGGCCGACTATGAGGTTCTGGAACTGCTGTTGGGCTATGGGCTCACCCGCAAGGACACCAAACCTCTGGCCAAGGAATTGCTCCAGCGCTTTGGCAGCATCCGGGGCGTCATGGACGCCCGGCCCGACGAACTTCTTGCAGTGCCCGGTTTTGGACCGGGACTGATGACCTTTTTTCGGGTCCTGCGCGAAGTCCGCAGCCGCTATGTGGATTCGGCCATGCGCAAAAGAGAAGTGCTGGTCACGCCGCAAGCTGTGGCCCGTATGGCCCAGAGCCGGTTGGCGGGCTGCCCGCACGAGGAGTGCTGGCTGGCGCTGGTGGACCAGCGCAACAGGCTTACCGCCTGGGAATGTTTGCGGCGCGGCGGTGTCGCAGAGGTTTCAATGCAGCCCAGAGAAGTATTCGAGGCCGCGCTGCTGCGCAAGGCCAGCGGCATCATAATGGTGCACAACCATCCCGGCGGCAACCCCGCGCCTTCCGAGGCGGACAAAGCTTTCACCGCCGAACTGCAAAGACTTGCACCGCAACTGGGCCTGCGCTTTCTGGATCACGTTATCGTTACTGAGGGAGACTGCTACAGCATCACGCAGATGCAGACCATATAAGGCAGTCAGGGAGAGTATATGGCTGATTACAATGACAAGAACCATTTGTTGCACCTGGACGGAACCGGTTCCACTGCGGGTCCGGACGTTGAAAACGAAGAACAGCGGGACCCCAACCCTCTCGCTCAGGATATGACCGAGGGCGAAGGCGGTCTGACCGCCGCCATGCAGAGCATACCCGACACCTTGCCGGTTCTGCCCGTGCGCGACGTGGTTATTTTTAACTACATGATTTTGCCCCTCTTCATCGGGCGTGAAAAATCGGTTCAGGCAGTGG
This sequence comes from Desulfovibrio sp., assembly GCF_034006445.1. Taxonomy (NCBI): domain Bacteria; kingdom Pseudomonadati; phylum Thermodesulfobacteriota; class Desulfovibrionia; order Desulfovibrionales; family Desulfovibrionaceae; genus Desulfovibrio; species Desulfovibrio sp. The sequence continues at coordinate 81,472 of NZ_JAVESS010000001.1, read as the reverse complement.
ACGCCGCTCTCAAGAACGGACGCCATCTGCTCGTTTGCGCCCAGAAAGAAGAAAGTACCGAAGACCCCGGCCCGGACGACCTGTATTCGGTAGGCACCGTGGTGCAGGTCATGCGCATGCTCAAGATGCCCGACTCGCGGGTGAAGATTCTTGTGCAGGGCGTAAGCCGCGCCCGTGTGCGCAGCTTCAGCCAGGTTGAGCCCTTCCTTGAGGCACATATTGAAACCCTGCCCGAAACCACGCCCAAGATAGACCCCACCGTGGAGGCGCTGTTGCGCTCCGTGCGCGAGCAAAGCGAAAAAGTGCTTTCTCTGCGCGGGCTCTCCTCGCCTGACGTGCTGGCAGTTTTGCAGGGTGTGGACGACCCCGGCCGCCTGGCTGATCTCATTGCCGCCAACATGCGCATGAAGACGGCCGACGCCCAGCGCATCCTGGAGGCCGAAGATCCGCTGGATCGCCTTATGCTGGTCAACACCCAGCTGCAGCGTGAAGTCGAGGTGGCCACTGTCCAGGCGCGTATCCAGAGTTCTGCCCGCGAGGGTATGGACAAGGCCCAGAAGGACTACTTCCTGCGCGAGCAGCTCAAGGCCATCCGCACCGAGCTTGGCGACAAGGACGAAGAAGGCGAAGAAGAACTGGAAACCCTCAAGGCCGCCCTGAACAAGGCAGGCCTGCCCAAGGACGTGCGCAAGGAAGCCGACAAGCAGCTGCGCCGCCTGGCGGGCATGCATGCGGACTCCTCCGAGGCCAACGTGGTGCGTACCTACCTTGACTGGCTGGTGGAACTGCCGTGGAAGAAGCTCTCGCGCGACAGGCTGGACATAGCCTATGCCAAGCAGATTCTGGACGAAGACCACTGCGGCCTGGAAAAGGTCAAGGATCGCATCCTTGAGTTCCTGAGCGTGCGCAAGCTGAATCCGCAGTCCAAGGGCCCCATTCTCTGCTTCGCCGGCCCTCCCGGCGTTGGCAAGACGTCTCTTGGCCGCTCCATCGCCCGCGCTTTGGGGCGCAAGTTCCAGAGGCTCTCACTGGGTGGCATGCACGACGAGGCTGAAATACGCGGCCACAGGCGCACCTATATCGGCGCCATGCCTGGCCGCATCATCCAGAGCCTCAAGCAGGCTGGCACCCGCAACCCGGTTGTGGTGCTGGACGAAGTGGACAAGCTCGGCTCGGATTTCAGGGGCGACCCGTCTTCGGCCCTGCTGGAAGTGCTGGACCCGGAACAGAACCACACCTTCAGCGACCACTATCTGAATGTGCCCTTTGACCTTTCAAAGGTTATGTTCCTGTGCACGGCCAACCACCTTGAGACCATCCCGGCGGCCCTGCGCGACCGTATGGAAGTCATTACCCTGCCGGGCTACACCATGCAGGAAAAGGCCGAAATAGCGCGCAAGCATCTGCTGCCCAAAAAGATCAAGGAAAACGGCCTGGAAGAAAAGGACGTGATTCTGGAAGCAGCTGCCCTTGACAAGGTCATCAAGGAATACACGCGCGAAGCGGGCCTGCGCAACCTTGAACGCGAACTGTCGTCCATCTGCCGCAAGCTGGCCCGTCGCAAGGCCGAAGGCAAGAAGGGCCCCTTCAGGGTGGACGCGGCCGATGTGGAAAAGCTGCTGGGCGCGCCGCGCTTTATTGAAGACGAAAAGGAAAAGAAGCTCATGCCCGGCATGGCTCTTGGCCTGGCCTGGACTCCTGCTGGCGGCGAAGTGCTCACTGTGGAAGCCACCGTCATGAAGGGCAAGGGCGGCCTTACCCTCACCGGCCAGCTCGGCGACGTCATGAAGGAAAGCGCCCAGGCTGCCCTGAGCTACATCCGCAGTCGGGCCGACGATCTGGGCGTGAATCCGTCCTTTGTGTCGGAGTTTGACATCCATGTGCACGTGCCTGCCGGCGCTACGCCCAAGGACGGCCCCTCGGCGGGCGTTACGCTCACGACGGCCCTCATATCTGCCCTCAGTGGACGCCGCGTGCGTGCAGACCTGTGCATGACCGGTGAAATCACCCTTCAGGGCAGGGTGCTGCCCGTGGGCGGCATCAAGGAGAAGATTCTGGCGGGTGTGGCGCGCGGCCTCAAGCACGTGATCATTCCCTGGCAGAACACCAAGGATCTTGAAGACGTGCCCAAGGAACTGCTCAAGCGCATAGCCGTGCACCCTGTGCATCATTATGATGAACTGCTGCCCCTGGTCTTTGAGGACAAGGGCAGCCGCGGCGGAACCTCCGGAACGGACAAAAACCGCAAGAACAAGGAAGAAAGCAAGAAGGAAACCGTGGCGGCCCGTCCACGCAAGCCTGCCGCCTCTGGCGGCGGCCGCAAGACCGGGCGGCCCCAGCCCCAAGCCGGAGCCGGAGCCTGAATCCTGTGAAGCTGCGCCAGTATCTTGCTGAATCCGCGCAAAAAATGACAAAGGCGGGGGTGGACAGCCCCCGCCTTTGCGCGCATGTGCTGGTGCGCCAGGTACTCGGTCTTGACCGCATAGGCTGCGTCACACAGGCTGACCGCCAGCTGTCGGCCAGCGAGATGGAAGCCCTGGACGCCCTTGTGGCCCGGCGCGCGGCAGGTGAGCCTCTGGCGCACATAACGGGCAGCAGGGAGTTCTATGGGCGAGATTTTCGAGTAACACCCCACACGCTCATTCCCCGCCCGGAGACGGAACTGCTAATAGATAAAGCCCTTGAGGCAGCGGCAAAGCTTGAATCCGGGGGCAGACTGACGGAGCGTGGCCTGCATTTCGCCGATCTGGGCACTGGCTCGGGCTGCATTGGCATTACCCTTGCCCTGGAGCTTCCCCGCTGGCGCGGCCTGCTCATGGACATCAGCGGTGAGGCTGTGAAAACGGCGTGGCACAATGCCCGGACGCTGGGGGCGCAGGCGAGTGTTGTCTGCATCGAGGGCGATCTGTACAGGCCGCCCCTGACGCCCGGCGCATATGCCCTGCTGGCGAGCAACCCCCCGTATATTGCCGAAGACGAGCGTCCCATGGTAATGCCTGAAGTACTGGCACACGAACCCCATGGCGCGCTTTTTTCGCCTGCCGGTGGGCTGGCCCACCTTGAGGCGGTCATCACGGCAGCGGCCAGTGCGCTTGCGCCCGGCGGCTGCCTGTTACTGGAACACGGCGCGGCGCAGGGTGCGGAAACACGCCGCCTGCTGCGTGCCCACAGTCTTTTTGAGGCTCCCGTGACCCACCGGGACATGGCTGGCCTTGAACGCTGCACCGTGGCGTACCGGGCCCACTGAGGCATTGTCGGGAGAGCGTGCCAAAAAGTGGCGGTTCACGCGGCTCTCCCCATAATTCAGGGGGCTTGCGCATAACGGTTGTGCAGTGAAATTTATAAAAAAATGCGGGAAAATGCATTTTTTACTTGCCAAGCAGGTCGGAAGTGGCTAAATAGCACTCTTGCCGCTGGCGTAGCTCAACTGGCAGAGCAGCTGATTTGTAATCAGCAGGTTGCGGGTTCAAGTCCCATCGCCAGCTCCAGAGAATTACGCCGGTCAAAGGAAGGACACTTGCCCTACCTTAGCGGCACGAGTGGAGGGGTTCCCGAGTGGCCAAAGGGAACAGACTGTAAATCTGTCGTCGTAAGACTTCGGTGGTTCAAATCCACCCCCCTCCACCACCACTTTTCCGTCTTCCGTAAATCAGACGGGTGGTGGCTGGTTACAAAAAACTGCCTTGGCTGTAGGAGACAGGGAGCCTGTCGGGGAACTACGGTAGCGTGCGGGAATAGCTCAACGGCTAGAGCATCAGCCTTCCAAGCTGAGGGTTGCGGGTTCGAATCCCGTTTCCCGCTCCATTCCTGCTGAATTCCTCCCCCTCAGTCAACCCGTCCGCCAATGCACGTTCCCTGGTGTCCAGGGACTGAATGCGGACAGCGGGCCGCCCAACGGTTTTTTTCCACTGCCGCAGCCGTTACGCGAGGAGCAGGCGTTACACACGCAAAGCTTGAAGCACTTTTTTGTAACGCAGGTAAAACGCAAACATTATTTTCTCCAGGGAGACGTACAATGGGCAAGGAAAAATTTGAACGCAAAAAGCCCCATGTAAACATCGGCACCATCGGCCACATCGACCATGGTAAGACCACGCTGACCGCCGCCATCACCAAGGTGGCGAACATGAAGAACGGCGGCAAGTTCATTTCGTATGACGAAATCGACAAGGCCCCCGAAGAAAAGGAACGTGGTATCACCATCTCCACCTCGCATGTTGAGTACGAGACCCCCAATCGTCACTATGCGCACGTGGACTGCCCCGGCCACGCCGACTACATCAAGAACATGATCACCGGCGCTGCCCAGATGGACGGCGGTATCCTGGTGGTGGCCGCCACTGACGGTCCCATGCCCCAGACCCGTGAGCACATCCTGCTCGCCCGTCAGGTCGGCGTGCCCCAGCTCGTGGTGTTCCTGAACAAGTGCGACCTCGTTGACGACGAAGAACTGCTCGAACTGGTGGAACTGGAAGTGCGCGAACTGCTGTCTTCCTACGACTTCCCCGGCGACGACGTTCCTGTCATCCGTGGTTCCGCGCTGAAAGCTCTGGAAACCGACAGCCCCGACTCCGCTGAAGCCAAGTGCATCATCGATCTGCTGGAAGCTTGCGATACCTTCATTCCCACGCCCGAGCGTGACATCGACAAGCCCTTCCTTATGCCCATCGAAGACGTGTTCTCCATCTCTGGCCGTGGCACCGTTGTGACCGGTCGTGTGGAACGCGGCGTGGTCAAGGTCGGCGAAGAAGTGGAAATCGTGGGCATCAAGCCCACCGTCAAGACCACCTGCACCGGCGTTGAAATGTTCCGCAAGCTGCTCGACCAGGGTGAAGCCGGCGACAACATCGGCGCTCTGCTGCGCGGCGTCAAGCGTGACGACGTGGAACGCGGCCAGGTTCTTGCCGCTCCCAAGAGCATCACCCCCCACAAGAAGTTCAAGGCTGAAGTGTACGTGCTCTCCAAGGAAGAAGGCGGCCGTCATACCCCCTTCTTCACTGGCTACCGTCCTCAGTTCTACTTCCGTACCACGGACATCACCGGCGTTATCGGTCTGCCCGAAGGCGTGGAAATGGTTATGCCCGGCGACAACTCGCAGTTCCTGGTTGAACTCATCGCTCCCATCGCCATGGAAGTTGGCCTGCGCTTCGCTATCCGCGAAGGTGGCCGCACCGTTGGCTCGGGCGTGGTGACTGAAATCACCGAGTAGGCATATGAGAATCAACATACTTCTGGCTTGCACCGAGTGCAAACGCCGCAATTACAGCACCCGGAAGAACAAGAAAAACACTACCGGTCGGCTGGAAATGAAAAAGTATTGCCCCTGGGACAAGAAGCACACGTTGCATCGCGAAACCAGGTAACATAATTCCGCTGGGGGGGCCTCAAGCCCCCCCGGACGGCACGCAGGGCAGTAGCTCTAACGGCTAGAGCGGCGGTCTCCAAAACCGCATGTTGGGGGTTCGAATCCCTCCTGCCCTGCCATTTTTTATCTCCGGACAATACCATGGCAAAAAAACAAGCTCAGGCTGGCGACCTTAAGGCCGACAAAGCCCCCAACATTTTCGTGCGCTTCGCGCGCTACGTCGAGGATGCCAAGGCAGAGTTGCGCAAGGTGACGTGGCCCACGGTGAAAGAAACACGCAAGGCCACTCTGGCCGTGTTGGGCTTTGTCGCCGTGATGGCCGTTATTCTTGGGCTGGTTGACCTTGGTCTGTCATCACTGATCAAGACCATACTGTCCTGAAGGCCGATATGAAAGACCCCGCAATCGACGAAACTTCCGAGCTCTCCTCAAAGGCTCGTTGGTATATTGTGCACACCTACTCGGGTTTCGAGCAGCGTGTGCAAAAGACCATTAACGAGTTGCGCCGCACCGGGCAGGAACAGGGCCTTATTGAGGAAGTGGTGGTTCCCACCGAAAAGGTTATCGAACCCACCAAGGGTGGACAACAGCGCACATCCACGCGCAAGTTCTACCCCGGCTATGTGATGGTTCGCATGATCATGACCGACCTGTCCTGGCATCTGGTACAGTCCATCCCCAAGGTCACAGGCTTTGTGGGCGGCAAAAACCGTCCCACGCCCATGCGTGACGGCGAGGCCGAACGCATCCTGGAACTGATGGAAACACGTCAGGAAACCCCGAGACCCAAGTTCAATTTTGACAGGGGCGACGAAGTGCGTGTCATTGAAGGACCCTTTGGGGGCTTTAATGGCGTGGTTGAAGACGTTAACTACGACAAGGGAAAGCTGCGCGTTTCCGTATCCATCTTCGGGCGTCAAACGCCGGTTGAGCTGGATTTCGCTCAGGTTTCCAAAGGCTAGGCCCCTTTCGCACTGAAGGGTTCTGCGGACAAGATTGCTCTTTGTCCGCACGGCACGTTTGTATATCCATACAGAACATGCCGGGGCACATATCACCTAACCTTGCTTAATGACTTGCCCCCGCGCGGCGGCCCAAGGCCGGTCGGCGCGAGCAGCGATGAAGGATAAAGCAAATGGCCAAAAAAGAAGTTGCCAAGATCAAATTGCAGATTCCTGCGGGTGCGGCCAACCCCTCCCCGCCGGTAGGTCCCGCCCTGGGTCAGCATGGCCTGAACATCATGGGCTTCTGCAAAGAGTTCAATGCCCGTACCATGGACCAGAAAGGCATGATCATCCCCGTGGTTATCACGGTGTATGCCGACCGTTCCTTTACCTTCATCACCAAGACCCCTCCGGCCTCGGTGCTGATCATGAAGGCCGCCAAGCTGGAAAAAGGTTCTGGCGAACCCAACCGTAACAAGGTGGGCAGCCTGACCATGGCTCAGATTGAAGAAATCGCCAAGCTGAAGCTTCCCGATCTCAATGCAGCCACCCTTGAATCTGCGGTGAAGTCCATTGCGGGCACCGCTCGCAGCATGGGCGTTGACGTTAAGTAAGGCCATGCCGCAGCGCGGGCCTCACGGGGCTTTGTGCAATTTGCAGGTTTATCGGTCTTGAGGCGACAGCCGGGTGGTTCTGCCATTAACCCGCCGCCGTTGCCATCGTTGAAATCAATTGTACTGCCGCCTTCGCGCAAGACGATGTGTGGCAGGAGATGCAAAACGACAAGGATTATCTCATGCCTAAACATGGCAAAAATTTTCGCAAGGCTCTCGAAGGCACAGACCTTCAGGAGCGCTTCAGCATAGAAGACGCTGTGAGCAAATCGCTCGGCGCGGCCTTTGCCAAATTTGACGAAACCGTAGATGTGGCCATTCGCCTTGGCGTTGACCCCAAATACTCCGACCAGATGGTGCGCGGCGCTGTCACCCTGCCCCACGGGCTTGGCAAGACTGTGCGCGTTGCCGTGTTCTGTAAGGGCGAAAAGCAGGCCGAGGCCCGCGAAGCTGGCGCTGACGTGGTTGGTGCTGAAGATCTGGTCGCCCAGGTCAAGGAAGGCAACCTGAACTTTGACGCCGCCGTAGCCACCCCCGATGTCATGGCCCTTGTGGGTCAGATCGGCCGCGTGCTTGGCCCCCGTGGTCTTATGCCCAACGCCAAGACCGGCTCGGTTACGTTTGACGTGGCCAAGGCCGTGACCGAACTCAAGGCTGGCCGCGTGGACTTCAAGGTAGACAAGGCTGGCGTGCTGCACGCTCCCCTGGGCAAGGCCTCTTTTGGCGCCGAGAAGATTCTTGGCAACCTCAAGGCCCTGCTCGACGCGGTGAACCGCCTCAAGCCCTCTGCCGCCAAGGGCGCCTACCTGGTTTCCATGGCTGTTTCCACCACCATGGGCCCCGGCTTCAAGGTCGACATGTCCCAGGTCAAAAAATTTCTTGAGGGATAACTCTCAAGCGTGATGGCGGCCTGGTTTGCAGGCCGCCATCATAATGTCTGAGGAACGGAATACGAGTCGAAGACGGCAGGCGGGTTAACCCCCTTAATTGCCCTGCCCAGACGCTTCTACTTTGGCTCGGCATTCCACCTGGCAACCCCGAACGTGAGAGGTATCACGTGAACAGGTCTGAAAAAGCAGCAATCATTGGAGCCATCAAGGCCAAGGCCGACAGTGCTTCCTTTGCTGTGCTGACGGACTTCAAGGGTATGACGGTGGAAGAGCTGACAAACCTGCGTGTAAGCCTTCGCAAGGCTGGCGGCGAATATCTCGTCGTTAAAAACACGTTGGCGCGTATAGCTCTGACCGACGGCACGCATGATGTCATCAAGGATAACTTCCATGAGAACATCGGCGTGGCCTTTGGGTTCGATGACCCCGTGGCGGTGGCCAAGGCGTTGAGTGATTTTGCCAAGCAAAGCAAGCTCTTTGAGCTTCGCTGCGCCAGCCTGGACGGTAAGGCCCTGAATGCCGCCCAACTGGATGCACTGGCCAAGCTGCCCGGAAGGGAACAGCTTCTCGGTCAGCTGCTCGGCACCATGAACGCCGTGCCCACCAACTTTGTGTCGCTGTTTGCCAACATGCTGCGTGGCCTGCTCTATGCCCTCAAGGGTATCGAAGAGCAGAAGTCCAATGCCGCCTAGTTGGCCATCACCGAAAATCATCCGAATTTAAGCCAAAGATTAGGAGACTATCATGGCCGTTACCAAAGAAGAAGTTGTTGAATTTATCTCCAGCATGACCGTCCTCGAACTTTCCGAGTTCATCAAAGAACTGGAAGAAAAGTTCGGCGTGTCCGCCGCTGCCCCCGCTGCTGCCATGATGGTGGCCGCTCCCGCCGCTGCTGCTGAAGCTGCTGAAGAAAAGACCGAGTTCGACGTTATCCTGAAGGAAGCTGGCGCCAACAAGATCGGCGTCATCAAGGTCGTGCGCGCCCTGACCAGCCTGGGCCTCAAGGAAGCCAAGGAAAAGGTTGACGGCTGCCCCTCCACCCTGAAGGAAGGCGTGTCCAAGGACGAAGCCGAAGACGCCAAGAAGCAGCTGACCGAAGCCGGCGCTGTTGTCGAAGTGAAGTAAGTTCGGTTCTACCGTGCTTTATGGCGGGGCCTCTGGCCCCGCTTTTTTTTGGCCGATGGAGCATGACCCCTTTGATAAAAATACACGCTCCGGCGCGTCACAAAAGTTCTGTGCGACGCAAGGTAGCGTGAATTCTGACATAAAATGCCTGTTGTGACGGCATGACACATTGAAATGCCATGTATTTTAAGGACATTCTGCAAGGATGCTCTGTGTAGAAATTTCCTGTGGATCAGGCCAAATTCTTTTTGCCATTAACGCCGGTATTGTTTATGCTTCTGACGCGGTAAAAAAAACAGATCAAAAAAAGGCTTGCCATCGTTTAAAATTCGCATTATGTATCCTCTTTCATGAACGGCTTAGGAGGCCTTTTTCTGTTTAATATAACTTACTGCATCAGTACATATTTTTAAGGTTGACGCCTGAACCCAAGCCCTGTTTACCCAGACAGGGATGGGTTTTTTTCGCCTTCCCCGCGCAGTAAGCATTACCTCCCACCGTGATTTACGCTTTCAGGGTGCAGTGACAACAAGTTTTTGCCCGCCGGCTTCGGCAGATGCTTCACTTGTCGCTCCGCCGGGGCGCAACCGCTACCTATCTTGAGGTACCCATGGGCCAGCTCACCAAACAGTTCGGCAAGATCAAGATTTCCCTCCCTATTCCTCATCTGCTTAACCTGCAGATAGATTCATATGAAAAGTTTCTTCAGGAAGGCGTTCCGGAAGCCGATCGCCGCCCTGATGAAGGACTCGAAGGTGTTTTTCATACCGTTTTTCCCATTGAAGACTTCAACAAGACCGCCAGTCTGGAATTTGTCAGCTATGAAGTTGGCGAGCCCAAGTACGATCAGGCGGAGTGCATCTCAAAGGGACTGACCTACGAAGCCCCCATGCGCATCAAGGTGCGCCTTGTGGTCTATGATGCCGATGAAGCGTCGGGCAACCGTACCATTCGCGACATCAAGGAACAGGATATCTATTTTGGTACCCTGCCCCTTATGACCGAAAAAGGCACCTTTATCATAAACGGCACCGAACGTGTCATCGTCAACCAGTTGCAGCGTTCGCCAGGCATCATTTTCGAGCATGACGGCGGCAAGACGCATACCAGCCGCAAGGTGCTGTATTCGTGCCGCATCATTCCCATGCGCGGTTCCTGGCTGGACTTTGACTTTGACCACAAGGACATACTCTACGTCCGCATTGACCGCCGCCGCAAAATGCCCGCCACGATCCTTTTCAAGGCCATGGGCATGGGCAAGGAACAGATCCTCGACTACTTCTACTCGCGCGAAACCTACCGTCTGGAAGACCGTAACGCGATATACTGGGAAGTACGCAAAGACCTGTACCGCAAGGACAATGCCTATGCCGACATCGTTGACGGCGAAGGCAACGTCATTGTCAAGGCCGGCAAGCCCATAACCAAGCGTAGCTGGCGTCTTATCTGTGAATCGGGCATTGAAGCCATTGAAATGCGTCCTGATACCCTGGACAGCATGTTTCTGGCTGTGGACGTGGCCGATCCCAAAACCGGCGAACTTCTGGCAGAAGCCGCGGACGAAATCACTCCCGGTCTGCTGGACCGCATGCGTGAAGCCGGCATTAACCGGGTCAGCGTACTGCACACCAAGGGCACCGACACGTCGTCCTCCATCCGCGATACCCTCATGCTGGACCGTATCCCCGACCAGCAGAAGGCACAGGAAGAGATCTACCGTCGTCTGCGTCCCTCTTCGCCGCCCACTGCCGAGATTGCAGCCAGCTTCTTCGACAATCTGTTCCGCAACGGCGACTACTACGACCTGTCGCCTGTGGGCCGGTACAAGCTCAACCAGCGCCTTGAGCTGGACGAGTCTTCGGATCTGCGCACCCTGACGGACCATGACATTCTCACGGCCATCAAGGTGCTGGTGCACCTCAAGGACAGCCATGGCCCGGCCGACGATATCGACCATCTGGGCAACCGCCGCGTTCGCCTTGTGGGCGAGCTGGTGGAAAACCAGTATCGCATCGGTCTTGTGCGCATGGAGCGCGCCATCAAGGAGCGCATGAGCCTGCAGGAAATCTCCACGCTCATGCCGCACGACCTTATCAACCCCAAACCCGTGGCAGCCGTGCTCAAGGAATTCTTTGGCACATCCCAGCTGTCGCAGTTTATGGACCAGACCAACTCCCTGTCCGAAGTGACGCACAAGCGCCGCCTTTCGGCCCTGGGCCCCGGCGGTCTGACCCGTGAACGCGCGGGCTTTGAGGTGCGCGACGTGCATACGTCGCACTATGGCCGCATCTGCCCCATTGAAACGCCTGAAGGCCCCAACATCGGCCTTATCGTTTCCCTGACCACCTTTGCCAAGGTCAATGACTACGGCTTTATCGAAACGCCGTACCGTGTTGTCCGTGATGGCCGCGTCACCGAGGATGTGGTGCACCTTGACGCTTCGCGTGAAGGCGACCAGGTCATCGCCCAGGCCAACGCCCTTGTGGACGAGCATGGCAACCTGCTGGACGAGCTTGTCACCGTGCGCGTCAAGGGCGAAGTGGAAATGCGCCTGCGCGAAGAAGTGAACCTTATGGACATCTCGCCCAGCCAGATGGTCTCCATCTCCGCTGCGCTCATCCCCTTCCTGGAACACGACGACGCCAACCGCGCGCTCATGGGTTCCAACATGCAGCGCCAGGCCGTGCCTCTGCTGCGTTCAGAAAAGCCCCTTGTGGGCACTGGCATGGAAGTGGACGTGGCCCGCGACTCCGGCGCCTGCATTGTTGCCCCTGCCAACGGCAAGGTGGAATATGTGGACGCCGACCGCATCGTGGTGGCCTACGAGGGCGACGTGTACAAAAAGCAGGGCGGCGTGCGCGCCTATGACCTGCTCAAGTACCACAAGTCCAACCAGAACTCCTGCTTCGGGCAGAAGCCCAGCTGCTATCCTGGCCAGATTGTCAAAAAAGGCCAGATTCTTGCTGACGGCCCCGGCATCGACGACGGCGAACTGGCTTTGGGCAAAAACCTCGTGGTAGCCTTTATGCCCTGGTGCGGCTACAACTACGAAGACTCCATCCTCATCTCCGAACGCACGGTGAAGGAAGACGTCTTCACCTCCATCCACATCGAAGAATTCGAAGTGGTGGCGCGTGACACCAAGCTTGGACCCGAAGAAATCACCCGCGACATCCCCAACGTCAGCGAAGAAATGCTGCGTAACCTGGATGAAAGCGGCATCATTCGCATTGGCGCGGCGGTCAAGCCCGACGACATCCTCGTGGGCAAGATCACCCCCAAGGGCGAAACCCAGCTTACCCCTGAAGAAAAACTGCTGCGCGCCATTTTCGGTGAAAAGGCCAGGGACGTGAAAAACACCTCCCTCAAGGTCCCGCCGGGAGTGGAAGGCACCATCATTGACGTCAAGGTCTTCAACCGCCGCTCGGGCGAGAAGGACGACCGCACGCTGGCCATTGAGGTTCATGACACTGCGGTGTTTGACCAGAAAGAAGCCGACCACATGCGCGCCCTTACCGATCGCACGCGCGTTCTGCTGGCCCCGCACGTGTGCGGCAAGCAGGTCGCGACCTCCGTGCCCGGCAAAAAGAAGGGCGAAGTGCTGGTGGAAGCCGGTGCGGCCCTGACTGAAGAGATGCTTGACGAACTGCCCGTGAAAAAGCTCGCAGGCCTTTTCAAGAGCAAGGAAGTCAACGATGCCGTGACCGACATACTCAAGTCCTATGACCAGCAGATTGATTATCTGCGCGCCATATACGACTCCAAACGCGAAAAGGTCACCGAAGGGGACGATCTGCCCCCCGGTGTCATCAAGATGGTCAAGGTTCACATTGCCATCAAGCGTAAGCTCTCGGTGGGCGACAAAATGGCGGGCCGCCATGGTAACAAGGGCGTCGTTTCCTGCATCCTGCCGGAAGAAGACATGCCTTTCTTCGCCGACGGCCGTCCCGTTGACATTGTGCTCAACCCCCTGGGCGTGCCTTCGCGAATGAATATAGGCCAGATCATGGAAACCCACCTCGGTTGGGGAGCCAAAGAACTGGGCCGCCAGTTGGCCGAACTGCTGGATTCCGGCGCGGCCATGCAGGTACTGCGTGATGAAGTCAAGAGCGTTTACAGCTCTGAAGACATCAACAAGCTCGTGGACGAAATGGACGACGAAGAATTCAAGGCCTCCGTCCACAAGCTGCGCAACGGCATCGTGACCAAAACCCCTGTGTTCGACGGCGCGACCGAAGAAGAGATCTGGGGCTGGATGGAAAGGGCTGGCCTTGCCAACGACGGCAAGACGACCCTCTACGACGGCCGCACGGGTGAAGCCTTCAAGAACCGCGTGACCACAGGCGTCATGTATATGCTCAAGCTGCACCATCTGGTTGACGAAAAAATCCACGCCCGCTCAACGGGCCCCTACTCTCTGGTGACCCAGCAGCCCCTCGGCGGCAAGGCCCAGTTCGGCGGGCAGCGTCTGGGTGAAATGGAAGTGTGGGCGCTCGAAGCGTACGGCGCCGCCTACCTGTTGCAGGAATTCCTCACGGTCAAGTCCGACGACGTGACCGGGCGCGTGAAGATGTACGAAAAAATAGTCAAGGGCGACAACTTCCTTGAAGCCGGTCTGCCCGAGTCCTTCAACGTTCTGGTCAAGGAACTCATGAGCCTTGGGCTCAACGTGACCCTGCACCAGGAAGAAGGCAAAAAGAAACCCAAGCGCGTGGGATATATGAGAGATCGCGAGGATGAGGCATAAGCCGCCCGTTCTGGCGGACCCGGACATTCGTTGCGTTGCCCGCAAGTGGCGACCCCATTTGCGGGTGACGCAACATAGATAACGATTCCAACGAGCTTCTACCAAAGCAAGGTATATATATGAGCCTGGACGATCTTTTCACAGCACGCGGCACGTCGGCCAACGTGACCAATATCCGCAACCTGAAAGCCATCCAGATTTCCATCGCCTCTCCTGAAGCCATCCGCGAATGGTCCTATGGCGAGGTGAAAAAACCGGAAACCATCAACTACCGTACCTTCAAGCCGGAACGTGACGGCCTTTTTTGTGCCAAAATTTTCGGCCCCGTGAAGGACTATGAGTGCAATTGCGGCAAGTACAAGCGCATGAAGCACCGCGGCATCGTCTGCGAAAAGTGCGGCGTTGAAGTCATTGCCTCCAAGGTGCGCCGCGAACGCATGGGCCACATCGAACTGGCCGCGCCGGTGGCGCACATCTGGTTTCTGAAGACTCTGCCCTCCAAGATCGGCACGCTCCTTGACATGACCATGGCCGATCTTGAAAAGGTGCTGTACTTCGACTCCTACATTGTTCTTGATCCGGGCCAGACAAACCTGCAAAAGAGGCAGGTCATTTCTGAAGATCAGTACCTTCAGATTCTGGATCATTACGGCAGTGATGAGGTGCTTACTGTGGGCATGGGCGCGGAAGCCGTGCGCAGCCTGCTGGAAGAACTGGACCTCGAAAAGCTCCGTACCGAACTGCGTGAGGAAGGCGAAGCCACCAAAAGCCAGACCAAGAAGAAAAAACTTACCAAGCGCCTCAAGATCGTTGAAGCTTTTCTTGAGTCGGACAACAAGCCCGAATGGATGATCATGGAAGTTGTTCCTGTCATTCCGCCGGAACTGCGTCCCCTCGTGCCCCTGGACGGCGGGCGTTTCGCCACGTCCGACCTCAACGACCTGTACCGCCGCGTCATCAACCGTAACAACCGCCTGAAGCGGCTTATGGAACTCGGCGCGCCCGAAATCATCATCCGCAACGAAAAGCGCATGTTGCAGGAAGCCGTTGACGCCCTGTTCGACAACGGCCGCCGCGGCCGCGCCATCGCCGGCACCAATGGCCGCCCCCTCAAGTCCCTTTCGGACATGATCAAGGGCAAGCAGGGCCGTTTCCGTCAGAACCTGCTGGGCAAGCGCGTGGACTACTCCGGCCGTTCGGTCATCACCGTGGGCCCCTACCTCAAGCTGCACCAGTGCGGCCTGCCCAAGAAGATGGCGCTTGAACTCTTCAAGCCCTTCATCTACTCGGAGCTGGAAAAACGCGGTCACGCCTCCACCATCAAGAGCGCCAAAAAAATGGTGGAGCGCGAAGAACTGGTGGTTTGGGATATCCTTTCGGAAGTGGTACGCGAATACCCCATTCTGCTGAACCGTGCACCTACCCTGCACCGCCTCGGCATTCAGGCTTTTGAACCCCTGCTGGTTGAAGGCAAGGCCATCCGGCTGCACCCGCTGGTCTGCTCGGCCTACAACGCCGACTTCGACGGCGACCAGATGGCCGTGCATATCCCGCTGTCCGTGGAAGCGCAGATTGAATGCCGCGTGCTCATGATGAGCACCAACAACATTCTGTCCCCCGCCAACGGCGGCCCTGTCATTGTGCCTTCACAGGACATCGTGCTTGGCCTTTACTACATGACCGCCGAGCGCAGCTTTGAAAAGGGCGAAGGCATGTCCTTCTGCGCCCCCTGGGAAGTCGAGAGCGCGCACGATGCGGGCATCGTTTCCCTGCACGCCCGCGTCAAGGTGCGCATGCCCGACGGGCACACCTACAACACGACTCCCGGTCGCGTGCTGGTCAGCGATATCCTGCCGGAAAAGCTGTCCTTCGACTTTGTGAACTGCGTGCTGACCAAGAAAAACATCGCCCGCCTCGTGGGCGCTGCCTACCGCGACTGCGGCATCAAGGCCACCGTCATTCTGTGCGACAGGCTCAAGGACATGGGCTACGAGTTCGCAACCAGGGCTGGCGTGACCATTGGCGTGAAAGACCTGACCATTCCTGCCACCAAGAAGGGCATTCTTGCGGCGTCCCAGGCTGAAGTGGACGACATCGAACACCAGTACCGCGACGGTATCATCACCCGTACTGAAAAGTACAACAAGGTGGTGGACGTGTGGACCAAGGCCACTCAGGACGTTTCCACGGAAATGATCAAGGAAATATCTTACGATATCCTCACTGATCCCAAGACCGGCAAGCAGGAAAAGAACCAGAGCTTCAACCCCATCTTCATGATGTCCAACTCCGGCGCGCGAGGCAACCAGGACCAGATGCGTCAGCTTGCCGGTATGCGCGGTCTGATGGCCAAGCCTTCGGGTGAAATTATTGAAACGCCCATCACGTCTTCCTTCCGCGAAGGCCTGTCGGTGTTGCAGTACTTCACCTCCACACACGGCGCACGTAAAGGTCTCGCGGACACGGCCCTCAAGACGGCCAACTCCGGTTACCTCACCCGCCGTCTGGTGGACGTGGTGCAGGACGTCATTGTGTCCGAACTCGACTGCGGCACGGTGGACGGCATCGAGCTGACCCACCTCAAGGACGGCGGCGACATCAAGACGCCGCTGGCTGAACGCATCATTGGTCGCGCCCTGCTCTACCCGGTGTACGACCCCGATGATGCGGAAAAAGTCCTGCTGCCCGAAAACACCATTATTGGCGAAGAAGAGGCCCAGCTCATCAATGACAAGGGCATTTCCTCCGTCATGGTGCGCTCGCCCCTTACCTGCCAGGCCGAACGCGGCATATGCGCCCTCTGCTACGGTCGTGACCTTGGCCGTGGGCACCTTGTGAACACGGGTGAAACCGTGGGCATCATTGCGGCCCAGTCCATCGGCGAACCCGGCACGCAGCTGACCATGCGTACCTTCCACATCGGTGGTACGGCTTCGAGCACCATTGAAAAGAACAAGTTTGAAGCCCTCAACACCGGCCGCGTCATCCTCAACCGGGTCAAGGCCGTCACCAACAGGGACGGCGTGTACCTGGTGCTGGGCAAGAGCGGCCAGTTGGCCATTGTGGACGCCCAGGGCCGCGAACGCGAAAAATACATCCTGCCCAACGGCGCACGCCTGCTGGTGCACGATGGTCAGGAAGTGACCAAGGGTACAGTGCTGGCCGAATGGGACCCCTTCAACGAACCCTTTGTGTGCGAAGAAGAAGGTACCCTGCGCTTTACGGACATCGTCGACGGCAAGACCGTTCAGGAAAAAGTGGACGACATCACCCGTCAGGCCAGCTTGACCATTATGGAATACCGCACCACCAACTTCCGCCCGTCCATCTCCATCTGCGATGACAACGGCAACGTGAAGAAGCGCAGCCACGGCGGCGCGGCGGCCATTTACAGCCTGCCGGTGGGCTCGATCATCATGGTCAAGGACGGCGACAACATCCAGGCCGGTGACATCATCGCCCGTAAGCCGCGCGAAACCGCAAAGACCAAGGACATCGTGGGTGGTCTTCCCCGCGTGGCCGAACTCTTTGAAGTGCGCAAGCCCAAGGACATGGCCGTTGTTTCCGAAATATCCGGCACAGTCACCTATGCAGGCGAATCCAAGGGCAAGCGCAAGCTTGTGGTGACGCCTGAAATCGGTGAAGCCAAGGAATACCTGGTGCCCAAGGGCAAGCACATCACCGCTGCCGACGGCGACTTTGTGGAAGCCGGCGACCCGCTGACCGAAGGCTACCCCGAACTGCACGACATCCTGCGCACCAGGGGCGAGAAATACCTGGCCCGTTACCTGGTGGACGAAATTCAGGAAGTCTACCGCTTCCAGGGCGTGGGCATTGACGACAAGCATATTGAAGTCATCGTGCGCCAGATGCTCAAAAAGGTTACGGTTCTGGATTCGGGCGGCACCAGCTTCCTGGTGGGTGAACAGGTCGACAAGGGCGAGTTCAGGCAGGAAAACCAGAGGGCCATGGCAGAAGGGCGTCAGCCCGCCACTGCGGAACCGCTGGTGCTGGGCATCACCCAGGCATCCTTGACTACCTCCTCCTTCATCTCGGCGGCCTCCTTCCAGGAAACCACCAAGGTGCTGACCGAGGCTTCCCTCAAGGGCAAGATGGACTATCTGCGCGGCCTCAAGGAAAACGTCATTGTTGGCCGCCTGATTCCCGCCGGAACTGGCTACCGCGAATACGTCAATGGCGACATCGTGGTGCCGGATCAGAAGGAACGCCCCGACAAGTTCCTTGAAGAACTTGAAGAAAACCCCATACTGGTTGATTTGAACGGCTAGAACGGCCACACATAGCATACAAGAAGCGCAGGGAACCCCCTGCGCTTCTTTTTTATTCCCCGCTTATGTCATCCCCCACTTGCATGCCTTCGCGCGCCCGCTGCCAGGCGGATGCCCCCTTGCAGCCCTCTTCGCCTGCTGCCAGGCGGATGCCCCCTTGCAGCCCTCTTCGCCTGCTGCCAGGCGGATGCTCCCTTGCAGCCCTCGTGCGCCTGCTGCCACGCAGGTGTCCCCTTGCAGGCCTTTGCCCGCCTGCTGCCATGCGGATGCCCCCTCGCAGCCCTCGTGCGCCTGCTGCCATGCGGATGCCCTACCTTGCCGGGCCCTCGCAGGCAGCCCACAGCGCAGCACCACTGCCTCCCTGCACGGGCACTTTCGGGCCAGCGAGAGCAGCCCAGATTGTGAAAATAATATCAACAATAAAAATACTTATATTCCCCCAACATAAAATATGCAGTTTTATGCTGGTTTTCGCTTTCATCAGGGTTTTGACCTGTTGTTACAGGCAGTCCTACGCGTTGGAACACCAATACTGCTGATGACCATACTGCCTTGAACCACAAGCACCTCTTAAAGCTAAAATAATCGTAAATATATTCAGATAAATAAAAACACTACTAATTTAGTAAGTAACAATTGAATGTTCAAACGGTAAGTTGAGTAAAAAAATATGATTTCCATCTGCAAAAATCCCCTGGAACTCACGTACAACAGCACGTTTGTGACAAAAATACTATATCTTTTGAGTCCACTTTTATGTTTAACAAGTCAAATTAGTTATAATTTTTTAGCGCAAAAAAATAGAAACTTTATTGACGCAGTATTTTTTATATAATAATCTTTTGGTAGTGATTAAGTTGCTCAAGAATAAGAATGATTAATTGCTCTTTATCAGTGCCTCATGTACAGTGAGGCGTAACTGCGCGTGACGCAAGGGAGTTGCCATGTCTGCCTTATCAGAACGTGAGTACCTGGCGGAAGAAATTTGCGAACTGTATTCCAAGCTTGCTGGCGATGCGTATGCGGAAGACCTCAATCGGGCCAAGGATCTTGCACAGAGTGACGCGCCTCATGATCACTGGTTGCAAACCAACCGGCTGGACTATGAATCCCGCCTTTTTCTCTATCTCTCGGCAGCTTTTGCCATGAGGTGTATGAAGAATGAGCCTTACAAATGCGCTGTTTTCATGCGCAACGCGGCTGAGTCGCTTCACGGGGCCAAGTCGTAGATAAGCACAAAACCAGGGGAAATCCCGATGCATGGGCTCGGGATTTCCTTATAATTTGCGCCGGCCTGGTTTATACCGGGGCAACATCATTAGGATTATGCCAGGAAGTAAGGATTCACCATGCAGGAAAAACACATCGGACTCTGGATCACTCTCCCCTGCCTGTTGTTTTTGACCTTCGGCTTGGTGCTGTCTTCGGGCGAAGCATACGGTGAGGAGCGCATCCCCTTCACCTACCCGCCTTTCAGTGCCAAAAAAATGCCGCCGGTCTTCTTCACACACGATCAACACATAGCCTATCTGGCAGACAAAGGGCAGGACTGCACAGCCTGCCACCAGATGACGGACGAAGGCCTAGCCGAATCGTTCGGAAACGTCAGAAACGTCGCTCCAAGCAAACAGATGGACTATCTGCACGCTACCTGTACCGAATGTCACGTCAAACTTGCCAAGGGGCCCCGCCTTGTGGACTGCCGGACCTGTCATAGCGAGCGCATTGCATCTGAGAATGCCGCCAATAAGTAACTGGCTGTCACGTACAAGGTAGAAAGAAAGTAGGAGGCAAAATCAGATGGTTGATTTTATTACCGGACCCCTTTTTGTCATTTCACTCGTGATCTTTGTGGTCGGCATGCTGGCCCGCGTTTTCTGGTACGTAAACGGCCTGGACTGGCGCCTTGAACGCGTGGCCTACCGGTACCATGCCAACCGCTCCATCGCAGGCATCTTTGCGTCAATCTTCAAATGGCTGATCCCTGGTGGAACCGATGGCTGGAGAACACAGCCTGTAGCCGCTGTTTTATTTTTTCTTCTGCACTTTGGTGCCGTGCTCGTTCCGTTCTTTCTGCTTGGCCATACCGTGCTGCTTGAGCGCTATGTCGGCATAACACTGCCTTCGCTGCCCGGCACCCTGGCCGACATTTTTTCCGTCATGAGCATTGTGGCCATCGTTCTGCTGGCCATACGCCGCATGATTTCGCCTGCACTGCGCCAACTCAGCAACGGCGGGGACTGGCTCATACTGCTTCTGACATTTCTGCCCTTTGCCACCGGGCTTATGGCGCGGCTGGACATGTCCGCCTATCAAAGCTGGATGCTGGCGCACGTTTTGAGCGGTGAGCTTTTCCTTATACTGGCTCCCTTTACCAAGCTTTCGCACATAGTTCTCTTCTTCATGTCACGTGCCCAGATCGGCATGGACTTCGCCATCAAAAGGGGCGGAGCCACCCGCGGCGGCGCTTTTCCCTGGTAAGCGGGAACCTGTATCATTATTTTTTCGTCTGAAAGGAGCGGATTATGTCCGAATTGCTTTGCACCCCTACCCCAGTCACCACCAAAGAAGGCATTCTTGAACTGCTGAAGGACAAGGCCGGGGCGCAATATTATAGCCAGATGAAGGAAATGAAAGTGGACCAGGCAGCCCTGGCCCGCGATCTTGAACAGACCTGTAAATCGCGCACCCGCACATGGCTTAGTGTCTGTGCGCATTGCGCCATGTGTGCGGACAGCTGCTTTTTCTACAGAACCAATAACAATGATCCCACACAGATTCCGTCATACAAGATACAGGCCACCCTGGGCGAACTATTGCGCCGCAAGGGCAAGGTTGACACCGAATTCATGATCAAGTGCATGGACGCTGCCTGGGGCAAGTGCACCTGTTGCAACCGCTGCAGCGTCTATTGCCCCCATGGCATAGACACGGGCGTCATGTTCAGCTACCTGCGCGGCATACTGTTCAAGCACGGCTTTATTCCCTGGGAAATGAAGATCGGTTCCGGCATGCACCGCGTGTACGGCGCGCAGATGGACGTGACCGAAGAAGACTGGCTGGAAACCTGCGAATGGATGGTGGAAGAGCAGCAGGAAGAATGGCCTGATCTTGAAATCCCTGTGGAAAAAGAAAATGCCGACGTCATGTACGTTCTTAACGCCCGTGAGGTAAAGCACTATCCTGAAGACATCGCCCTGGCCGCGATTCTCTTCAGCGTGACCGATACCAACTGGACGGTACCCAGCGAAGGCTGGGAAAACACCTCGTTGAGCATGTTCGCAGGCGACTGGGAAGGCTGCGCGCAAAATGTCAAGCGCATCTATGCCGCTGTGGACCGCCTCAAACCCAAGGTTGTTGTGGGAACGGAATGCGGCCATGCCCACCGCGCCACCGTGGTTGAAGGCCCCTATTGGGCCGGACGTGAAAGCGGAGATCCGCCGGTGCGCTTCATGCACTATGTGGAGTGGGTGGCAGAAATGCTGCGCACAGGCAAACTCAAGATTGATCCCGCGAAGAAAATCAAGGTTCCCTGCACGTTGCAAGACTCTTGCAACTATGTGCGCAACCATGGCCTTGGCAGCGCCACACGTGAAATCCTGAGCTATATTGCTGAAGATTTCAGAGAGATGGACCCCAAGAGCGACCATAACTTCTGTTGCGGGGGCGGGGGCGGCCTTAACGGCATTGGCAAATATCGCCAGGAACGCAACGTGGGGCTCAAAAACAAGCTGGACCAGATCAAGGCCACCGGCGCGGAACTGGTTATCACCCCCTGCCATAACTGCTGGGACGCCATCCGCGATATGATGGAAGTGTATGAAGAACACAAGATCAAATGGTCTTTCTTGAAGCCCCTGCTGGCAGAAATGATCATCGTGCCGCCGCACATCCGGCATAACGAACTGGAGTAAGGCAAAATCAGCAGAACGGCGTCGCTTTGTCCTTTGCCGACCGCCGTTCTGCTTTGCAAGGGCACACCTAAGCCCGTTGGCCGGGCAACAATCCCATTGCCCGGCCAACAAAAAAATTCCAAGCAGCCATGCCGCACACAAAGGCCGATGCTGGCCCCAATCTTCAAGCAGTGCGGGGGCCGCGCGTTAACAGGCTACGGCGGCAGAAACAGCACCCAGCAGCACATCACCTGGGCAGTTTTTGCTCAAAACAGGAACGCCGGTTCCGAAGCAGATGGGCCTCGGCCCCACATTTGTGCAGACAATGGCTGGAATATCGCGCGTTTGCGAATTCCTGCGCAGGCGACTGTACAAAATGGTGCCCGAAGTACCCTGCAACTCAACATCAAAGATGATGCAGTCCGGTTTGCAACTGTTGACCAGATGAAGGCTTTCGTCACAGCTGGACGCGACGCTTACCTGGTAGTTAGATTGACGTAAGACTTGCGACATCCTGTTTAGGCTTTCGGCATCGCTGTCTACCAAGAGAATATGCTTTTGCATTGGTGCCTCCGGGTTCTGATTCTGGTCTTCTGGTGACTGAATGGCCCTGTTTGCGATGAGCAGCTTGACGCGGCGAAAACCCGGCGCTCTTACGAACAGAACTGAGCGTCACCGCATCCAAAGAGTTGTGCAAAGTCATGGCGGCCTTGTCCCAAACGTCAAAGGCGGCTTTGCCGACAGGAGCTTCGCTGTTGACGCCGGGCAAGGTAATGCCCCCTTCCACTGCGTTGATTATGTCAGCCAGCGTTATGGAATCAGGGCTGCGGGCAAGCATGTGCCCCCCGGCAATGCCCCGTACGCTCTTGATAATGGTCTCGGATTGAAGCAAGCGCATGATTTTCTGCACAAACTTTTCAGAAATGCCCGTACAAGCAGCAAGTTCAGAAGCGGATGCCGGCATGTGCTGATCTTGTTCAGAAAGGCACAACAGCAAATGCAGTGCGTGACAGGACATCGTTGAAATACGCATAGTTATTCCTTATTTAGCGGGAGGCGATAAAGTTAGCGATACCCGATGCATCTAATTTAGACTGCTTTACTCATGATTCTTAGCGTAAGCCACTTAGGGCGTCAAGCGGACTTGCCATATCCTTTCTTGAGGCGTGCCCTTGGCACAAGACGCTGAAAACAACTGTGAATGATTTCTCAAGCTACACGACAAACTAAAAAAACTTGTATCATAATAGCTATGTTGATGTTACTATTTGCCACACGCGCTTATGTTTCGGACGTCGAACTTCTGTCTCAGCGTGATGAGGCCATAGGTTCCTTTTGATTTCCCCTCTTACCGCTGCTCCATGGGGGATACGCAATGAAGCTTTCAGCCAAAACGCGCTATGCAGCTCGTATTCTACTGTATTTAGCAAACAATGGGTTTGATAAACCAGTTTCTTCAAGCTTGATCGCAAGCAAAACTGGCATCAGCTCTCAGTTTATTGAACAAATTTTGCGCCAGCTGCGGCTGGCGGGCATTACAGGCAGCGTTCGCGGCGCCAAGGGTGGGCATATCCTTATGCGCAAGCCTGAAGATCTTACTTTTGGTTGTATAGTCCGTCTGATGGAAGGGGGCATTGAGTTGAGCGGCTGCCTTGAAAAACCTGGCAACTGTTCACGCTTTGACGCCTGCGAAGTGCGCAAGGCCTGGGAAAGCCTGCAAGCTACGCTCGATGGCGTGTTTGAATCCATTACCCTTCGTGACCTCATGCACGATGACCGCCTTTTGCTTTGACCAACGAGGGCCTGCCTCTTTCATGCCCTTTCGCGGGCGTTGAACCCAACGAGCGTCTGGGCAGACGTTGGGCGCACTTGAAAGCGCTGGGGCGCACTGGGGCGCTTTAGGGCGCACTGGGGCGCTGGAGTACGTAGCAGCAGTTTCAGAAGCCCTGCCCGTTGAGGCAACATTCTTCAGTCATAACCATTCGCTGAGAATACTTTTTCTCAATGACTATGGTACGTCCTCAAGGCGTTTACCTCCGCCCCAAAGGCGTTTACCGCCGCCCCAGCGAGTTCACGCCTGCAGCCAGCCCCCGTCCGCGCACCATTGAGCTTGTAGCCAGCACGGGCACTGTGGCTGGAGAGACCAGCGCCCACCCCCGTCGAGCCATCAACGTGGAACTGGCTGCACTCCGGCAGCACTCGCCCCGCGCATCAGTCGGCTTTCCCGTCTGACCTCCAGCATTCCTGCCGTTCCGCCATCCCTTGAGTACGGGCATCGTGCTGAAATGCCCGCCCCTGAGCGCCATCCCTCCCGATCCTGCCTTCCTGTCGTTTCGCCCCCTTATATGGTCAGCCTCCGCTGTTTCTTCGTGAAAACCTATTGTTCTATGACCCTCCGGCAGGGACTCCCCAAGTCTGCCATTCTGCCTGTTTTCCCGTCCCCACGTGCGGCTGCCTATTGATCTGCCCCCTTCGCAGCCAGTGACGACTGCCCGTCTGACACCCCGCTTTCCGCATGCGCACATTGCAGAGCCATTTTGCCAACCCTCTATACACATTGATTATTATTGCCTGTTGTCTTTTCTTACTTCAATGCTTTGTTAATCCCGTCTCTTTAACCGACTCTATTGCCTAGCAATTTACATAGACTGTTCATTCATTCAGCTTATTACATAGTTTTTTAGTACAATTTCAGCAGTCAGATTGCTTCTATCGCAGGCACTTTCACAATTACCGCAGAAAAAAAATTTTTCACTTGCGTAAAACCGTTTTTTACGCTTAATCTTGTTGATTTACTTAAATAAAATTATCTTAATCTTGATTAAAATTGTCATGATGAATCCTTCTGAAATCTTTGCATTTTTTTATATTTAAGGTATCAGGAGTGCCACCGGGCAACTTGACTTCATGGCTTATTGTGATCAGTTCTCACTAGAGGCTATCCGCCATAATCGCATACCCGGTACCTTTTAAGGAGAGGTTGCAGGCAAGCAGACGCATGCCGGGCTTTTAGCGGCGCACGGCCGGGCCGGGCCCGTCGAACCCACGTTTCAGCGGCATCTTGACCCTACGGGAGAAAACGCATGACCATTTTGTTTTACATCTTGGGCTATTTGGCGGTAGCCGGCTTTATTTGCATGGCATACTTGAAAATCAGGTCATACATGGCCGCCAGCCCCTTGCATGTGCGCTGGGAACTTTACCCCGTCCCGCATGAAGGCAGCAAAACCGTCTACGGCGGCAGCTTCATGGAAGAAAAGGACTGGTGGACCCAGCCGCGTCACATTTCACATTGGGGCGACATCAAGGCACTGCTCACTGAAGTGCTTTTTCTGCATGCCACGTTTGAGCACAACATCAAGTTGTGGGTGCGCTCGTATCCCTTCCATGTGGGCATGTATATGCTCATGGGCGGCACGATAATTGTGCTTTGCGCTGCCTTTGCCCAGCTTTTTGGCCTGAACCCGCAGGGCGGACTGATGCTCTTTGTGGGCAACGTCATTAACGCCATGGTGCTGGTCGGCACGTTGTGCATCATCATCGGCGGTATCGGCCTTATCGAGAGACGCCGCAATGATGACGGCCTGCGCCGCTACAGCACGCCCGAACATTACTTCAACCTGGTCATTTTCATTGTTTTCGGCCTTCTTGGCCTGGCCGCCTGGGCTTTCTCTCCCTCGTATTTCGAACTGGCCCGCACCTTTATCTACAACCTGATTACCCTCAACTTCGCCCCGCAGACCAGCATGCTGTTCAGCCTGCACCTGCTGGTGGGCTTTTTCCTGCTCATCTGGATTCCCATGACGCACATGGGGCACGTTTTCATGAAGTACTTCACCTATCATGACATTCGTTGGGGCGATGAGCCCACCAGCTACAGCGAGAAGAACAAGCAGAAAATCCTTGAGGCCCTCAAGTTCAATGTGACCTGGTCGGCCAAGCATATCTCAGGTGATGGCGCCCCCAAGAGCTGGGTAGACGTCGCCACGACCAACCCCACAGAAAAGAAAGAAGACTAGGGAGAGTTTCAGACATGAAAGACAACCTCCGTTTGACCGACGTTTCCACCGTCGAGGGGCAGATGGTCAGCATTGACCTGAAGGAAATCCCCGAACTGGCTGTGGATATGCATACCATGCCCTGGAAGCCCTTCACCGATGAGCAGAAGGAAAACACGGCCTGTATTCTTGATGAAGTCAGTGTGCTGAACATCCCCAAGCCCAAGAGCCGTGAAGAAGAGGAAGAGCTGGTCAACAAGTTCCTTTCCGGCATGCGCAAGCTGTTCACCAAGGAAAACAACTGGACCTTCCTGCCCATGCTTGAAACCAGCATGGACTACTGCGCCCAGTGCAACTCTTGCTCCGAGGCCTGCCATCTCTATGAAATGTCGGGCGAAAATGAAATGTACCGCCCCAACTTCCGTTCCGAAATCTTCCGCCGCATCTACAAGCAGTATGTGAAGAAGGAACCTCTGGCCAAATGGCGCTACGGCGACATGGACCTGAACTGGAAGACCGTGGCGCGCCTGGGCGAACTGGCCTACCGCTGCAACCTGTGCCGCCGCTGCGCCCAGACCTGTCCCATCGGCGTTGACAACGGCCTGCTGGCCCGCGAAATCCGCAAGCTGTTCAGCCAGGAAATGGGCATCTACCCCCGCGAACTGCACGAACGCGGCACTATGAACCACATGAAGGCCGGTTCCTCCACGGGCATGACGCCTGAAGTGGTCAAAGAAAACGTCGAATTCATCGACGAAGACTACACGGAAATCACCGGCGTGGGCATCCATACGCCCTTTGACGTGCAGGGCGCGGACATCATGCTGCTGCACAATGCCGGTGAAATCATGGCCTGGCCAGAAAATATCGCTTCCTTCTCCCTCATCTTTCAGGAAGCGGGCCTGTCATGGACGCTTTCCAGCAAGGCACTGGCCTATGACGGCGTGAACTACGGCGTGTTCTATGACGACGCCCAGACCGCCCGCATCGCCCTGCAGCACATGATGGCCGCCAAGGAACTGGGCGTGAAAAAGATCGTCATTGGCGAATGCGGCCATGCCCACAAAGCCCTGACGGTTATTGCCGACCGCGTCATTCCCTTTGAATACCAGGTGCCGCGCGAAAGCTGCTATGTCACCCTGCGCGACATTGTCATGAGCGGCCGCCTCAAGCTTGACCCCTCGCGCAATAACTTTCCCGTTACCCTGCACGACCCCTGCAACGTGGTGCGCCTCATGGGCATTGTTGAGCCCCAGCGCGAAATCATCCGCAAGATCGCGCCCCAGTTCCGTGAAATGCCCCACCACGGCGTGGACAACTACTGCTGCGGCGGCGGTTCCGGCTTTGCCATCATGACGCGCAACAACATCGAACAATGGCGCGGCAACATCTCTGGCCGCAAAAAGATGTGGCAGATCGCCGAAGCCTTCAAGGATTGCCTTGGCCCCGAAACCCGTAAGTACATCTGCGCCCCCTGCTCCAACTGCAAGGGCCAGATTCGCGAAATCCTTGAGCACAACGATCTGTATACCAAGAACAACTTCGCCTACGGCGGTCTGGTGGAATTGATTGTCAACGCCATGACCAACGTGGAGCCCGGCTTCATCAAGTTTGAAGGTGAAGAAGGCGCTGAAGATTAATACCCTGAATGGGGGGACGCCACAGGCAGCCACACGTGCCTGCGTTGATCAGAGGGGGGCTTTGGCCCCCCTTTTTTTGCGCCGCAAACACCAGATCACATCGCACATATCTACATATCTATATTTAATTATTTGTTTATTTTTATGTATTATGCTCTCATATAAATCGGCAATTGTGATCGCAAGTGCGTAATATTATTTTTCTCTTGCCTTTGGGCAAGTCGAACTATAACCTTAACAGTAGCTTTTATGACATAGAGCATTGTAGCTTTGAAAAAGCTTACATGCTCTATCGCTGCACAAGAGTGCAGCCCGCCACAACGTGGCGTAGATTCAGCCGCAAATCGCATTTTCCGGCTGAATGAAAACTTTGAAATGTGAAGCATTTCAAAGTTAATCTGGTCTGGGGAAGCCGGACCGCTTCCCTCCTTCCTGCATCCCCCCTCACGGTTCACTTCCAACCAGCAAGCGTTGAGGTAACTATGGCACGTCTTGAAACAACCGCCGAGGTTTTACGAAATAAGGGCGTAAGCCGCAGAGATTTTATGAAATTCTGTGCGCTCACCGCCGTTGCCATGGGGCTTGGCCCCGGCGCGGATCTGGCCATTGCCCAGGCCCTCTCCACCAAACCCCGTCTGCCGGTGCTCTGGATCAACGGGCTTTCCTGTTCCTGCTGCACCGAATCTTTTTTACGCACCGCCCATCCTCTTGCGGCGGACATCATCCTTTCAATGATTGCTCTGGACTATCAGGATACCATCATGGCGGCGGCTGGCGACCAGGCCAATGCCGCCTATGAGCAGGCCATCGAAAAATACAAGGGGCAGTACATTCTGGCCCTTGAAGGCAACGTGCCCCTGAACGCACAGGGCATGTACTGCATTGACGGCGGCAAGCCTTTTTATGAAAAGCTCAAAATGGGTGTGGAACATGCCAAGGCCGTTGTGGCCTGGGGCACGTGCGCATCGTGGGGCTGCGTGCAGGCGGCCTCGCCCAATCCCACCGGCGCCACCCCCCTGCACAAGCTTTTCCCCAACAAACCGCAAATCAAGGTTCCCGGCTGCCCGGCCATTCCCGAGGTCATGAGCGCTATCCTGACCTACATCATTACCTATGACCGCCTGCCGAGTCTTGATTCACAGGGGCGGCCCGAAATGTTCTATGGCGTACGCGTGCACGACCAGTGCTACCGCCGCGCCCACTTCGACGCCGGACAGTTTGTTGAGTCATGGGATGACGAGGGCGCGCGCTCCGGCCTGTGCCTGTACAAAATGGGCTGCAAAGGGCCTACCACGTACAATGCCTGTCCTTCCACCCGCTGGAACAACGGCGTTTCCTTCCCCATCCAGTCCGGGCACGGCTGCATCGGCTGCTCGGAACAGAACTTCTGGGATCAGCAGTCCTTCTATGACCGCATCACCACCATCCCGCACATGGGCACCAACTCCACGGCCGAAACCGTGGGTGTTGCCGCTGTGGCCGGTGTGGCGGCAGGCGTGGCCATTCACGGCGCGGCAAGCATGGTTCGCCATGCCTGCTGCGACAAGAAAAAAAACCTGGAAGCTAACGACGACACCAGCAAGAGCTAAGGAACGCACCCATGTCCTACGAATACAATACGCAAGGATATACTGTTGTTGACGCAGGCCGCCGCCTCGTTGTGGATCCTGTGACCCGCATCGAGGGGCATTTGCGCTGCGAGGTGAACATCAATGACGACAACGTCATCACCAATGCCGTTTCCTGCGGCACCATCTTTCGCGGCATAGAAATAATCCTCAAAGGCCGCGACCCGCGCGACGCCTGGGCCTTTACCGAGCGCATCTGCGGCGTGTGCACGGGCACCCATGCCCTGTCTTCCGTACAGGCCGTTGAAAATGCCCTCGGCATTGACATCCCGGACAACGCCAATATCATCCGCAACCTTATGCAGCTCTGCCTCATGTACCATGACCACCTGGTGCATCTGTACCATCTGACGGGTCTTGACTGGGTGGACGTGGTTTCGGCCTCCACCGCCGATCCCAAGGCCACCTCGGAGCTGGCGCAAAAACTGTCGCCCTGGCCCAACTCTTCGCCGGGCTACTTCAAATCCGTCAAGGACAAGCTGCTCAAGCTCATCAATTCCAACCAGCTTGGCATCTTTACCAACGGCTACTGGGGCCACCCTGCCTACAAGCTCCCGCCCGAAGCCAACCTGATGGTTGTAGCCCACTATATTGAAGCTCTGGATTTCCAGAAGGACGTGGTGCACATCCACACCATCTTTGGGGGCAAAAACCCGCATCCCAACTGGCTGGTGGGCGGCGTGCCCTGCTCGCTCAACATTGACGGCGTGGGCGCTGCCGACGTCATCAACCAGGAACGTCTGGATTTCATCCTTCAGGTCATCGAGCGCTGCCGCACCTTTGCCCAGCAGGTGGTGATTCCCGACACCCTGGCCCTGGCCAGCTTCTATGGCGACTGGCTCAATATCGGCGGCGGGCTGTCCAAGCTCTCGGTGCTGGCCTACGGCGCTATTCCAAGCATTGCCAATGATTTCAGTGACAAAAGTCTGCTTCTGCCCTCAGGGGCCATCATCAACGGCAAATTCGATCAGGTTCTGCCCGTTAACCTCACCAATCCTGAAGAAATTCAGGAAACGGTCAACCACTCCTGGTACAAGACCTATCCTGCGGGCAAGACCGGCCTGCACCCCTGGGACGGCATCACCGAGCCGCACTACAACCCCGGCCCCAATATCAAGGGCACGCCCACTGACCTCAAGCAGGTGGACGAAAGAGACCGCTACTCCTGGCTCAAGACGCCCCTGTGGCGCGGACACCAGATGGAGGTCGGCCCTCTGGCCCGCATGCTCATCGGCTATGCCCGCAAGAATGACGAAATCAAGGGCCTGGTTGACGATTTTCTGGGCCGTGCGGGCGGCGTGCCCGTCACCGTGCTGCAGTCCACCCTGGGCCGCATTGCCGCCCGCTCTCTGGAACTGGCATGGTCCGCAGAAAAAATGCGCTATTTCTATGACAGGCTTATTGCCAACCTCAAGAACGGCATACGCACCACGGCCAATACCGCCAAGTGGAATCCAGAAACCTGGCCCACCACGGAACTGCGGGGCGTGGGCTTTACCGAAGCTCCGCGCGGCGCGCTTGGGCACTGGGTCAAGATCAAGAACAGAAAGATTGAAAACTACCAGTGCGTGGTGCCCACCACCTGGAACGGCGCGCCCCGCAGCCCCGACGGCCAGTTGAGCGCCTACGAGGCCTCGCTTATGAACACGCATATGGATATTCCGGAGCAGCCTCTGGAAATCCTGCGCACGCTCCACAGTTTTGACCCGTGCCTGGCCTGCTCGACTCACATCATCGGGCCTGACGGCAAAGACCTGCTCACCGTGCGCATGGATCGGGGCATGTAGCCCCGCCCTTTGACGCCCCGGCGCACAAGCGCCCCAAGCGTAGAGCATTTTTAAAGTGAAAATGCTCGGGCGACTGTGTGAGCAGTCGCCCCGCCGCGAAGGCGTTAACGCTATTGATTTGCGCTGGTAAGCGCCGAAGCGAGCGTGTCTTGAACTTTGAGAATGGACATTCTCAAAGTTAATCTGCTCTAGGAGAACCATCATGAGCGAGATAAAAGAAAATCCGCCTGAAATGCCTTTGGGCAAGAGCATATACGTGTACCAGTTGCCCATCCGCATCTGGCACTGGGTCATGGTCATCTGTGTGTGCGTGCTCATTGTCACGGGGTACATCATAGGCAAGCCCTGGCTTTCTGTGGCAGGCACCTCAGCCTACGACACCTTTTACATGGGCTATACCCGCATGGCGCACTTCATCGCGGGCTTTGTGCTCATTATATCCACTGTGCTGCGCTACATTTACGGCCTTTTCGGCAACCGCTACTCGCGCGAGCTGATCATCCTGCCGGTCTGGCGCAAAACCTGGTGGAACGAACTGTGGCACGACATCCGCTGGTACCTTTTTCTGGACAAGGAACCACGCGCCTATATCGGGCATAATCCCCTTGCCCAGGCCGGAATGGCCGTGGGCATGGTCTTCATGCTCGTCATCATGCTTACGGGCCTTGGCATGTACGCTGAAAGCAGCCATCAGGCCTTTTTCAGGCCCTTTCTCTTTGTGCTGGACTTCGCCTACTGGATCGGCGGCAATGACCAGGAGCTGCGCAGCCTGCACCGCCTTGGCATGCTGCTGCTGGTCACCTTTGTGACTGTGCATATCTACATGGTCATACGCGAAGAAATCATGGGCAAGACCACCCTGGTTTCCGGCATGTTCAGCGGCTACAGGGAGCGGCGCAAGCCTTAAGCCCTTTCGGCCATACATCAGGGCGGCCTCGCACGAGTGGGGCCGCCCTCTGCTTGCAGGCGCAGCCTGCACCGTAACAGGACACTTCATGGAAGCGGTAGTAATCATCGGACTGGGCAATATTCTCTACGGCGACGAAGGCTATGGCGTCAGGCTGGCGCAAAATCTCTATTCTCACTGGGACTTTCCCGACCATGTGGACATTGTTGATGGCGGCACCCAGGGACAGACCCTGCTGACCCACGTTGAACGCGCGGACAAGCTGCTTGTGCTGGATGCTGTGGATTTTGGCCTGGAACCGGGGCAGATGGTCTTGCGGGATCAGGTGCCCGCCTACCTCACAGCCCAAAAGATCGGCCCGCACCAGAACAGCTTTTCTGAAGTTCTCGGCCTTGCCACGCTGCGCGGCAACATGCCCGACCACTGCGCCCTTATCGGGGCGCAGCCTGCGGCCATGACCCTGGGCGCGCCCCTTTCGCCCGCTGTGGCCCAATGCCTGAACAAAGGGGAAGACATGGCGCTGGACATCCTGCGGCGCTGGGGCGTTGAGCCCGTCCCACGGCTTGAGCCGCGCCGCCTGTCGGCCTCCGCGCTGGACGCACTGCTGGTAGAATAATATTACGATGAAATGTTTTGTGGGAGAGGGGCCGACTATCGCGCTTGTCGCATACTGACGCGTGTGTTGAAAGATTTTTGTGGGGGAGGGACCCTTTTGCAAAAGGGTCTCCTCCCCCACGCCCCCACCCCCTAAAACCTTTATTATGTTTTAGTATATAATGCACGGTGGGTTCTACTCTGACAGGCAAATTTGTACATCGCGCGCTGGTGCGCTCGCCTGGCTGAAGCCATAAAAAAACGGCCCGCTCCTTGAGGAACGGGCCGCAATTTTTTCAGCAGGCAGTGGCTATGGGGTGCGTGGCTGCAGGATCCGCAGCTAGGCGCGAGCGCCAGCAAGACCGGCATTGCGCTCGATCAACGAAACCGCGCGGGCAATACGCCGCCCTTCGGTAGACTGCTTGGAAAGCTCACGTTCCAGAGACGTAATGCCCTTGATCACAGTGGAATGACGGCGATTGAATTTTTCGCCAATCTCTTCCAGGGTCATTTCCGTATGCTTGCGGGCCAGATAAAAAGCTGTATTACGGCCTGTGACGCATTCCTTGCGGCGCGACTTGGAGGCCAGCTGGCGCTCGTTAAGGCCGTAGCTTTCACAAACAAGACGCAAAATGGTGGAAAAATCCGGGCCGCAAGCGACGTCCGCATACTGGCTCAGCACTTCCATGGCCAGATCGAGATTCAGGCCGCAATTGAGCAGACGCGCCTTGAAAATAAGGCTGTTGAGGCAGGACTCCATCTGGCGCACATCGCCATTAAGGCGGCTGGCGAGCAGCTCACAAACCGAATCCGGCAAAAGCACCTGAAAACTTCTGGCTTTCTGCCCTAGGATGTCGCAGCGCATGTCCTTGGTGGGACGGCCCATGTCGGTCAAAATGCCCGAACAGAAATGCGATACAAGCTGGCTGTCCACACGCTGCAATTCACGCGGCGAAAAGGACGATGTGAATATGGCGCGCCCGCCCTTGGCCTGAAGGTTTTTTACCACAGCCAGGGCCATGTCCTGCATTTTTTCCTTACCCTGGAAAAAGTGCACGTCCTCCATAAGCAGCACATCAAGCTCGCGAAAACGGGCTTTAAAGCCTTCAATGTCCTGAGCGCGCAGCGCGGTCACAAAGCGCGAGGCAAATTCCTCGGCAGTGAGGTAGCCCACGCGCGCATTGCCGCCCTCTTCGTTGATGGCGCGGCCCACGGCCTGGGCAAGGTGTGTCTTGCCAAGACCAGATGCGGAATTTACAAACAGGGTACGAACACAACCATGCCTGCGGCTGACGTCCTGCGCGGCGGCAACGGCCATGTTATTGGTGGGGCCAACGACAAAATCCGCAAAGGAATAGCGCCAGTTCTGCGTGCTGCGAAATATCACGGGCGCCGCAAGGGGAAGTGATGCCTGCTGCAAGATTGGCGCAGCCTGCGCAGATGGCTCAGACGTAACCTTGGGCGTCGCCGGTGCAACCTGCGGTTCTTCAGCAGGCGCCTTGGACTCCTGAGCAGGCGCTTCGTCCTCCTGACCGGCAGCCGTGATGCACACGCTGACCTGTCCCGGTTCAAGGCCCAATACAGGAGCGGCGGCCTCTTTCAAGGTCGTTAGCATCATGCTTTCCAGCCTGCTGGCCACGTAGGCATTGGGGGCCACAAGGTGCAACCCTTTTTCGTCCACACTGGCGTGCAAAGGAGCAATCCAAACTTTGAAAAGTCCGGATTTAAGCATTTTTTTGAGATTTTCAGAAATTTCAGGCCATTTTTCTCGCATGTGGCTTTGTAGCTTATAACGAGGTTTGCGGGCAATTGATGAATAAAGGCTGTTTGGGGCAGAACGCTTTTTTGCTTTCCCCAATGGCTCCGTTGGATAATCGGCAGAAATGCTTTATGTTTTTGTAATTATCGGTCAGTTCGGGCCGTCCTGAAAAGCCTTATGCCGCAAGGGTTTTAAAAATCCCTTATGCTATATTAACAAATAATGGCAGAGTTTTTAACAATTATAGTTTCAATTTTCTCTTATTTTCTCAGTTATACTCCATTTTTTTAACATGTTCAGAAAAAGTTCCGAACCGTAAGGCCAGGCTGATTGTCAAGGGGGAAAAAAGTTTTTTTTCCTTTTTTTCATGCTGTCCGAGCCAGCCAATTTTCCCTTTTGTTACGCTGAAACAAGCAAAAACTATACAGAATTTCTAGACATTCTTTCGTTCATGAACCAAACGATTTCAGGCGGTTTTGGCTTGAAGTCATAAAAGCGGCAAATGTGGGGACTTGGGCGAGCTGGGTTTTGTCACAAAACCTGTGGCGAGCGTAACGGCGCTGTACCATGCCTGTCACATATTCACTGCTGCGGGTGGCCACCAGATTTGCCGTGACATGCCCCTGGCGTGTGAGCCCACATACATACCCGTATACATGATAATAGATATTTCTATAGACAGGTTTCCGCGCGCGCCTACGCACGCTCCCCTGCCCCCAGGTACAAGTCCCAAGCTCCATGCCCCCGTAGACATGCCCATAGACACACCTGTAGGCACAGAACGCAGGCGCGCACTCTAAAGAACATGCGAGGCCCTGCCTTGTTCACATGCCGCGCCTGGGTGCGTCGATTCGTCCGAAAGGGGGGTACAACAGGCAAGGACTGGCAAGAAGGTCAGCCGCACTGGCTGGTGTTGCGGTGAAATGTCCAGCGGCCTTGGGGCATAATTGGGCATGCTCCTGCAGAAAAATACTTTGGGCCGCACAATGCGAAAGCCCCCCGAAAAATTCGGGGGGCTTTCAAAACCGGTGGCATTGCGGCCAGAAGCCGCGACTGAAAACAGGTCTACACCTCCGGCAGAGATGCAGGCATTCAGCCTTACATAGCGCTGCCTGCTGCAAAATGGGGCAGGCAACCAGGGCCTTGCGGGCCTTGGTTAGCGTCGGTTAGCCTTAGAAGCCGTAGCGCAGGCCAAGCAGGAATTCATTGTTGTAGGGGCGGTTGCCAATTTCGTACTTGACGCCGCCAACATTGGAGCTCACTTCGTTGTAGCCAAGGCTCACGAAGCGGTAAGAAGCGTCAACGGTGAAGTTTTCATTGATGTTGTAAGCAACACCGGCGCCTGCGTTCCAGGCGAAGTTGGTGAAGCGGTCATCAGCTTCAAACTTGCTGCCGTCATTGCCCCTGAGGGTGTAGCCGGTGTAGTTGAACGCCATGCCAAGACCACCGCCCACGTAGGGGGTGAAGGCGCTGTCGTTATGGAAGTCCCAGAACACGTTGGCGAACAGGGTGGAGTTGTTCCACACGCCCTTGATGTCGCGCACGTTCTTGCCGGAATCGCTCCAGCTTTTTTCGCTGTTGCCGCGCAGAGCAAATTCGATTTCAGCACGGATTGGCAGCATCTGTTGGGGCCAGAAATCGTACCCAAGGGCCAGAGCGCCACCCATGGTAAACTGGCTGTAATCGTCCACACCACTGCCGGCCAGACCGCTGCTGCGTTCCATCTGCCCGGTGCTCTGGATGCTCATAAGAAATTTGGGGGCCAGGTACATGCCGGTGCCTTCGGCAGCGGCCAAGCCGGGCAATGCCAACGTAAGGGCAAGTGCCAAAGCAACTATAAAACGTTTCATGACAGTCCTCCTAGTACTTACCCTCAGTTTTTTACGAGGGCAGCCTCAAATTTCGGTCATTCATTAGAGAATGTCAATAAATTTTCTACATTTTTCCTTTTCACTGGCCCGGATATCAAGGATTTTCTGCCCGCAGGGCAGGTCGGCGTCTCCACTGAACACACGCTCTGCCGCTCACGACGAGCCGCGTCCGGCCTGCCGTTCAGGCCGCACACGTGCAGGTCTGTGGCGTTTTCGCTCTTTACGACCGCACACGCCACGCTGGCCCAAATGTCCGTCAGTACCTGCTGGCACTGAGCATGGGCTGGGCACTGAGCATGGGCTGGGCACGGTCGCAAACAGGCAAAAACGCCCCGACGGCTGTTGCAAAAAACCGCCACTGCGTAAACAGGGCGTCATACGGACGTAGCTGCTCCACGTGAGCGCGGCATGTATCAGGATATTCTCGCGGGCACACTTGCCGCATCGGCGCAGGTTGAAGCTCCAGGCGTTGAGGCTCCGGCATGGGGAAGATCCGCGCTCATAAAGACCTGCGCGAGCACAGACGTTGTTGCTGACGATAGCGGACAAGGCCGGTCAGCAGACGCAGGAAGGACGGAGGCAGGAAAGGCACGAAAACATCAGGCAGGTATCCGGCAGTGCAGCTGCAAAGGTGGAATACGGCGCATCTGGCTATTTTTTGACCATCAGCCATGTCTGTATGGGCAGACATGCTTCTGTCCAGTGGGCCTTGTAGCCCATACGCGGGCCGGTCAGGGGCCCCATGTCGTAACGGGTCGCCCCTTGCTCGCACAGCCAGGCCACCTGTTCGATCTGCAACAGATTACCGATGCCAGCGTCCTTCCAGTCCTGATCATAGCTGAACTGCTGTCCCCGGTACACATCGCCCGCCATGCCGCCAAAAATGAAGCCCACATCGCGGCCTTCGTGCACGGCAAACATGACGCGCGCCCCACGTGCAGGAGCAAGCCGCCGCAGCATCGCGTCATAAAAGCTGCGGGCGGGCTCTTCGGCCATGCCGCACTGCCCCTCGCCCTTCCAGCTTTTATTCTCTACCGCCAGCATGCGTGCAAAAACGGCCCGCGCTTCTGACGTCGAGGCAGGCACATGCCGCTCATAGACAATGCCACGGTTCTGGGCGCGCCGCCGCCCCTTGGACATTTTGGCCCTGTGGTTGGCGGATCTGCGCGACAAAAAGCCGTCCAGCCCGCCTTGAAGAGACGCTGCGCACTGTACGGTTTCAGAATGCATAAAAAAATCATACTGACGCCCGAAAGTCCGCAGCAAACGGCGAGGCAAAAGGCCGCCCGGTTGCAAGCCACTGATCACAATACGCGGAATAAACGGTTTGTAGCGGTCTGTAAGCTCGTCCAGGAGATTGCCCAGCATGTCCACGGCATGGGGGCCGAGCAGGGGCGAGCTAAAAAACCACAACGTGTCGATGGGCGTCAGCAGGATTGCTTCGGCTGAAAACGCCTGTTCGGCGAACACCAGAACGCTGTCCACATCGTGCTGGCTTTCATGCCGCACAATAAGGCGACGCTCGGGGGCAAAAACCTCGTGAAAGGAAAGCTGCCAGGCAGGCGTACAGCAAAAGGGGTCTGCCTGTCCTGAATACAGGGCAGCCCGTTGCCACCCGGCATGCCCTTCAAACTCATGAAATGCAAGTTGTTCCATAAGGCCCATATCCCGCAACTGCCATCATGACGTTAGAGCGTTTAACACTTGAAAAGCCCGTATACGGCAGGCAAAAGCCTGCCTACGCGCATTTCGTGGCAAGGATTTTTCTGAAAATCCTTGCAGAGCAGTTACCACATTTCATTCGCAACCTGCTCCAGGTGCTGTTTCTAAATAAAGGATTTTGTGCCAAGGGCAAGGAAAAAGGCTTTTTTACGAAAGAAATGTCCTCTTACGGTACATGGCTGAAATAAAAAATGGCCTTTTGACGCAGCCAATTGGACAAAAGAACTATTTAGAGGCAGCGCCTGAACCTTACCTGACCTCTGTGGGGCATTGTTCACTACGGCTGGCGTAAAAAAACCAGCCCGCATCCGAATCCTGTGTGCGTTCAAAACAGAATTTTCCCACCGCACGCCAGAGGGTGGCAGGCTGCACCGTGGCAAAGGCCGCACTCACAGCCTCTGCCTGGGGGGACTGCTCGGCAAGAACCTTGATGGTCTGCGCTATGCCCTCAAAATAACGGGCAGAGGACGCAGCCGTATTGGCCACAACGGCACGTTCGACCATATCGTCCGTGTTCAAAAAAAACGTGGCTGTAACCCCTTCTTCCAACGTGCATATTTTTATCTGCCCCTGATCCTGTACAGTGACGGAACCAGGAGTGAATGCTTTCATCCATTTGGCTTCAAACTCTTTCCAGACCAGATCGCCGCCATCCGCGCCAACCGGGGCAGCCAGAAGCAAAAGAAAAAGGCAGAGCAACAATTTTTTCATGATAATGTCTCCTTTTTCAAACATTTCATGGTGGGCATACGTATATCTGTGTGCCACTCATTTATGTATATGTGAGCAAACGGGTAATGAAAAGCTTCCTTTTTCACTGTATCTTCATTCCCGACAATTTATGACAGGTATTTTGGCACCTGCACAAAAAATACGCAAACCGCGCAACTGGTGAAAACTGGCCCATTGGGCTTGTTTTTCAAAGCATTTTGGCTGAAGCTTATGAACCCGCAGCACGGCGCTGATAAAATTTGGCCAGACCCTTTTTCCTGCAAATGCACCCCTTGCCGTCCTGCAATCTTTACCGGAGACCACAGCCGCCATGCCCGTTTTCCCGCCGTCACCAGCCTGTGTTTTGCGCGTCATTACCCGTATCAACCATACGGGCAGGCATGAGGTGGAGGACGTGCTCCTGCGTGAAGAAGCCTATGACCTCATCTGTGACGGCAAGACCGTGGCCCGCATGCACTGCATGCCCACAGACCTTGAAGAACTGGCCGTGGGGAGGCTTTTTACCCTGGGATTGCTGCGTGATGCGCGCCAGATTGCATCCCTGACTATCCGGCATCCTGCGGGGCAGAACGCCGACCACGCGCCGCCCCCGAGTCCGCGCCTTGCGGCCGAAAGCGCCCATGGGCCGGATTCACTGGCTTGCGCCTCCACGGCGTTCACGGCATCTGTGGCGTCAACGGCATCTGTGGCGTCAACGGCATCTGTGGCGTCAACGGCATCTGTGGCGTCAACGGCGTCAGTGGCGTCAGTGGCGTCAATGGCATCTGTGGCGTCAATGGCGTCAACGGCGTCAGTGGCGTCAGTGGCCGAACCACTGTTCACGCCTGAAGGCCAGCGCGCCACGCCCCTGCCTTCCCCCAAGCTTCGCGCCGCCGGGAGCATCCTCGTCAGCCTTGCCCCGCCGCCTGCCCCGGAGGCTGCGGCAAAACAGGCAGACCTGCGGCTTGACGCCGCCCAGGTACATAGTCTTCAGGCGGCCTTTGAAGAACGCTGCGCACTGTTTCGGCAAACTGGGGCCGCTCACAGCTGCGCCCTGGCGACCCCTGAGGGCATTTTGCTGTTTTATGAAGACATAGCCCGGCACAACGCTCTGGACAAGCTCATAGGGGCCATGCAGCTTCAAGGCGTGTCCCCTCAGGGCAAGCTCATGATCTTCAGCGGGCGTCTGGCGGTGGACATGCTCGAAAAGGCCGCGGTCAGCGGCGTGTGTCTGCTTATGGCTCCGGGCGCGCCTTCGCTGGCCTCGGTGGAACTGGCCCAAGCCATGCGCATAAGCCTTCTCGGCTTCGTGCGCAAAGACAATATCAACATCTATACCTGCCCGCACAGAGTAGT
This sequence comes from Desulfovibrio sp., assembly GCF_034006445.1. Lineage (NCBI taxonomy): Bacteria > Pseudomonadati > Thermodesulfobacteriota > Desulfovibrionia > Desulfovibrionales > Desulfovibrionaceae > Desulfovibrio > Desulfovibrio sp. The sequence goes on along the minus strand of NZ_JAVESS010000001.1, from coordinate 41,632 downwards.
CTGACATGTCTTTTTGTCCTTCTCACGCCTGCCTGCACATTCCTGGGCAGCAGATCATCCTGCCGCTGGAGAAAGCTCTGGCGGCCCTGCTGGCCTGTGCCCGCCCCACGGAGCAGACCCTTCGCCTGCCCCTGCTTGAGGCCGACGGGCGGGTATGCGCCGCCGACATCTTCGCCAGCCTGTCGCAGCCGCCTTTTGATCGCGCCCAGGTGGACGGCTACGCCCTGCACAGCGCCGACATCGCCCAGGCGCGTCCGGATTGTCCCGTCACCCTGCCTGTGAGCCAGTATCTGTATGCTGGCGGTGGGCCGGGCGCACCCCTGCCGCCCGGACAGGCCGCGCGCATAACCACAGGAGCCATGATGCCGCCGGGGGCGGACTGCGTCATGTGGCAGGAAGAAACCACTGCTGATGAAAACCGCGTCACTGTGCGCCACAGCCTGACGCCGGGCCGCAATTGCCGCCCCTGTGGATATGACGTGGCTGTGGGCCAGCCCCTGGCGCGGCGCGGGGACGTGCTGCACAGCGGCACACTGGGCCTGCTGGCCGGGCAAGGCCACATTCATGCGCACGTCTTTGACAAACCCACGGCAAGCATGCTCGCCAGCGGCGACGAACTGTGCCCGCCAGGCCGTCCGCTTTCTGAAGGCGGCATATACAACATCAGCGGCACGCTGCTGGGCATACGCCTGCAAAATCTTGGGGCACGCGTCCTGCGCATGGAAACCTGCGCCGACAGCTATGACAGGCTGCGGCAGCATGTGGAGGGCATGCTTGGGCAAAGCCGCCTGATTATCACCACAGGCGGCGTATCCTTTGGCCCACGCGACCTGATTTCGCGCCTGGCGGAAGACCTGGCAACCCGTCACGGCGGCCGCCTGCTGTTTCGCGGCCTGCACATGAAGCCCGGAGCCATGACCCTGGGCGCGGTCATAGGCGACAGCGTACTTCTCGGCCTTTCCGGCAATCCCGTGGCCGCCGCTGCGGCCTTTGGCCTGCTGGCGGGGCCCCTCATACGCAAAATGTCCGGACGCGCGCACTACGGCCTGAAGCGCCTGCGCGGCGTCATGCGCAATGACTTCGGCTCCTGCCGCAAGGATGCGCGCCGCCTCATGATGGCGAGGATTGAAGGCTTCGAGGTCTTCATGCGCCCTGAAAATGGGGGCATAGGCCAGCCAGCCCTGCGTGACGACTACAACTGCTTTGTGGACATTCCCGCAGGGTGCCCGCCACTGCGGCGCGGCATGGAAGTGGACGTCATTCTGGCATAGCCCGAACACAGCGGGGCTTTACCAGGATTTACGCCGTGGGCCGCGCGCCACGCCCCCATCCCCTGAAATCTTTACCGAACGGGCAAACAAAACAGCAAAACAAAAGCCGAGCTTGATTTGCATGGTTTTTTACTTTATTGTCACAAAAATTTTATGCGAAATAGCAGTATTTTTCTTATCCAATGATAATAACAATATTTCGGACAGGTATTCTTCTGTTAATTTTTTTTCATACTGGTTTAATATGCGTGGATCATAAAAAATACTGTCGACAGAACATATTTTTACCACAAACTGTATTTCGAAACACACACTGTTTTTCCTGACAGTTTGCACTGCACTATGCCTGTCCTTTCCACACATACCCTGTAATTCCGGCCGGGAAGGCATTTCACCCGACCCTGGCCTGCCCCTGCCCCACATGGAGGAATAAAAACGCCAAGCAAACTTCGTATGACGGCATTGTTGTTTCAACAGCACTTATTCACACACTTTATGGAAGTTCGGTACATACCGAGGAGGCGTTCATCTGCTGGTGCCCTCAACGCTGATGACTCCAGCACGTTCGTTTTGACGGTCACAACCTGATCGTCCTTCCATATACTCGCCCGGTTACGGGCTACACCCGTGGCATATCGCGCCACGGCAGAAGGAGGGTATATGGCAAAAATCTCTATCCAGAATGTTTCAAAAGTCTTTGGGCCACACCCGAAGCAGGCTTTACGGCTGGCGGCCAAAGGCGTTTCGCGCGCTGACATCCTGCGCCAGACCCGCACCACTGTTGCCCTGTTCGACATATCCATCGACATCACAGACAGCCAGTTACTGGTTATTATGGGGCTTTCCGGCAGCGGAAAATCCACGCTGCTGCGTTGCCTCAACGGCCTTATCATGCCCACCACCGGGCGCATTCTTGTGGACGGCGAAGACATCACCAGCATGAGCAGCAAAAACCTGCGCCACGTGCGTCAGCGCTGCTTTGGCATGGTATTTCAGAACTTCGCGCTTTTCCCCCACAGAACAGTGCTGCAAAACACCGCCTTCGGCCTTGAAGTCATGGGCGTCCCAGAAGCCACCCGTCTGAAAAAAAGCAAAGAAGTGCTGGAGCGCGTGGGTCTGGCCCAATGGCAAAATGCCCATCCTGGCCAGCTCTCCGGCGGCATGAAGCAGCGAGTGGGTCTGGCCAGGGCTCTTGCACTGGAACCGCAGGTTCTGCTCATGGATGAAGCCTTCAGCGCGCTTGACCCCCTTATACGGCAGGAAATGCAGGACGAACTGCTGGCGCTTCAGGAAGACATACACAAAACCATCGTCTTCATCACGCATGATCTTAACGAAGCCTTCAAGCTCGGCGACAGCATTGTCCTGCTGCAGGACGGCTCCATAGTACAGACCGGCACTCCGGAAGAAATCCTGCATGCCCCGGCCAACGAGCATGTGGCCCGGTTTGTCGCTTCGGCAGACGCCTCGCAGGTGCTCACGGCGGCCAGCGTCATGAAGCGTTCCGAAGACGCCGCCGTGCTGGGGCTGGACGGCCCGCGCGCCGCCCTGCGCAAGATGCGCGTACACTCCATAGCTTCGCTTTTCGTCCTGGACAGACACCGCCACTTTGTGGGCATTATCAACGCCGCCGACGCGGAGCGCATGGTCAGCGAGGGGCGTTCTGACCTGAAGGAGATAACCAGTTCGGACATCACCACCGTCAGACCCGACACCCCCGTGACCGAAATTGTGCCCCTCATGGCAGACCTGCCCTACCCCCTGGCCGTGGTGGACGAGCGCCAGCGCTTGCAGGGCGTCATTGTGCGCGGGCTGCTGCTGGGCGCTCTGGTGGAACACAACCGGGGAGGCGCCCATGCTGCCTAGACTGCCCTTGGCCAGCTACGTTGACAGCGCCATAGATGTTCTGGTCGAGCATTTTTCCGGCGTTACCCGCGCCGGTTCGGACATCATGCTCAGCCTGCTGGATCGCTTTGAAGAGGCGCTTCTTCTGCCCCCGCCGTGGCTTTTTATCCTGCTGCTGACCGCTCTGGCCTGGCGTGTGACGCGCCGTCCTGGCCTGCCCGTATTTGTGGTTCTGGGGTTTTTTCTCTTGTGGAATATGGGCTTGTGGACGCCAACCATCAGCACCCTTGCACTCGTGCTCGCGGCCACGCTGCTTTCCGTTCTCATTGGCGTGCCCTGCGGCATTCTGGCGGCCATGTGCCCCACGGCGCGCAAAATCGTCATGCCGGTGCTGGACGTCATGCAGACCATGCCCGCCTTTGTCTATCTTATCCCCGCCATCCCCTTCTTTGGCATTGGCAAGGTCAGCGCTGTGGTGGCCACGGTTATTTTTTCCGTGCCTCCGGCAATCCGCCTGACCTGCCTGGGTATTCAGCAGGTCCCCCAGGATCTGGTTGAGTGCGCCGAAGCTTTTGGGGCCACGCGCATGCAGCGCCTCTACAAACTTGAACTGCCGCTGGCCATGCCCACCATTGTGGCTGGCGTAAACCAGACCATCATGCTGGCCCTGTCCATGGCCGTCATTGCGGCCATGATCGGCGCACGCGGTCTTGGCGGCGAGGTGTGGAAGGCCATTCAGCGGCTCAATATCGGCATGGGCTTCGAGGCGGGTATCGGCATCGTCATTGTGGCCATCACCCTTGACCGCATGTTCCGCGCCCTGGCGCAAAAGAGCTCCGGGAAAACCCATTAACGCATTGCAACCCTTTGAGGATGTTACGTCGCAAAGGGGTGCAGTTCCCGCGCCCTTGCGTCCCTGCAAGGGTTATCTGCAGGCGCAGCGGCGGACACTGTCCCCTACGCCTCCTCCAGACAGTCAGGGCATCGTGCTTTGAAAAAGGCTAACAGCTCTGAAGGCGCAAACGCGATTCAACGTGCTACACACGCCGCAGCGGGCGCGTGCAGCACGTTGAGAATGGACGTTCGCAAAGTCGAAGCGTTCCCAAGCACCCTTTTAAAAGAAGGAGTCCCCATGAAACTTCGCATACTGGGCATTGCCCTGGCCGCCGTCATGCTGCTGGCCGTCTGCGCCACAGCCAAAGACACCAGAAAGGACAAAACCCTCAAGATCGTCTACGTGGAATGGGACTGCGCCACAGTCTCGAGCAATCTGGCCAAAGCGGTGCTTGAAGACAGACTGGGCTACAAGGTTGAGCTGCTGCCCGTCACGGTTCCCATACTCTGGACCAGCATGGCCACGGGCGACTCCGACGCCACGGTCACCGCATGGCTGCCCAATACTCACAAGGATATGGTAAAAAAATACAAGGACAAGCTGGAAATCCTCGGCAAGATTACCGGCGGCGCACGGCTGGGGCTTGTGGTACCCGACTATGTGCCGCTGAAATCTGTCGAGGAACTGAAAGCCAACGCGGATAAATTCCAGAACCGGATAATAGGCATAGACGCAGGCGCGGTATATATGGGCCTGACCGAAAAGCTCCTGAAAGACTACGGCATAGACAATATGGAGTTGATTGACGGAAGCGACGCCATCATGACCTCCAGCCTGGCGGAGGCCATCCGCAAAAAGCAGTGGATTGTTGTCACAGGCTGGTCGCCCCACTGGATGTTTGGCCGCTGGAACCTGCACTATCTGGACGACCCCAAGGCCATCCTCGGCACTGAAGAAGCCATTTACAGCGTGGCCCGCAAGGGTTTGAAAAAGGATCACCCTGACGCGCATGCCTTCCTGTCCAGGTTCTCCTATACCGGGGCGGATCAGTTGCAGCAGCTTATGGCCAAGAACCAGGAAAAAGGCGCGGACCCGCTGAAAAACGCCCGCCAGTTCATAAAAGACCACCCTGAACAGGTCGAAGCGTGGCTGCAAAAATAGGCTCGCCACGCACAAGGGCGGGTAGCCGTTCAACGGCTACCCGCCCTGGGTTATGTGAGCGCCATCAGGCTTTTTTCATATTCTCGATAAGTTCGCTCAGGCGGCGCGCCTGCTGCGCAAGATCGTTCACCGCATGAGCAGCCTCACCCATAGCCTGGGCGGTCTGACCCGACATGTCGTTGACATGCACGATGGACTCGTTGATCTCCTCACTGGCGGCAGACTGCTCTTCACTGGCCGTGGCGATGGCCCGCACCTGATCCGCCGTGGTCTCCACATTCTGCACAATCTGGCGCAGGGCTTCGCCAGACTGGCGGGCAAAACCGGTGGCGGTTTCCACTTCCACAAGCGCCTTGTCCATGCCGCCGACACTCTTGGTTGTACTCTCCTGAATCGCCTTGATGGCATTGCCCACATCCTGGGTGGACGCCATGGTCTTTTCAGCCAGCTTGCGCACCTCATCGGCAACCACGGCAAATCCCCGCCCGGCGTCACCGGCGCGCGCGGCCTCAATGGCGGCATTGAGCGCCAGCAGGTTGGTCTGATCCGCGATATCTGAAATGACGCCCATGATGCGGTTGATGGCCTGGGCATGCTCATTCAGTTGCGCCATGTCGTCCTTGAGTTCCATTGAGACGCTGTGAACCTGATCAATGCTCTTCAGGGCCTGAAGCACAATCTGCGCGCCGTTTTCGGCATTGCCCCGCGTTTCGTTGGACATGGCCGATGCGGAAGAAGCGTTGCTCGCCACTTCGCGCACGGTGGCGTTCATCTGGTTCATGGCCGTGGCGGCCTCGCCAAGGCGACTGGCGGATTCCGTCGATATGTGGCTTGACTGATCTATGCGGGCCGAAAGCTCATTGGAGGCGGACGAGATGATGGACACCACCTCTTCCAGCTGACTGGCGGCAGCCAGCATGCCGTCGCGCCTGGCGCTCTCAGCCTGATGCCGCGCTGCTTCGGCCTGTTCTGTGGCGGCCTTGGCCAGCAGAGCCTGATCCTCGGCCTCCTTGCTCTTTTGCTGCGCGGTTGCAATCATGTTTTGCAAGTTGCTGACCATATTCAGCAAAGAATGCCGCAATTCGGCCAGTTCGCCGTAAAAATCGCGCGGTTCAAGGCGCACATTAAGGTCGCCCTGGGCAATCTTGTCCGCCTCCACAACAATCAGACGCAGAGGACGGTTGATGGACCGCACGATGCCCCAGGCCACAACCATCATGATGACCGTCACGATGCCATAGATGATGGACACGGAACGGATGGCCTCATTGGCGCTGGCGAAAATCTCGCTCTCATCCTGAATGACGGCGATCTTCCAGCCAAAGCGGGTGGTAAGCACGTTGGCGCGAACCGCCACGTCCTTTATGCGGGTGAGCACAAGGCCATCCTTGGCCTTGAACAGCTGTTCAAGCCCAGGATCCTTGACCTCCTTGCCGATAATCTTGCCGGTAAGCTCCTTGTCTCTGGGATCGCAAAGGATGCGCCCCGTATTTTCAATAAGCATGAAGTAACCGGTGCTGCCGAAATTCAGCGCGCCAAACTTGTCTGAAAGACCCTTGAGCGAAACGTCGGCTCCCAGTATACCCTTGATTTCGCCATTGGTGCCACGCATAGTGTGCGTTACGGCCAGCACCAGTTCGCCGGAAATGGACAGGTAACTGTCGGCGAGGCCCACGTCCTTGTTGGAGTTCATACGGCCCACATACCAGGGACGCTTGGAAGAATTGAATCCGCCAGGTACTGGCCCCTCCTTCATGGAGGTGCCGTAACTGCCGTCAGGATATCCCACGTAAATCTCGGCATAGGCGGGGTTCACCTCGGCCAGACGCGCCAGAGGCCGGGTGGCCCTGGCGGCCTCCGGGCCAAGCTCGGAACGCTTGTAAAAGGTCTCGCCCGTTTTGTTCACGTAACTGGGAAAAAGCCCCTCGGCATTGATCAGCATCTCATTGGCCGACAGAACCGCAAGGTTGCGCTCGGCTTCGCCAAGAAATCCTTCAATATAGCTGCCCATAATCTGCAGCTGTTCACCAGAGGCGTCCAGATACGCCTGTTCGGCATTGTCACGCATTTTACTGGTTACATAGGGTATCGTGCTGCCCGCCATGATGGCGATGGTCAGCAGCAACCCCAAGATAATTCTTACTTTGATAGTCATGTACAGAACCTCCTCTGCCTGTTCTTATCCTTCAGACGCATTCAGGTGGCATACCGGGCTCCGGTTCCCCATCGTGTTCCTGGGTTTTGTCAGCATATACAGTTAATCGCCAGTTTGGCCAGTTTCTTAAGACGCGAAAGCGCAGTAACTGTTTCTACAAAAACGACCCGCTTTCGCCAGCCCAAGATGGCATGGATATCACATCTTCAGCTTGTCAGCAGTTGCCAAAAAGTCAAGACAGCACCATGAAACTTCATCGTACTGACATTACAAGACCCCGGCCTGTGCTGTCAGCATAGCCATTGCCGGCGGCAAAGGGCAACAGCCGGCATATCCCTGTGCGTTCCTTCATTATTCTGGCATACACGCGCGTTTGATCTTCGTATGCCTGTCTGCTTACCCTGTGATAAACAGGCATCAAAAACATAATGTAACCGTTTTCGCTGATTCCTCCGGAGCTTGCATGTCCATTTCCCCACAAACACGAGACTTTATGGTTCGAGGCGTTCTTTACCTGCTGGCCATGTGCATACCCATTGCCGTCAGCCTGGCCTGGAACAAACCGGACATCACCCTGCTGGGAGGGATGGGGGCGCTGTTCGCCCTGTTCATTGCACCACGCTACACACCCTTGCCGCGCGTGCTGTGCATCGGCGCGGGGGGGCTGCTTGTATGCCTGGCCGCCACTGTGGGCTTTTTTACACAGGGCAATAACAATCTTGCCCTTATTCCCCTGGTACTCTTCAGCTGGCTTGCCGCCCTGCCGCGCCCTGATCAGGCCTACCTCAGCCTTGTTGTCAAAAACATGGCCGCCGCCGCCCTGCTGACCCATTTTGGCCTGACCGGCTCTCTGTCAGCGGCGGGCTTCTATATGTCGGGCATTGCCCTGGGCGCGACGCTCAGCGTGCTGGGCATTCCCTTTGGCAGCGGGCAGGGGCACGGAGCAAGCCCCTTTGAAGAATTCAAGGCCTTCACAAACGGGGCCGTCAATGACCGCCTTTTTGGCGTGGCGGTTCCCCTTACGGTGCTGCTCTGCACATTGGCAGCGCGCCAAATGAATTTCAGCCATCCTGCATGGGTGGGGCTGACCGTACTCTTTGTCATGCACAGCGATGGCGCCACCGAACTGCACCGCATACGCGACCGGGCCCTGGGCACGGTGCTTGGCGTTATTGCAGCGGCCCCGGTGGTATTCAACCTGCAGGCCCCCCTGCAGCTTGCCGGCTGCATCGCCCTGACCGCACTCTTCATCCCTTACGCCCAGGCCGGGCATTACATGCTGTTCAGCCTGATCATTACCTTCATCGTGCTCCTGCTCGTGGATATGGCCATGCTGGGCACGGGGGGCGACATATCCCTGCTCGGCTGGCGGCTGATCGATACTATTCTGGCCTGCGGCGGCGTTCTTGTGGCCAACCTGACCCTCAGACTGATCGCGCTGGCAAAACAACAGACTACGAGCACACGAAACTGACACAACACTGTGAAAAAACAATTTTATATTTTATCAATCATTTTTTGATTACTCATAGAAAACATTTATCAACTTAAAGTTGATAAAATTCTTGCCAGCTTGCATCAAGATTGATAGCCTGACCCAGGCACATACGTTTCTTGTGGGCATGCCGCCCGTCAGAAACATCGCCAGCACTCACAAAACCCCACAGCCCGTAGTGCACGGGCTGTTCAAGGCCCGCCGCGCGGCATGCCCAGCTTGAAGGCACGGCTGACGCGGCACGCGAGGCATGCCATGACCGAAAAAACCGGCTTCGAAGCAACCCTGCAAAGGCTTATGCTGTCCCTTAACGCCACGAGCGACGCTGAATTGGCGCGCGCTCTGGGCATCACCCCCCAATCCGTCAGCGGCGCGCGCAAACGCGGCGAGGTGCCGCCAGCCTGGATACAGGAATGCGCGGCAGAAACCAACGTGAACGCGCACTGGCTCTTCTTTGGCAGCGGCCCCATGCGCCTGCCCGAAGCGGCTGAGGGTGAGCTTCCCGCAGCTTCACCTGACAGCGAAGCAGACCTTATCCATATTCCACTGGCCGAAGCGCGGCTTTCCGCTGGTACGGGCAGCCTTGAAGTCAGCGAGCGCACTGATGACAGCTACGCCTTCAGAGGCGATTTTTTGCGCCGCAAGGGCAATCCCAGGCGTATGGTTCTGATGCGCGTATCCGGCGACAGCATGGTGCCTGAAATCTTTGACAACGACCTGGTGCTGCTGGACAAGGGGCAGACGGAAATCAGCCCCGGCCGCCTGTACGCTGTGGGCTTTGAAGACGCCATCTATATAAAACGTATTGACAAAATTCCTGGCAAGATCATACTGCACAGCGTTAATCCGGCATATCCTCCTGTCAGCCTGGACTTGCGCGGCGACATGGCCGACCAGTTCAGGGTTATTGGCCGGGTTCTCTGGTCTGGGCGCGAATACCGTTAGCGCAATTTCACGTTGAAATTGCGCTGGCGGGTGCGGGAGCAGACACCAGCGGGCTATTAGAGCAGTTCAAAAGTTATATTGCTCTCGCGCCACGAGAGTGCAGCGCGGCCAAACCGCGTTTGTGATGGCCGCGACCGCTCACGCAGCCGCCAGCGGGCTATGAGAGCAGTTCAAAAGTTATATTGCTCTCGCGCCACGAGAGTGCAGCGCGGCCAAACCCCGTTTGTGATGGGCGCGACCGCTCATGCAGCCGCCAGCGCCCTTTGACATGACGGTGCTCTGTCGGCCAGACAGACCTTGCGCGCGAAAGTTTTGTGGCGCTGTATCAGCGTCCCCACCCCTTGCGCCCCTCTGGCCCTGCGCGTACACTGAAGCTCTGTTTGCTTATTCATCAAGGAGTCCAGGATGTTGCGAAGCTGTCTGAAATCTTTTCGCGTAATTATGCCTGCGTTGACCATGCTGGCTCTACTGTCCACTGCCCCGCCCGCATTCAGCGCCGAGCGCCACGCTGAAACACAGCCCGCGACTTCCAACGGCAGCGGCGCTCCTTTGGCAAAAATACCCCAGACAAACGCAATTGGTGCTGCTCCTGCCACTGTGAGTCCGCCGTCAGGCAGTCAGGGCGCAGCCCCGGGTGCGGATCAGGACGATTTTTCTCCCGCACAGGCTGACAATCTGTTCAGCCCCGGCTACCAGGCGTGCATGGATCGCGCGGCCGGGGTGACCACGGACATGCAGGATTGCATCTCCGCAGAACTGGAGCGCCTGGAGAAGATCATCGCCCTCAAGCAGATCTCTCTGGCCCCTGTTTTGGGGGAAGAACGCGCCAAATCGCTGCATGAAGCTGTCACCGCCTGGGAAAGCCTGCGCAAGCACGGTTCCTCCGCCATGTATGACCCTGACGGCGGCACGCTTTCGCCGCTTATAGCTTCGCTGTGGTATCTGGAACAGACCGCCCGCATGGCCCAATGGCTGAACAACCTCGGCGAGAACGCCGAGTAGCCGCTGCCCCCTGCCCCCCTGCCGGAGTACGCCTGCCACAGTCGCCGCGTTTTGCGCCTGACGCCAAAGACGCTGCGGTAAAGACGGATTAAAGGCGGATACGGTAACGGCGTCTGCGCCAAAATGCGGCTGAGAAAATCGCTTCTGATACCCTGGTCGGACAGGCGGCAGTATTTCTGATGTCTTGGCCGGACGGACGGCAGCATTTCTGATGACAAGGCGGCCAAGCGGCAGCGCCACGGACACATCTGCAATAAAAAATCCCGGTTCGCGCCGGGATTTTTTATTGACGCATCTTGCGCGTCAACGCCACCGGGGGCGGCCGTCAAAGGCCGCCGCCCGGAGAGCGGTCGCCCGCAGCCTGACCGGTGGCTGAGGGCATTTGCGCCAAGGGGAGACTGAGGCAGAAGACTGCCCCGCCTTCCTGGCTGTTTGCGGCGGAGAGTTCACCACCGCGCGCGTGCGCCAGTGAACGGGCCACGGCAAGGCCGAGACCCGCATAGCGGCCCATATGGGATTGTGCTGCAGAGCCGGGGCGCATGGCGCTGCCGCTGGGACTGTCATGGTATTGGTCATGACTGCCGCATCCGCTTTGAAGGGCACGCGAACTGAAGAACGGTTCAAAAATATGGGGCATTATGTCCGGCGCTATGCCAGGCCCGGTGTCAGCCACCAGTAAATCATACCAGCTCCTGCCCTGGCCGTCACGCCTTACCTTGGCCGTTACGCGCACAACACCGCCGTGGGGCATGGCATCCAGAGCATTTTCAAACAGATGCAAAAATATTTGCCGCAACTCCGGCGCAGACCCCCAGGGCCGCAACTCGTCTTCGACGGTCAGGTCGTCCGCCTGGCGTTGCTCCTCAGGCAGGCGGGCGCCTGAAAGATCAACCAGACACTGCAGGCCGGTGGCATCAATCCTGTGGCGCAACAGCTCCGTAACTTCGCCAATGATGGCCGCGACGTCCAGGGGGCCCGTGCGCGCGTCCAGCCCATGCCCGACCATGAGCAGCTTGCGGGTTATCTCGCGCACGCGCAGGCTTTGCGTGCGGATGGTGTTGACGGCCTCGCGCAGCTCGTCAATATCCGGCAGGGCCTGCGCCTCTGGCTCCTCCAGGCAGTCCTTGATGAGCCCGGCGGCCTGCACCACGATATTCAGCGGGTTGTTCACCTCGTGGGCCACACCTTCCGCCACGCGGCCCAGGCTGCGCCAGCGCGCGGCTTCCGCCAGCCGGGCTGCTTCCTGCCGGACGGCTGCGCGCTCTTGCGCCTTGCGGCATTCTTCCAGCACCTGTTCAAGGTCTACGGGCTTGGAAAGCCAGTTGAAAGCCCCCCGGCGCATGGCCTGCACCGCCTTGCCCATATCTGCGGCCCCGGAGAGCATGACCACATCCGTCTGCGGGTGTTTTTCGCGCATGATCTTGAGCAGCGCCACACCGTCCATGCCGGGCAGGCCCACATCAAGAAACACCAGTTCCGCAGGCCAGTCGTGCAAAACCTTCAAGGCTTCACCGGCATCATGGGCCGTGCGCGTTTCCATGCCGCGCAGGCTCAGACGCTGGGCCAGAGGCCCGGCAAACGCCGACTCGTCATCAACAATCAGCACGCGCATGGCCGCTCCTGCGCGGCGGTCAGATCAAACCGCCGCTGTCTATTTTTCGTGATCCTGCATAATATCCTTTTCATTCATGACATCGCGGGCGGAATCAAAATCGCCGCCTTCTGCCAGCGATACCGCCACCATGGCGTTTTCCAGCTTGTCGCGGTAGGCCATGCGGATGCTGCTGAGCAGTTCGTCAATGTCCATGGGCTTGCGCAGGAAATTGTACGCGCCCATACGGTAGGCGGTCTGCTCTTCGGCATCGCCGCCGTGCCCGGTCAGGATGATCACCTGCACCTGCGGGTTGCTCTTTTTCACATTGCGCAGCACTTCAAAGCCGTCCATGCCGGGCATGCGCAGGTCAAGCACTATGACGTCCGTGGCCTGCTCCACCGCCTGCAGGGCTTCAGGGCCATCATAAGCCACCCTTGCAGCAAAGCCACGCATGGCAAGGCGCTCGGCCAGCGTATCCACGAACTGCTTTTCATCGTCCACCAGCAGAATTTTGATGTCTTCCTTGGTCATGGAACTCTCCTTGAAGGCCCGGGCATCAGCCGGAACCGGTTATGCTGCATCTGAGTCGCAGGCGGAAAGTGAAAGAAAGAAGCGCGGCCCCTGCTCTCGCCAGGGCATGAGCGCGGCCCGCCAGCCGGGGCGCATGCCGCTGAGCATGGGACTGCCCGTCATGGCAGCCAGAGCCAATTCCCTGTTGGCTCCTTCCAGCACTTCCACCACAATACCTTCTTCCTTCTGGCGACGTCCGGCGGTGAAACGCAGTTGCACCTGACCGCCCACCGAAGCGCAGAGGTCGAAAATTTCAAGCAGGGCGCGCAGCACGTCCATGGGCGGCACAGACGCCCACACTGGCTCCGAGCATTCGCCGCTCACAAGGCCGATTTGCGCCGCGCGGGCCTGACGGCCTGCCAGCAGGCAAAAGCTGCGGTTCACGCGGGCCAGATCACACGGGCCGCTGTGTTCGCCGCTTTCCGCACCGCCGGACTGGGCCAGATAGTCCATGGCCTCGGCCAGGGCGGCTCCCTGCCCTACAGAGCGTTGCGCCTCGGCCAGGGCGGCTTCAAGCCGCTGTTTTCCCGCCAAAGCGCCGCCGCCGTTCCTGGCGGCGGAAGAGTCAGCCAGGGCCGCCAGATCCTGTGCAAGACCGGCGGATTCACGAATCACCGCAAGCACGTTGCGCATGTCGTGCACTGCTGACGCCAGCAGGCGGGCCGTACATTGACTGGTATTCATGCGCGGCCTCCTTCACGAGACGCGGTCTCGCGGCACTCACGGACTGCAGCTTCCAAAGTTTCAAGAAACACGTTGAAGCTCAGGGGTTTGGTCAGGCAGGCATAGGCCTGGCACACGGGCGAAAGCCCCGTGTCGTCCACAACCTCGTGCCCTGTAAGCAGAATCACTGGCAGATCGGGCTGTGCCGCCTTGAGGCGGTGCAAAGCCTCGTCGCCGGGCAGGCCCGGCATGAGCAAATCAAGCACCACCACGTCGGGCATTTCTTCAGCCACGGCGCTGAGGGCCGCAAGGCCGTCAAAAACCACGCGCACGGTGTGCCCACGCAGTTCAAGCCTTTCTGCCAGGGTTTCGACAAAATCTTTTTCATCGTCAGCCAGAAGTATACGCAAGGCCATCACTATACCTCCACAGAGCCGTCGGGCGGGGTCAAAGGCAGGGTCACGTACACGGTGCTGCCGCGACCTTCTTCACTTTCCACACGGATTTCGCCGCCAAGACGGCGCACGATGCCGTAGGTGATAAACATGCCAAGCCCGGTGCCCTTGTCTTTTTTGGTGGAATAGAACGGCTCGAAAATGTGCCGCAACACCTCTGGGGGCATACCCTTGCCATTATCGCACACAGTAACCGCAAGCGCGTCTGCGCCTGAGGGAACGCACTGCACTTTCACAAAGCGTTCCTGCCCGTTCTTTGCGCCTCCGGGAAGCTGGCTGCCCGTCACGGCATCCAGCGCGTTGCCCACGATATTCAGAAAAATCTGTTGCAACTGGCCGCGGTCGGAAACAATTTCGGGCAGATTGTCATCCAGTTCCATCTGCAGGCTGACGCCCCTGTTCTTGGCCTCACGCTCAAGAAACGACAGGGTTTCGGCAATAACTTCCTCAATATGCAGGCTCTGGCGGTTGGCCTCCATGCGCCGGGCAAAGCCCAGCAGCCTGTGGGTAATGCCGCGCGCCCTCTCCACCGTGCTTTCAATGCCCTCAAGCAGGGTATTGAGCCTGTCCTTGTCCTTGTCCTCGCCGCCCATCTGCCCCAGATTGATCAGGTCACGCGCCAGACCGGCCTTTTCATAAATGACGGCCAGGGGATTGTTGACCTCATGGGCCACTCCCGCAGCCAGCCGCCCTATGGACGATAGCTTCTGGTTGTGCTCCATCTGGGCAAAAACGGCCACCCGGCGTTCATCGCTGGCCTGAAGCCTGTTGATGAGCTGCTTCATGAGCAGGTGCGACACAAGCACAATAAGCGCCACGCCGCCGCAGAGAACAATCAGCAGTTCGGTACGCAGGGCCGTCCAGGGGCGAAAGGCGTCAGCCGTGGGCTTGACCGCCAGCAGCGTAAAATCCGTGCCCGCCAGTCCGCACGAGGCAACCATGAGCTTGCGCCCTGACGGTTCGGTAATGGTGCGCACCACGGTTTCTGCCGTGGCCTGGGGCGTGGGCAGGGGGCAGGGTTCCAGGGCCTTGCCGTAGAGGTTGGAATCTGTCTGCAACACGCCTTCCCTGTCCACCAGAAAAACGTCGGTGTCCTGCTCCGGCCCCACGGCCGAAAGCACCTGCTGCAGGCGCAGCGTGTCCACAGCCACGCGCAGGGTCCATGAGATGCCGCTTTCTTCCATCCTGTGAACGGCTATGACCATATGCGGATAGCCACGATAGCCCAGAAAAACATTGCTCAGATACCGGCTCTTGATTTCCGTTTCGCGCAGCCAGGGCTTGCCCGCATAGTCCACGCCCTTGAGCTTGTACGGCCCGATGTAGGAAATCTGCATGCCGTCGGAATTGACCAGCCCCATGTCCACAAAGCCCTGGAACTCGCTTCTGAGGGACAGAAAAATCCGGTTAAGGGTGCGCTCATCCGCCAGATCCTTGAATGTATAGGCATGGGCGATGAAGCTCACGGTGGATTCACGCTCGCCAAGATACAGTTCCAGAGCCGCCTGCGACTTGCGGGCCAGCGCGTAGATGGGGCCTTCCACCTCACGCTCGAGGGTTCTGGTATACTGCACATGGCTTATGCCCGAGAGCAGCAGCAACGGCGTTACAGACACCGCCACCATCAGCATGGTCATAAGCCGCCGGAGCGATCGATACCGTGCCGGTGACACGGCATCGGGCACTTCCAGCAGGTGTGCGAACGTGTTTTTTATAACGGCAAACATGGTTTCCTCCGAGGTCTGCGCCGCAAGGCACACTGGGGCTTTAAGGAAGCACTGATTAAAGAGCCTCTTTGAAACGCGCAGTTGTTTCGTTTGGCAAGGCGCGATCTTTTTTTGGAGCAGGAGTGGACGCTTCCGTCCTCGACTGTTTCAAAAAAAGTGAAGCAAGTCCGCCAAAACCGAATAAATCAGCGTTTCCTTAAGCCGTGCGTTTTTGCCGCGCAGACCTTGGCGGGCAGGCTAGTGCGCCCCTGCCACCAACACGCCGGACGCAGCCAGGCTCAGAACCAGCACTTCCGCAATGGCAATGCACATCATGAGCCACTGCTTACGCTGGGCCAGGCTCCAGGCAAGCTGCAAAAAGCAGAAAATCGTCAGGGCCGCAAGAAAGGCAATGCCCAGGAAGTTGCATATATCCCCCTTGCCCACGAGCGCAAGCCAGCCCCAACCCTGGGGAATGTTCCCCGCAGCACGGTAGGCGGCGGCGCTGTGCGTCCAAAGTCGCGGCATTTCATCAAGGGGAATCTGCGGTTCAAGCACGCCGAACACATAGAGGGCGTACGTGATCAGCATGGTCACAAAGCCAATGAGCGAACCGTAAAACAGCGTATCGGCGTAACGCAGCTGCGCCGGTGATGCCTTGATGTTGTTTTTTACATCCACAGTATTCATACTATCCTCCCAAAAAGTCCAGTCCGGGCGTGGAACTACCAGCCCAAGCCCTTCATGAGGGCTTTGACGCCGGAGAAAAGAAGCACAAAAATCACCATGTAGCGGATGAACTTTGGCTTGGCCACGGCAAGCAGGCGCACACCGACCACGGAACCCAGCATGAGGCCCACGATGGAGGGAATCGCCATAAGGGGAATAACGCAGCCCTGATTGAGATACACCCAGGCGGCGGAGGTGTCTGTGATGGAAAGAAGGAACTTGGATGTGCCCACGCTCACCTTGAGCGGCGCGCCCATGAGCAGGTTCAGCACAGGCACGTTGGCCCACCCGGCTCCAAGGCCGAACATGCCCGCCATGATGCCGATGACGATAAAGAGCAGAAGACCCGCCAGCGTGCGGTGGGTTTTCCATTCCACCACTTCGCCTGTGCTGGGTTCAAGAAAAACGCCGTCCATTCCCAGGGCCAGACCAATGGCGTCCTGCTTGTTCACCACGGGGCGCACGGAGTTTTTGGAAAGCAGCAGAAGCACGGCAATGGCCAGAATGGTGCCGCCAAGGCATGTCTGGATGACATTGGTGGGCAAAGCCAGACCCAGCATGGCCCCAACGATGGCGCAGGCTGAAGCAATCAGCGCCACGGGCAGGGCAAGACGCAGGTTGGCGAAATTGCGGCGCAGCAGACCGGGACCGGCTGCCAGTGCGCCCGCCAGGGCGACCAGCAGGCCCGCTCCGCGCACGAAGTCGAGATGAAAGGGAAAGAAGCCGCTGACCAGCGGCACAAAGAGCACGCCGCCGCCAACGCCGGCCATGACGGCGATGATGCCGAGAATAAAGCAGAAGCCCAGCAGGGCAAGGGGCCAGAACCACCAGGGGTGATTATCGATGGGGGTCATGTCAACCGGTTGCGCAGGAGTCTGCTCCAGAGCCTGGCCGGAATCCTGCACTGTGGACGACGCCACCAGAAGGGCCGATCCATCCACAAAAGTGGCGGTCGCGGCGGGAGCGGCAGTCACGGCGCCAACGGAACCGGAAGTGGGAGCCGAACTCTGCGCCACGGGCCGGGTCTGATCCCCGTTCTGGGCCAGGGCCGCCAGGGGCGCGGCTAATAACAGAAAAAGCATGACGGGCAACAGCACGAGCTTTGCCGCATAGTCCCTTGCGCCTCTTTTGAAGCATTCACGAAAAACACAGGCCATTGTCTCCCCCTTGCGCCCTTGACCGACGCATTTGTTTTTTCGGTTAGGGCAAGACTAGGATGAGGGACGGGCGCGCACCATCGG
Organism: Desulfovibrio sp.; assembly: GCF_034006445.1. NCBI lineage: Bacteria > Pseudomonadati > Thermodesulfobacteriota > Desulfovibrionia > Desulfovibrionales > Desulfovibrionaceae > Desulfovibrio > Desulfovibrio sp. The sequence goes on along the minus strand of NZ_JAVESS010000001.1, from coordinate 23,965 downwards.
GAGAATCCTGATTTGTGAAAGAAAGTTCTAAGGATTTTCCCCAGGCGAAAACCATCCTCCTGCTGGCGCGGGCGCATAGGGCCCAGGAACTCTCGCGTAAACGGCAAAATGGAGGGGGGGCGGCCCGGCCCCATGGCCCGGCTCATGGCTGGTTCATGGCCCGGCTCATGCCCCGGCTCATGCCCCGACTCATGGCTGGTTCATGGCCCGGCTCAGCGGCGGCAATGGAGACGATCAGACCTTGAGCAGACCGTGGCGGATGGCGATCTTGACCAGATCCCCCACGGACCCGGCCTGAAGTTTGGTGAGCAGGTTGTACTTGTGGGTTTCAACCGTTTTCGGGCTGATGTGCAGATCACCGGCAATGGCCTTGACGCTCCAGCCGTCTGCCAGAAGGCGGAATATTTCTTTTTCGCGGGGTGAAAGCGCGTTCAGGTCGCTGCCCCCTTCGCCGCCCGTTTCGTCGACGGCCTGTCGGCGCGCGCGCAGCAGAGCCGCCAGTCGCCCCCCAGGATCGGAAAAACTCAAAAAGATGTTGCCCTGGCGCACGCTTTCGATGGCGCGCAACAGCACCCCCGGCGGTTCGGACTTACGCACGTGGCCCATGATGCCGATGTCTATAAGTTCCGGCAGCCAGCGCTGATCCTCATGCCCCGTGTAGACAAGAATGCGCGTGCCGGGGCGTACCTCAAGCACGGCGCGCCCTGTTTCAACGCCGTTCATGCCGGGCATGCCGAGATCCAGCACCATCAGGTGCGGCGACATGGAGGCGGCCAGGGCCACTGCCTCCCCCCCGGTAAGCGCCATGCCCACAACCCGCAGATGGGCGTAGGGCGCAAGCAGGCTCCGCACGCCCTCCATCAGCAGTTTGTGGTCATCCACCAGCAGGATGCGGCAGATTTCGCTTTGCGTCTGTGTCATATGCCTGTCCGGGCGCTCCCGACGGCCCATGCCAGCCTGCCCTCTTGGGGTCGGCGGCCTGAAACGGGAGGTTCAGGGTATGCAGAGCCTGACCAGAGTACCCTTGAAATGCTGCACATTTCAATCGTCGTTCAGCCCAAAAACACGATTTTCGGCTGAACCCACGCCCCGTTGCGGCGCGGCGCGCTGCGCTCTTGTGCAGCCTTGGGCATGTCCCCTTTATCAAGGATAAAATGCTTTATAAGAGAAAAAGCGACGCCAGCCCGAGAAAAATAAAAAAGCCCGCTCCGTCCGTAATTGTGGTGAGAAAAATACTGGACGCGTGCGCCGGATCACGCCCAAGGGCACGAAAAATAAGCGGTATGGAACCGCCGGAAACAGCGCCAAGCAGCATGTCGCACATAAGCGCGCCGCCCATGACAGCGCCAATGGCGGCCACGCCCGTGAACATCCACGCGCCCACAAAGGCTGTAAAAGCCATGACAATACCGGTCACAATGCCGATTTTGCCTTCGCGCACAACGGCCATCCAGGCTTTTTTCTGGTCAAAGCGGTCTGTGGCCAACTGGCGGATCATGACGGCCAGGGCCTGCTGCCCCGTATTGCCCGCCTGATTGGCCACCATGGGCATGAGCACGGCCAGCACCGCCATTTCGGCTATGCTGCCTTCAAACATGTACACCACCGAAGCCGAGAGGGCCGAGTTGAACATGTTCACAAACAGCCAGGGCAGGCGTTTTCGCACACTCTCTTTCCAGGGCGTGTCCACGCTTTCTTCCGGGTCGGCGCCCACCATGCCCAGCATGTCGGCGCTGGCCTCTTCATGCATGATGTCCATGATGTCGTCATAGGTGATGACGCCCATGATGTGCCCGTCATTATCCACAACGGGCATGGCCATGAAGTTGTAGTGCGAAAGCAGGCTGGCCACCTCGCGCCTGTCCGTGTCAAATGTGACGCTGATGACGCTCTGCCCGGCCGCCGCGTCGCCCACAATGGTGCCGGGGCGGGCCAGCATGAGGTCACGCAGGGACAGCACGCCCACGAGCACCTCGTGCGAATCCACCACATAGCCGTAATAGGGGCTTTCTTTTTCGGCCATTTCAGAACGGATATGGGCTATGGCCTCATCCACGGTCTGGTTGCATTCCAGCAGGATGAGCTCGGTATTCATGGCCCCGCCCGCGGAATCCGGGTCAAAATTGAGCAGGCTGCGCAATTCGTCGGAGTCTTCGCGGGTCAGCTTTTCCAGCAGGGCGTCGCGGTGGTCCTCGTCCAGTTCGTCCAGCACGTCGGCGGCGTCGTCCGGGGACATTTCGGCAATAATCTGGGCGGCAACGTCTGTGTCCAGATTTTCCAGCACGTCAACGGCCACATTGCCGTCAAGTTCGGCCAGGGCGTCGGCGGCATCTTCCTTGGACATGCTGGCAAGCGTGCTCACCTGCTTTTCAAGGCTGAGATTTTCCAGATGATCGGCCATGTCGGCCGGGTGGATAAACTCCTGCTCCGCATAATCGGAGTCGTAGGCGTCATCGCTGAAAGAGGCGTTTCCGGCGGATTCGTCCTGCGTTGAGGCGTGCTCAGGGGCCGTCGCAGCGACGTCGGCGCTGGCAGCGATCCCGGCGTTGGCAAGGTTTTTCGCGCGGTTTTCAGTACGGCTTTTCGCGCGGTCGGCATCCGTATTCACGGCTGCGGCGCTGCCACTGTCGCCGGGCTCGGGATTTGCGGGCGCGGAGCTTGCGGGCGCGGAGCTTGAGAGCGTGTCCGGCTGCAGGCCCTTCTGCAGGTCTGGCTGCGAAGCCGCAGCCTGGACTCCACAGGCGTCACCCTGTCCAATGCCCTCCTGGGCCCTGATGTGTTGTGTATCTTTGTAGTCTGCCATGGCGCGCCTTTCATCCAAAAAAAATACGTCCCGAAGGAGCAATAATGCCGGAAAATGCGCCTCACAGAGGGAATGGCGCATATGTGAAAATGCTCTCGAGGTTCACGCGGCTTGACGCGACGCACTGGGCATTCTATCTACTTCAAAACACCCGCACATCGGCGCATTCCGCCGTGTGAGGGCCAACACGCCGCGCGTGGCGTCTGGCCACATCGGGCGCCCTCTCAATTAGCATGCGTAAGAAATGGGGACAAGCGCAATGTATACGCCCTGGGCCGCTTTTTTTTCACCTGAAGGACAGCGGCTTCTCCAACAATGTATAGACCTCGCCCTGGAAGAAGACGGCCCCGAACTGACCGCCATGGGCCTTTTTGCCCCCGACGCGTATCTGAACGCAGCCATACGCGCCAAACAGGACACCCTGGTGGTGGGTCTACCCGTCATCGGCCCGGTGTTCCGCAGTCTGGGCTCACCCTTCAGATGGCAGGCGCTGGCCGCCGAGGCAGCCTCTGTGCCAGCCATGACCGTGGTGGCCCGCATCTCGGCCCCTGCCGTGGCCATGCTCAAGGCCGAGCGCGTCATCCTCAACTTTATAACCCATCTTTCTGGCATAGCCAACCTTACGGCCCGCTACGTGCGCGAGCTTGAAGGCACGGGCGTGCGCCTGCTCGACACCCGCAAGACCACTCCCGGCATGCGCTGGCCTGAAAAATACGCCGTCCAGGCGGGCGGAGCCTGCAATCACCGCAAAAACCTTGCGGAGATGCTCATGCTCAAGGACAACCATATTGACGCCGCAGGCTCCATCACGGCGGCAGTGGCCACCCTGCGCGCCCGCTACACTCCCTGTCCGCCCATCGAGGTTGAGTGCCGCACCCTTGAACATGTGCGCGAAGCCATAGCGGCGCGCGCCGACCGCATTATGATGGACAATATGGAAGGCCCGCTCCTGAGCGAGGCCCTGGCCCTGGTCCCGGCGGCTATTGAAACCGAGGTGAGCGGCGGCGTTCGCCTTGAAAATATCCGCGCGCTCGCTCTTACAGCCCCCCGCAGGCCAGACTTCATCTCCGTGGGGCGGCTTACCCACTCCGCAGTGGCGGCGGACTTCAGCATGACGCTGCTGCCGGCCTGAGGCCGCTCAGGGCCGCATCTTTTCAGCGCAGGAAAAAGAACATGCAAAATATCAGTGCCGAAATTCAGGCTATCAAGCGACAATTGGGCGACAAACTCTGCATCATGGGCCACCACTACCAGAATGACGCCGTGGTGCAGCACTGCGACATCACGGGCGATTCGCTGGAGCTGGCCCGGCGTGTGCCCCAGATTGACGCGGATTTTATCGTTTTTTGCGGTGTTTATTTTATGGGCGAATCCGCCGCGCTCCTGGCCAAGCCGGGGCAGTCCGTCTATCTGCCCAGCCTGGACGCGGACTGCCTCATGTCGCAAATGACGCCCGCCCCTCTGGCCCGCAAGGTTCTGGAGCAACTCCACGCGGCCGGACGCAAGATCATTCCCCTGGCCTACGTCAACACAGACCTGGCCCTCAAGGCCGTTGTGGGCGAGTACGGCGGCGCGGTCTGCACTTCGGCCAACGCGGGCGTCATGCTGCAATGGGCCATGAAACAGGGAGACGGCGTACTCTTTCTGCCCGACAGACATCTGGGCAACAATACGGCCACGGCCCTTGGCATACCGCCGCAAGACCGCCATGTGCTGCGCATCGGTTCCAAGGGGCTGGTCGAGCCGGAAACACAGGCCCTGGACAGAAAACTCCTGCTCTGGCCGGGCTGCTGCGCCATCCACGCCCGCTTTGACCCTGACGATGTGCGCGAAATGCGCGCCGCTTACCCCGGCTGTCGCGTCATTGCGCATCCCGAATGCCGCGAAGAGGTCATCGCTGTCTGCGACGGCGCGGGTTCCACATCCTTTCTCATCAAGGACGCGGCCCGCGTGGCTGCCGAAGCGCCTGGCTCCACCCTTATCGTGGGCACAGAGAACAACCTTGTTCACCGCCTGGCCGACCGTTTTGAGGGCCAGTGCCGCATTATTCCCCTTGGTCACGCCATTTGCGGCAACATGGCCAAGGTGACGGAAAAGAAGCTTTGGAATATACTGACTGAAATTGTTTCACAAAAAGCCACCCCTCTGGAGATTGAGGCGCAACTTTGCCCCCCCGCCCGTCTTTCATTAACCCGCATGCTTGAAGCTTGCGGCCTGTGAGGTTTGCCCAGTGAATGCCAGTCGCCGTCATGTGCCCGTATTGATCATCGGTTCGGGCATTGCCGGATGCACCGCCGCCCTTACCCTGGCCGACGCCGGTTATGAAGTGCTTCTCATCAATGCCGGAGCCCAACTGGCCGACGGCAATTCCGAACTGGCGCAAGGGGGTATCATCTACCGCGCCGATGCCCCTGCGGACGCAGATGCCGACACCGCCAGCAGCCCTGTCAAACAAAAGGCCGGGCTTCAGGGCGATGCCCTGGCCCTGGAACAAGACATCCTGATCGCAGGCCATAATTACAACTATGAAAAAGCCGTGCGCTTTTTGTGCAGCCAGGGTCCCGCATGCGTCGACAGCGTGCTCATTGAGCGCTCCAAGGTTCCCTTTGACCGCAATGACGACGGCAGCTTCAACCTCACGCGCGAAGGCGGGCACTCCGCCCCCCGCATCCTGCACTGCCGCGACTATTCCGGCCGCGCCATGATGGACGGCCTGACGGCCCAGGTCATGGCGCATCCCCGCATCACCCGGCTGCACCGCCGCGCCGCCATCGACCTTCTGACAAGTCACCACCACGCCAAAAAATCGCAACTGCGCTACGAGGTCGATAACCGCTGCCTGGGAGCCTATGTGCTCAACGAGGACAGCGGCGAGCCCGAAACCATCCTGGCCGACTGGACAGTGCTTGCCACAGGCGGCGTGGGGCAGGTTTTTTTGCATTCCACCAACGCGGCCGGTTGCGTGGGCACGGGCGTGTCCATGGCTTTTCGCGCCGGCGTGTCGCTGGCCAATCTGGAATTCATGCAGTTTCACCCCACTGCCCTGTATGAAGAGCGCAGCACCCGCCGCTCCCTCATCACCGAGGCCATGCGCGGCGAAGGCGCGCGCCTGCTCAATCACAAAGGGCAGCCCTTCATGAAAGACTACGATCCACGCGCGGATCTCGCCCCGCGTGACGTGGTGTCGCAAGCCATGATGGACGAAATGCTGCACAACGGCGCGCCCTGCCTCTTTCTGGACGTAAGCGGCGTGCAGCAGGATTTGCCCACGCGCTTTCCCACCGTGTTCCAGAAATGCCTTGAAGCGGGCATCGACATCCGCCGCGAACCCATCCCCGTGGTGCCAGCCGCCCACTATTTCTGCGGCGGCGTCCTCACGGATATACGCGGACGCACGTCCATGCGCGGCCTTTACGCCATTGGCGAATGCGCCTGCACGGGCCTGCACGGGGCCAACCGCCTTGCCAGCACGTCCCTGCTTGAGGCCCTTGTGTGGGGCGTCAGTTGCGGCAATGACCTGTCCCGCCGCCTGAACAGCGAGAGCGGCCTTTCCAAAAGTCTCGCCGCCTCCATCCCCGACTGGCTGCATGAAGGCGACGAGCGGCGCGACGACCCGGCCCTGGTGGCGCAGGACTGGGCCAATATCCGCAACACCATGTGGAACTACGTGGGCATTTCGCGCACTGAAGCCCGCCTGCGCCGGGCTTTTGAAGACATGCGCGACCTTGTGCGCCATATACATGACTTTTACAAGCATACACGCATTTCCCGCCGTCTGGTGGACCTTTTTCACGGTTCGCAGACGGCCTACGCCATCACCCAGGCAGCCATGCGCAACCCCACAAGCCTGGGTTGCCATCAACGGGTGGACTGACAAAAAACCCGCAAAAAGTCGCCAGGGCTGGCGCGGCTTAACCGTCCGCCAGCCATCACATAAAGGAAAACCCTCCTCATGAAAAAACTGCTGAAGACATTGATCATACTGACCATTCTGGTCGCTGGCGGCCTGACCGCTCTGGGGTTCGGGCTGCGCTCCACCATACAGGAGCAGGTTCTCAATGGGCTCAGCAACCTGTCCCGCAGTCCCCAGGGCAAGCCCTATGCCGCTTCGGTCGATCAGGTGGAATTCTCGCCCTTTACGCGCGAAATTTTCATCCGTGGGCTGGCGTTGCGTGGCGAGCAGGCCAACGGGCCGGAAACCTGGCTTGCCTCTGAAATCTCTTTTCGGCTGCCCCTGCGCATGCTGCTGGCCCTCACGCCCCTGCGGATCATGATCCTTAAAGGTAATGAGCCTATGGACATTGCTGAAAATGTGGTGGTGCGCAATATCGCCATGACCACACCCTACAGCCGCGTCCTGGTGCAACGTGAGGAGATGGACGTCATCCGCGCCACGCCCTTTGTCATCGGTCAGGCCCTTGAAGGGCACGAGCCCATCGACATGATCACCGCCACCTACGAGATGGGGGCGGACACTACCAGCGCCCACTTTGTCAGCGCGGACATCATCGACGCCAACGGCTCCGTCAGGGTGAGTTTCAAGGAAATGCGCATGTCCGGCTGGAAGGGACGCTCCATAGCAAGCCTTGCCATTGATAATATGGAAGTCCGTATAGGCGGGGCGCAGACCATGGCCGTCGGCCGCATGCTTCAGGAAGGAATAGCCCTGCCTGAAGAGGACATGATGCGCCAGCTTGTGTCCCTCAGTGAAAATCCTGAAGCAGAGCAAACCCAGGAGCAGCTGATCCCGCTCATGGAAACCATGCTTAATTATGATCCGCCCCTGCTGCGCAAATTTCAGGCCACCGACATGACCTTTGCCGTGGATACAAGCTCCGTGCAGGTCAAGGAAACCCAGTTTGAATGGTTCTCAAACGCGCCCACGCACACCAAAAGCACCATCGTCGGCCTTACCGCTTCTTCCGGTCTGCTTCACACGGTGCTGGGCATGACCCTGCCCCCCCTGAACATGGATATGGTCTTTGAATCCCGCACCACGGGCACTGTCAGCCATAAAACAGCCGACGTACGCATGCCGGGTCTGGGTCAGGTTGCCTGCTCGCTGAACATGAACGACAAACCCGGCCCCCGCATGGCCGAGGAACTTTTCACCCAGAGCTTCAGTGATTTCACGCTGAGCTACAAGGATGACGGCGCTCTCGCATGGACGGGGCTGAACCTTTTTCCGAACGTGCCGCAGGCAGCGGCCACCATTCAAGCCCTCGCCGCTTTGCCCAGCATCAGGGACACCCCGCAGAACGCGGTCATACGCCAAAACCTGCAAGCCTTTGCCGCCAGACCCGGCAGCCTTGACATCAAGACCACTCCCGGGCGCACGGTGCTTGTGCTTGACCTCATTGCCGTGCTGGACAATCCCGGCATGCTGTTTACCATATCAGGCAGCCCCGGGGATCATGCCCTGGTGGAGCAGATGGAAACGCTGCGCCTGACGTTTGAGGCCATACGGGCCATGAACGCGCAGCAGCAACAGCAGCAATAATAAAGGTTTTGCGTAACGAGGCTCCCGGTTACACGGCAAAACAGCTGGGCAGGCGCTCCGGACGCGCTCTGCGTCCGGCTGGCGACATGGCTGACAACCCGGCTGGTCAGGTGGCGGCTACCACACTGGCGACCTGGCTGCGACCTGACTGCGACCCGGCTGCGACCCGGCAGTCCCCGTGCTGGCAACCTGCCAGGCAATCCGGCAGGCTACGGGCAGCAACCATACTGGCGGCCTGGCCAGCGGTCATGCCGACGGCCTGGCCAGCAACCCGGCAAGCCCACCGAAAAACACGGCGGGCCGCCTTGCGCATACGCCGCAAAGGCTTGACGCCGGAGGCTCGCGGGCGCAAACTGCTGACCTGCAATACTTCATGCTGTCGCACTCCGACGGACGGAACGGCAACCGTATATCTACGGCGCAACAGGAACACGCATCATACGGCGCGTAAACCACGAGGAACAGCCACATGCTCAACAAGTTTCGCCTGCTCACCCCCGGCCCCACGCCTCTGCCGGAGCGCGTGCGCCTTGTTCTGGCCAGGGATATGATCCACCACCGCAAGGGTGAATTCAAAGAAATCATGGCGCAGGTGCAGGTCGGCCTCAAGACGCTTTTCGGCACCACCAGCACGGTGCTGCCCCTGTCCTGTTCCGGCACGGGAGCCATGACGGCCGCCGTGTACAACCTTTTTGCCCCCGGCCAGAAGGTTCTGGTGGTCGAAGGCGGCAAATTTGGTCAGCGCTGGCGCGAAATCGCCATTTCGCACGGCCTTGAGGTACAATCCATCATCGTGCCCTGGGGCGAGGTGGTCACGGCTGAGGCCGTGCAAGCCGCCCTTAACGCCGATCCGTCCATTGCAGGCGTGCTCATACAGCTTTCCGAAACGTCCACGGGCGTTTTGCACCCGGTGGAAGAAGTGGCCCGCATCACGCGCGACAGCCAGGCCCTGCTGCTGGTGGACGGCATCTCTGCGGTGGGCCTTTCCCCCTGCCCCATGGATGAATGGGGCGTGGACTGCCTGCTCACGGGTTCGCAAAAAGGCCTCATGCTGCCACCCGGCCTGGCCCTGCTTGCCCTGTCCGAGCGGGCCTGGGCCTGCGCTGAAAAGCTGACTCCGGGCTGCTTTTACTTCAATCTGATAAAAGAGCGGGAATACGTCCACAAAGGGCAGACCCTCTTTACCTCGCCCGTGGGGCTTATCCTTGGGCTCAAGGAAAGCCTGGACATGCTGCTGGAAAACGGCCTCAAGGCCCTGTACGCCAAGCAGTGGGCGCTGACCATGCTGACCCGCGCCAGCCTTACGGCCATGGGTCTGGAACTTTTTGCCAAGGAACACTTTGCCTGGGGCATTACCAGCGTGCTGCTGCCCGACGGCGTCGACGGCGTCGAGGTTCTGCGCATGGCGCAGGAAAAGCACGGCGTGTCCATGGCTGGCGGGCAGGATCACTTCAAGGGGCGTATGGCCCGCGTCGGGCATATGGGCTGGGTGGACTGGGCCGATGTGGTGGCGGGAATTTATGCCCTCAACGACTGCCTGTGCGCCGTGGGCGGGTACTGCGGCTCGCGCGACTATCTGGAACAGGGGCTGGCCGCATACAGGGCCGCGCTGGCGGGAGAACCGGGCGAGCCCTTGTCCCTGGTGTACAACAGCTAGACAGTGTCGTCACGAGCGCCTTTTCAGGCATCTCTCCGTCGAACTTCGCCTTTTATTCCGGTCGAGTACCATCAGAGTACGCTCCATACATAAAAGGCTTGTTCTCCTTGATATGACTGAAAATTCATCTCGTGCCTACACTGTCTAGGGAACGCTGATTTATTTCCCTTGGCGGACTTGCTTCACTTTTTTTGAAACAGGAGTGGACTTTTCCGTCCCCGACTGTTTCAAAAAAAGATCGCGCCTTGCCAAAGGAAATACCAGCGCGTTTCCAGAAGGCTTTTTATTCAGTGCCTCCCCAGGGCAGATTACCTTTGAAATGCTTCATATTTCAAAGGTTTCATTCAGCCAAAAAATGCGATTTTCGGCTGAAACCACGCCACATTGTGGCGCGCTGCACATTCGTGCAGCGTTAGAGCATTTACCTTTTTTCAAAGTTAAAATGCTCTGGAACAGATTACCCTTGAGAATGCGCATTCTCAGATGTATGTACAGGTATAGAAGGTGCGGTACGCCGTGAGGCGCTGTCAGCGCGGAAACCCGCGTCATCGCCGCCACGGCGCGCGTACGCGCATGCCGCCAGAGCCGTTTCAAAGTGAAATCGCCCTGGAATTTGCCCCCAACCGAGTACCACGGCGCTACTTGCCGCGCCTGCCAAGCCGGGCGCAGCGCGCCACGAGGTCACCATGAGCCAGAAACCCTGTGGATGCTCATCCGGGCCCATGCCTGAAGTGACGTTTTCTACCTTTATTCTTTCGCTGGCCTCATCAGCGCTGGTGCACCTGGGTGAAGTTCCCAGCCCTGACACCGGAGCCACGGAGGTCGATCTGCCCCTGGCCAAGCACAGCATCGACGTGCTTGAGATGCTGCACGACAAAACGCAGAACAACCTTGACGACCAGGAACGAAAGCTGCTTGAAGGCATACTCTACGAGCTGCGCCTGAAATTTGTCATAAAGTGCGGGCCCAATTGCGAATGCCTGTCCGGCAAAGAGCGAAAGCCCGCGTAACGCCCGCTTGAGCGCCTTCCGGCGTTTGCGGTAGCGGTGCTATGACCACGGGGCGCGCCTGCCCAGTGCGGCTGGCGTTCTATGTACTTTTTCAGATGCCTTTGCGGCGTGTTATGGAAACGCTGATGTATTCCGTTTGACGGACTTGCTCCACTTTTTTTGAAACAGTCGAGGACGGAAGAGTCCACTCCTGCTTCAAAAAAAGATCGCGCCGTGTCAAACGAAACAACTGCGCGTTTCCAAAAGGCTCTTTAATCAGTGTTTTCTTATAAGGACTGGGCATGAAGACATTCAAAGCGGGTCTGGTGGGCATTACGGGATATGCGGGCATGGAACTGGCGCGGCTTCTGGCGAGCCATCCTTGCATGCGCCTCAGCATGGCCTGCTCACGGGCCGAGGCGGGCAAACGCCTGGGCGAATACTATCCTTTTCTGGAGCATATGCCCGGATCGGACATTGTCATAAGCGTTTTTGATGCGGAACTGGCCGCCAAAGAATGCGACGTGGTCTTTCTTGCCGTGCCTGCGGGCACAGCCATGGGCATGGCCGCGCCGCTGATCAAGGCCGGAACCAGGGTTGTGGATCTTTCGGCCGACTTTCGCCTGCGCGATCCCGAAATCTATACTGCCTGGTACAGGCAGGAACACACCCACAAGGACATCCTGCACAAGGCCGTGTACGGCCTGCCCGAACTGTATGCGGCCGAGATATCCCGCGCCAGCCTCATCGCCAACCCCGGTTGTTACCCGACCTCGGTGATTCTGGGCCTGTACGCGGCAATCAAGAACGGCCTTGTGCATACAGACGACATTGTGGTGGACGCCAAATCCGGCGCCACGGGCGCAGGGCGCAAAGCCGCCGTCGGCACGCTTTTTTGCGAGGTGTCGGACAATTTCCGCGCCTATGGCCTGCCCACCCACAGGCATACCCCGGAAATCGAGCAGGAAGTTTCCCTGCTGGCCGGGCATGAGGTGCGCCTCTCATTCAATACCCACATCCTGCCGCTCAACAGGGGCATTTTGTCCACCATCTATACGAAGCTGAAAGACCCTGCCACCACGCTGGCTCAGGTGCGCGAGGCCTTCATGAGCACCTGGGCGCACAGCCCCTGGATACGCGTGCTGCCCAAGGGCTCACTGCCAGAAACCCGCTTTGTGCGCGGCAGCATGTTCTGCGACCTTGGTCTTGTGGTAGACCCGCGTACGGGCAGGCTCACCATTTTGTCGGCCATCGACAATCTGTGCCGTGGCGCTTCGGGGCAGGCCCTGGCCAACGCCAACCTCATGTGCGGCCTGCCCGTGGGCACCGGCCTCGACATGCTGGCTCCCCTGGCCTGAGGCAGGTGCAGGTACAGGGATTTTTTGCACTCCGGCAGGGAGACAGGTTGTACGCCAGACGGATTCCGCACTCTGTCACACCGCAGTAAGCCTTATGCGGCTGACAGAGGCGACGGCTCGTCTTGCGCAACGGCTTCTCCCTGCCGGAAAACACGAATTTCAATGTCATGCGTTTCCCTAACGTAGCACTGCTTAAAGAGCCTCCTGGAAACGCGCAGTTATTTCGTCTGGCAAGGCGCGAACTTTTTTTGAAGCAAAAGTGGACTCTTCCGTCCTCGACTGTTTCAAAAAAAGTTGAGCTACGCCGCCAAACGGAATACATCAGCGTTTCCCTAACGTACACAGCCACCAAGGGTTCATCATGCAACTGGAACAAGCCTTTCAGGATCCCCAGCTCTGCCGCGGCCTGCTGGACCGCCTCAACCGTGCGTTGGACGGGCGCTCCATGCGCTTTATGGAAGTGTGCGGCACCCATACGGTATCCATTTTTCAGAGCGGCCTGCGCTCTCTGCTCCCCGACACGGTGGCCCATCTTTCCGGGCCGGGCTGTCCCGTCTGTGTCACGCATGACGCTGAAGTGGCCGCCTTTCTTGATCTGGCTGAGCGCGACAGGGTCATTATCGCCACTTTTGGGGATCTTTTGCGCGTTCCCGGCCCCGGCGGACGCAGCCTCAAGCACGCACAGGCCCAGGGCGCGCGCGTGGAGATCATCTATTCACCCCTGGACGCCCTGACCCTGGCGGAGCAAAACCCCGGCGACACCGTGGTTTTTCTGGGCATAGGCTTTGAGACCACGGCCCCCACCGTGGCCGCCACCCTGCTGACGGCCCGCCAGCGCAAGCTTGAAAATTTCTGCGTACTTTCCCTGCACAAACTGGTTCCCCCGGCGCTGCGCGCCCTGCTGGACGACAGCCAGTGCGCTGTGGAGGCTTTTTTGCTGCCGGGGCACGTGTCCACCATCCTTGGGCTGGAGCCTTACGCCTTTCTTGCGGATAAATACCGTGTGCCCGGTGTGGTGGGCGGCTTTCAACCCGCCGACATCCTTCTTGCCCTGTGCATGATGGCCGAACAGATACGCGACAATGCCCCGGCCGTGGTCAATGCCTATCCCCGGGCTGTGGGCAATGAGGGCAATCCTCGCGCCCGCGCGCTGCTGGATCAGTTTTTCACCCCTGCGGACGCCCTGTGGCGCGGCATTGGCAGCATTCCGATGAGCGGCCTCACCCTGCGGCCGGAATACCAGGATCTGGACGCCATGGTGCGCCTTGATCTCAAACTGCCCGATGTGCCTCCCCTGCCCGGCTGTCGTTGCGGGGACGTGCTCAAGGGCCGCATGGCGCCGCCGGACTGTCCCCTGTTTGGCAAAAAGTGTACCCCTGCCACGCCCGTGGGGCCGTGCATGGTGTCGACCGAGGGCAGCTGCGCCGCCTACTTCAAATATTCGGAGAGATAATGGAAGACTGTCTTCTTCTGGATGCGGGCAGCGGTGGCCGCGCCTCGCAGCGTCTTGTGTCCCAGTGCTTTTTCCGCCACTTCGCCAATCCTTTGCTGGAGCGCATGGATGACGCGGCCCTGCTGACCGACATTCGCGGCCCTCTGGCCATGAGCACAGACTCCTACACCGTGACGCCCCTGTTTTTTCCCGGCGGCAGCATCGGCAGCCTGGCCGTGCACGGCACCGTCAATGACGTGGCCATGCTGGGCGCTCGCCCCCGCTACCTCAGTTGCGCCTTCATCCTTGAAGAAGGCCTTGCGCTGGAAACGCTCGAGCGCGTCACCGCCGACATGGCGGCTGCGGCCCGCGAAGCCGGGGTGCTCATCGTCACTGGTGACACCAAGGTTGTCCCCAGGGGGGCCTGCGACAAAATATTTATCAATACCACTGGCATAGGCGAAGTTTTCGCCAATCCTGCCCCGTCAGGACACAGCGCGCGCCCCGGTGACGCGGTGCTGGTGAGCGGAGCCATGGGCGATCACGGCCTCACGGTGATGGGCAGCCGCGAAGGGCTGTCGTTTCTGACGGACGTGGCTTCGGATTCCGCACCCCTCAACCACATGATCGCGGACATTTTCGAAGCCGCCGGTGAAGTGCATGTGCTGCGCGATCCCACGCGCGGCGGTCTTGCCACCACGCTGAACGAGATTGCCGAACAGTCGCAAATGGGCATTCTTCTGGACGAAACGGCCATTCCCGTGCACGAGGCCGTGCGGAACGGCTGTTCGTTTTTGGGGCTGGACCCCCTGTATCTGGCCAATGAGGGCAAATGCATCTGCATCGTGCCCGAGGACAGGGCCGATGCCGCGCTTGAGGCCATGCGCCGCTCGCCCTATGGCAAGGAGGCTGCGCGCGTGGGCACGGTCACGGAGGGCAAGGCGCAGGTGAGCCTGCAAACCCGCATCGGCGGCCGCCGCCTGCTGGGCATGCTTGAAGGGGCGCAATTGCCGCGCATTTGCTGATGGCGAGGATCCCCGCGCTTTATGCGCACTATCTATGCCGCTCACGGATGATGCGCATTCGGCTGCGCCGCTCATAATGCCGTGTGCGCAAACCAGCCACAGACACAACGACAAAAGCCAGCAGTTCCCGATCATAGGGGAATTGCTGGCTTTCGTTTTATATGATGCTGTTTCGCCCAAGGGAACGCGCAGTTATTTCGTTTGGCAAGGCGCGAGCTTTTTTTGAAGCAGGAGTGGACTCTTCCGTCCTCGACTGTTTCAAAAAAAGTGAAGCAACGTCGCCAAGCGGAATAAATCAGCGTTCCCCTAGGGGGTGGGGGCGTGGGGGAGGATACCCTTTTTCAAAAGGGTCCCTCCCCCACAAAACACTTCCCACCCGCAAAGCATTTCAAAGTGAACTTGTTCTAGTCGTTGCTCACGGGTTTTCTGCTGATGATCAGCGACATATAGGGCGGGGTGCCTTGTTCCGGGTCCAGCCCGTGGCGCAGATTTTCGGCGGGCTGCTCCACATGGCTGGCCAGAATACAGGAGTCCAGCCTTCCTGTGGCGCGCAGGGCGTCCGCAATGGCCGGAAGGTTGCGGTACGCCTTGAGGATAACGGCGGTATCAGCCCCATCAAGGGCTTTTTCAAGCTCGTCGCGGCTGTTGATGCCGGGAATGATGCGCAGGGTTTCGCCGTTCTCGCACAAAATGACGCCCGCGCGCGCGGCTGCCGCCTGAATGGAGGTAATGCCGGGGATGATCTCAATGGGCAGGTGCGGCGCGCGCTCCCTGAGTGTCTGCATGAGATAGCCAAAGGTGCTGTAGACAAGGGGATCGCCAATGGTCAGAAAGGCCGCGTTTTCGCCGCCTTCCAGGACTTGCTGCGTTTTTTCGGCGGCCACGCGCCAGGCATCGCGCAGCACGGCGCGGTCCCGCGTCATGGGAAATTCCAGACGCAGCATGCGCGCGTCGGCCCGCAAGTGTGGCCGGGCGGTTTCCAGCGCGGCGGAATAGTCATTTTTGGGCGAAGCCGCCGCCAGAATCACGTCCACCTTGCCAAGGGCATTCACCGCCCGCAGCGTCAGCAGGTCCGAAGCGCCTGGCCCGACGCCCACGCCGTACAAAACTCCTGTCATGCTCAGCTCTCTTGTCCTGTGATCAGAATGTCAGGTTACGAAAAAATCAAGGGAAATAACGGAAAATCAGTGTGCCGCCCCGGGGTGCAAAAACCACCCCAGCTCTTCGGCGGCGTCCACAGAGCGCGGCCCTGGGCGGGCAAAAAGCTCTTCGTCCACCGTGAGCACCCTGCCCTCGCGCACAGCGCGCAGATCCTTGTAATGCAGGCGCTGATCCAGGGGCTGGGGATCGGGGTTCATAGGGCCGCTCTGGATGATGTACACATCCGGGTCAGCAGCCAGCAGGGCTTCTTCATTGAAGCGCACCAGCTTTTTTTCGTCCGTGACCACATTCCGTCCGCCAGCGCGGGATATGATGTTGTCCACAATGCCGCCCTGCCCCGCCGCCAGCAGATTGGGGTACCGCACCTCATAAAAAACACGAATTGGCTTCTGATCCTTGTAGCGGGCCTCAAGGTCAGCGAGCCGCGCATGCCACGCGCCTGTCAGCCCGGCGGCTTCAGCCTCGCGTCCGGTGAGCTGGCCGAGCTTTTGCAGCACGCCAAACATCTGCTCAAAGGAATTCATTTCAAAAACAAGCACGTTCAGGCCAAGGGCACGCAAGGCCTCGGTCTGCAACAGCGCTTCGTTGCGCCCGGCAAGCTGGATGACAAGGTCGGGCGACTGCTGCACGATAAGTTCGGCATTGGGGCGCATATGGGTGCCTATGGCGGGCAGATGCTCCAGACCGGGGATATTTGCGTCAGCCACGGTGCGGGCCGCGAGACTGTCGCCAGCGCCCAGCGCCAGCAAAAGCTCGTTAAAGGCTCCGTAGAGGGCTATGATGCGCTTTGCCGGAGCGTCCAGACGCACCTCATGCCCCGTGTCGTCACGCACGCTGACCGGGACAAAGGCGGATGTGGAGGGGGACGCCGACGCAGTGGCAGTAACGGCCGGGGTGGGTTGTTGCGCCGATTCAGCGGCCAGCGTCTCGGTTGGCGAAACCAGCGACAGCGCCAAAGCTGGCGGCAGGGCCAAAACCAGGGCCAGCGCCAGCGTCGGCAGAGCATGGGTCGGCAGGACACGGGTCGCCTGGGCATGGGTCGGCAGGGCATGCGACAAAGCCGTCATGACTGCGGGGGCCATGCGCCCGCGCCAGCAGCGCCTGAGGCAGGCCCCAAAGCGGGTGCGGCAAAACGCCGATAGGGATATCATAAAGGGCACTGAGCTTCTCCTCGGTAAAAACCGCATCCACCGGGCCGTCAAAAACAAGCCTTCCGGCCTTGAGGCCCAACAGCCTCGTGGCATAGATGGCCGCCAGGTTACAGTCGTGCACGGCCATGAGCACGCAGGCCCCGGCAGCGCGACGGCGTTCCAGCAAATCAAAAAGTCCGGCCATGCGGGCCATGTCCAGCCCTGAGGCCAGTTCGTCCAGCAGCAGGAGCGGGCTTTCCTGCGCCAGGGCGCGGGCCAGCAGCACTCTTTGCAGCTCGCCGCCCGACAGTTCCGCAAGGCGACGCGGAGCCAGCGCTGCAGCGCCGCAGGCTTCCAGGGCCTCGTCCACCGCCGCGTAATCCCTGCTGCCATAACAGCCCAACCACGAAAGGTGCGGATACCGCCCAAGCAGGGCCATCTGCCGCGCCGTAAGCTCACGCGGGTACTCGCCGCCCTGCGGCACCACAGCCGCCAGCCGCGCTCGCTGGCGCGGCTTCATGGCCGCCAGCGACCTGCCCTGAAGAAAAATCTCCCCTTCCTGCGCGTGCAGCACGCCGGAAAGGCTGCGTAACAACGTGGTCTTGCCGCTGCCGTTGGGGCCAAGCAGGGCCAGACATTCACCGCCACGCGCCGCAAAACTCACGCCCTGCAATACTGGCCGCTCCCTGTAACCGGAGCGCAGGTTGCGCACCTCAAGCATGGGCGGGGTCGCGCTCTGCTTCATGGACGCCTCCGCACCAGCAGGGCAAAAAATGGCCCGCCAAGAAGCGCGGTGACCACGCCCACGGGCAGTTCCTGTCCGCCGTCCAGCACACTGCGGGCCAGCACGTCGGCCCAGACCAGCAGCACGCCGCCGCCAAAAAACGCTCCGGCCAGCAGGGGGCCGTGACCGCAGCCCAGCACAAGGCGCAGCACATGTGGCACCACCAGCCCCACAAAGCCGATGACCCCGGCCACCGCCACGCAACCCGCCGTCATGCAGCTTGCCCCGGCCAGCAGCCAAAGCCGCGCGCGACCCACATTCAGCCCAAGCTGGGCGGCCTGTTCGTCGCCCATGGTCAGAACGTCCAGCGCGCGCCAGCCCAAGGCCACAGCGATCAGGCCAGGCACGAACGTTGCCAGCAGCAGGGGCAGACTGTCCCAGCCGCGCCCCTGAAATGATCCCATAATCCAGAAAACAATGCTGGTTACGGATTCTTCATTAAGCGCCTTGATCAATGCCACCAGCGCCCCCAGAAAGGCCGCCACGGCAATGCCAGCAAGTATGACGCTCTCACGCCTGAAGCCGCCGTCGCCCCTGCCAAGCCACAAGGCTCCGGCCAGGGCCAGCAGCGCGCCCGCCAGAGCCGCCGGAGCCACCAGGGCCGCAGGTCCTGGCAGGGAAATGTGCATTGCCGCCAAAAGGCCGCTCAGCGCCCTGCCCGCAACGCCGCCAAGGGCGATGGCGATACTTGCCCCGCAGGCCGCGCCCGCCGAAATCCCCAGGGTAAAGGGGTCGGCAAGAGGGTTGCGCAAAACCCCCTGCAGGGCCACGCCCGCCACGGCCAAAGCGCCGCCGCACAGGGTAGCAAGGCACACGCGGGCAAGACGTATCTGCCCCACCACCAGCATGAGCGACGCATCCTGCGGCGGCTCAGCCAGCCCCAGCTGCGCCGCCAGAGCGTGAAAAACCTGACCCGCCGCCAGCGGAACCGGCCCGGGCAGGCAGGCCAACGGCAGGGAAACAAGCCACAGCGCGGCCAAGGCCGCGAACGCGGGCCACAGGCGCACGGATGACAACCCGGAGGGAGAAGAGGAATGTGATGTCGCGGTCATGCCCGCCCTTTGAAGGCCCAGCGTGGAGCGCGTGGGCATAAAAAAAGCCCCTTCCCGCATGAAGCAGCTGTTGCTTCATGAAGGAAGAGGCCCGTATTTCCTCAATCCTGCCGACAAAATCCCGTTGCCGTGGCGGCTCATGCCGCTGCCATGCCTCCTGTTTACCACGTGAAAGGCGGAGCATGGGGCAAGGCAGGTCTTCCGGCTTGGCTCCCTCTCACCGGCCTTCCCGTTTCCAGTGGCGCTGTGTGGTGCGAGGTTGGCGAGCCTTACGGCGGCGGGTCCGCTCCCGCATTTAACGGGATTCCCTTTTCAAGCCGGGCAACCCGGCTACCATTGCCGCGCCTACTGTAGGCGGGGGCGGCAAGCCTGTCAATGCCGTGATGGCGGGCCAGAACCACAGGGCAGGCGGCCCTGCGCCATGAGCGGCCCTGCGCCATGAGCGGCCTGCAGCCGGGCTGGCAGCCGTCTGAGCTGCAAAACATCCCGCCAGCCTACGCCGATGCCCGAACACCCTTCAGTTTTTCTGAATCCAGATGATGCTGGCCTGACGGCCCGAAGCCCTGGCGCAACGGTAGGAGAAAAACTGGTCGTTGTTGCTGGCAGTGCAGATATCCAGACCAAAGATATTACGTGCCGGAATACCCGCCTGCACAAGCTGATGGCGGGTCAATCCCCAAAGATCCATGGTGCGGCTTTCTTCGTCAAACCAGGGCACGAACTGCGGCCCCCATTCCTTGTCAAAATTGATGAATTCAGCCTTGCCGGGGCCAAGACTCGGCCCACGGACGGCAAAGACGTCCTGCGGCCTGATGTCGTAGCGCTCGCAAAAGCGCACAACGCCTGAAAGGGGAAAGTCGCAGCGGTTGCCGCGCCAGCCTGCGTGCATGGCCGCCACGTATCTGCCGCTTTTATGCGCCAGCAAAATGGGCTGGCAGTCCGCGGTCTTGATGAGCAGGCCCAGGCCGGGTTCGGCCGTGGCCATGCCGTCCCCCTCTTCCACCGCCACCGCGTCACAGGGCACAGGAGTCGGCTCAAAGGCCATGACATCGCCGTGCACCTGCTGCAGTTCCGCCCAGTGGCGCAAACCCCGGGATTGCAGGCCCGCCAGCAGGCTCTCACGGTTGGCCGCCACCAGGGCCGCGTCATCACCCACGCTGAAGGAAATATTGCCGCCGCCATACTCTCCACGGCACACGCCGCCGGGGCGGGTCTGAAAGGCGCATCGCACGGAATCCAGGCCGGGAAACACAAAAGGGATATAGCTTATAGGCACAACAGACGCTCTTCGGTGCATAGATGGTGAACCCGCTGATCCCAGGGGGCCAGGGGCAAGGGAGGGACAAGCTGAAAATCGAAACAGAAGCCCACGCGTGGGCACTCAAGCCCGGCCTGTAAAAACCGGTCATAATACCCACCGCCGTATCCAAGGCGGCCGCCTTCAAGATCAAAAGCCAGGCCGGGCAGCACCATCAGCGAGGGGGCAAACGCCGCGCCGCCCTCCGTGGAGTGAACCCTGCCCGCGCCAGCGGCCACGTCCTCAGGGCCAAAACCCGGCAGATCCGCTTCCGGCTCAACAAGGCCAAAAGGGCCGGGCCGCAGTTGCTCACGGCTGACGCAAGCCACGAAATCCATAAAGCCGGGTTGTCCGCGCCGGACGCGCGGCAGCCAGAGGGTGCGCCCTTCGCGCCATGCCGCTTCCAGCAGCAGGCCGGTGCCGAGTTCGTCCTTGATGCCCACGTAAAGCGCCACTGATGACGCCTGACGCCAGCAATCAGACTGAAGCAGTCTTTCTTGCGCCGCCACGGCCCGCTCACGGGCAAGGTGTTGGGACTGCTCACGGCGAAGCCTGGTCATGCGTTCGCGCAGAGCCTGTTTGCGGGCAGCCACCGCATCCAGCGGCAGCGGCCGCGCGGCTTGCACAGAGGGATTTTCACTCATGGCGGGCCTTTCCTTATGTACTGAAGTATGGCAGCATTATTGCAGCGTCAATATAACAAAGGACACGCCACCATGCCAAGCTCTACCGACCAGGATTACCTCTGGATCGCCGTTGGCGACATACATGACGAAACCGATCGTTTTGCCAAGATTCCCGAACTGAGCCAGGCCGACGGCATCATCGTCACCGGCGACCTCACGGTGACAGGCGGCGTCAAACAGGCAGAACAGGTCATGGACGTCCTGCGTAGCTATAATCCTATGATTCTCGCGCAGATAGGCAACATGGATCGCCCTGAAGTGGATCAGTGGCTCAGTGAAAAAGGCTGGAACCTGCACACTGTAACGCGCGAGCTTACGCCGGACACGGCCATCTTCGGGGTTGGCGCTTCCACCTTCACGCCCTTTGGCACGCCCAGCGAATATCCTGAATCAGCTTTCGCCGCATGGCTTGAAGCCTGCTGGCAGAAGGCCCGCGCCTATCCGCACAGAGTGCTTGTGTCGCACAACCCGCCCAAGGATACGGCCTGCGACGTCATACCCGGCGACGTGCATGTGGGTTCCACCGCGGTACGCGAATTTCTTGAAGAAGCCCAGCCGGACATCTGCCTGTGCGGGCACATTCACGAGGCACGGGCCGTAGACCGCGTGGGCCGCACCATTGTGGTCAATCCCGGCGCTCTGGCGCAAGGGGGCTATGTTCTTTTGCGCTATAATTCCGGCCAGTTGTCCGCTGAACTCAAGGTGCTGGAAGAAGAAGAATAGCGCCAATCCGGGATAAACGACGCTCCTGGCCGCACGCAGGCATTCGCCGTGGCGGCCTTTTTTTATTCTGGCGCAAGACCCGGCCGTGGCGGCCTTTATTTTATGGTGTCGCCAGCCCTGGAACAGATGGACTTTACACTGCTTCACATTCCAGCGTTTTCATTCCCCCGAAAAATACGATTTGCGGGAGCCGTCAGCGCGGCTGCCACAGCCTCAGTCCATTGCAAGAACAGCCTCGGCATGTTCCTGTAAAAATTGGGGCAGCCGGGCCAGCAATTGGGCCACCTGCGTGCCGGGGTCGGGCGCACAGTAGCGCGCCAGAAGCCGCGCCAGACGCGCTGCGGCGAGGCTGGCCCTGCACAGGGGAATCCCCCCGGCCAGCAGGGCCGTCACAAGGCCCGTCACAAGGTCGCCTGTACCGCCGATGCACTCCATGGCCGGTTCCGAGGGTTCCTCGATGGTCGCGGCAAGGCGTCCTTCGCAGACGATATGATCGGCGCGGCCCTTGATGATGAGGTTGGCCGGGCAGTTGCCGTGCGCCTGGGCGCGGGCCAGCAGACCGGGAATATCCTCTTCCTCGGCCAGCAAAAATCCTCTGGTATAAAAAGGGTGCGGCGCTTTTTCGTCAGCCAGAAAGGCCATTTCGCCCAGGTCGGGCGTGAAAAGGTCGTAGGCGTCGGCGTAACCGCTCATCTTGGCCACGTACATGAAGCCCGCATCGGCCACCAGCAGGGGTGGCGACGGCAAGGCCTGTATGGCCATGAGCACGCGGTTGTGCCAATCCACATCCGGGAAAAGATAGTGGAATGTCAGCCCGCTGGGGGCCAGCGTTGCCGCATGTTCCGTGAGCCACGCATAAAGGGCGCGGCTGCCCGCGCCGGAACCGATGTCACCGGCCAGCAGAAGGCGGGGCGGCTCAAAGCCCAATGCCTCGCAGGCCAGAAGGGCCGTGGCCGCCAGGGCCGCTGTGCCGCGCTGCACAGGCACGGCGCTCCCGTCCGGTAGATGCAGCATGCCGTCTCGCACAGACGACGGCGCCCGCGTTGCCGCCTCGCAAAATCCCATATCCTTATCCGGCAAGGTTCCCGTTATATACCACACGGATACTGCCTCCGCAATTCTTCATAGGCCTTTTGCAGGCTGTAGCAGCAGAGTGTCTGCCCGAGGCTCCGTGGCTCCGGCGCTTCATCCAGCCGCATGCCGCAGAGGCAATGCGCAAGCCAGGGCACATCCGGGCAACCGCCGCCGGAAATATTCACAATGCGGCCGTCGCGCGTGTCCAGGGTGATCTTCATATTGGCGGCGCGCACCATGAGCCAGTGATCCAGACGCTTGACCTGATACAGGGACACGGGCTCAAGCAGCACGTCATGGGCAGTGACGACATTTTCCGGACGGATGCCGGCATTATTGAGAACTTCCAGCACGGCAGTCTGGCTGACCAGTTCAAAAACCACCACCATGTCGCAACCAGTGCGCAATTGCGGCGGCGGCCCCTTGACCTCAACGGCAAGCCCGGCCTGACGGAGCAGGCCCTCGGCCTTGATGACCTCTCCCGTATGGGAAAAGACCAGCAGCCCCCTGTCGCTCAGCGCCTTGCCAGCGCCTGCCGAGCCGGGGGTTTTGTCCGGAACGGGCGGCTCTTTCTTGTCGCGCCATCCGCGCAGGAGGCTGCCCATCCTGTCCAGCAGCCCGCCGGAAGGCTTGTTGTTCGTATTCGGCATGTTGGCCATGTCTGTATCCTGCCGGGCGGGCGGCAAAGCCCGCCCGGCTGTTATTCGCATGAAAAACTGCGGATCTATGTCAGGACTTTGCTATTTCCAGCCGGGTGACGCCCTGCCCTTCGTCAGAACTCGTCACATTGAAGCCCCGGTTGCGGGCCGCGCGGCTGACGTTTTCAAGGCTGGCGTCATTGTCCACCAGCACGCTGAACGAGCTGGCGGCATCGCCCTTGAGGGCATTGAGAAAGAGCAGCACCGGCTGCGGGCAGGAAAGGCCACGGGTATCAATGAGTTCAGACATTACGCGCCTCGCTTGCAGTTGAAAAATCCGACGAACAGACAAATCCCAAGCCCGGCCAGGGTGGCGGCCATGCCGTGGGGGCCGATGCCCGCAGTGCTGGAGGCCATGCCGAAGTTGTGGGCCATGGCCGTGCCGACGATAAGACCCACGGCAAAGACGGCGGCGTCATTGTCGCCTTCTCCGGCCATGAACAACTGGCGACCAGGGCAGCCGCCCGCAAGAGCAAAGGCAAGCCCCGCCGTAACCATGCCCATAAAGTTCCAGAGGTCGTCGGGCTGGGCAACGGGCTGGTTTTCAAAGCCCCAATGGAAGGAGCCCAGGCTGAAATTCATGACCAGAGCCGCCG